>NZ_VFEB01000158.1:0-371 GCF_007858795.1 Vibrio sp. T20
ATTCGGATTCGATGTTTTCGCGAATCCACCACACTGCGTATGTTGAAAACCGATAACCCGGATCAGGGTCGTATTTGTCAATGGCTTTGATCAGGCCAATGTTGCCTTCCTCAATGAGGTCCAACAACGTAAAGTTATTCCCTTTACGCTTCAGATAACTCTTGGCAACTTTTACCACAAGACGTAAGTTAGATTCGACCATGAGGTCACGAGCTTTTTTGTCGCCTGAACGGTTCAATTTTGCGTAATATAATTCATCTTCACGCGATAACAAATCGATGCCCACAATATCTTTCAGATAGTGAGCGTAGGGATCTCGACTTGCAGAAAAGTGGTCTTTAATAGGAGAATCATCTATAAATTCTGGGAAC
>NZ_VFEB01000148.1:0-221 GCF_007858795.1 Vibrio sp. T20
TAAATACGCGCCCACGCAAAAGGCTTGGGTATAGAACCCCACTGGAGTATATTCATGCGCATCTGTAGAAAGTGTCGCACTTCAAACTTGATACTAAGCTTGTTCTACATGCGCGCGATCACACCAATACTCTGAGTAACTTTCTTTTACCCAACACTCAATTCGTATTGTGCCAAACTCTTTATAAGTACCTAGTTCTTCTGAGATTGTTATACGTTCCG
>NZ_VFEB01000182.1:0-298 GCF_007858795.1 Vibrio sp. T20
GACCTAAATCCAAATTGATATTTCCTGATGAAGCATCTAACTCAAAGATTGATGCCCCGACTTCCTTGGCTGCTGCATTAATTTTGTCACGTTGTAATAACGCCCAAGAATCACCAAGCCGATCTTCGGACTGCTGTTCATATGCCTTAGCGATAAATTCGTAAGTCGGTAATTCGGCTTCAACACCACTCTCGTCTTTACTCACGACGCTACCAACAGTTTCAAATTCCAAAGAACTGTCGATGACAGCATTGTTAAATACATACGTTCCAAGGTGCTCACTAGAACAAGAGTTGCT
>NZ_VFEB01000054.1:0-285 GCF_007858795.1 Vibrio sp. T20
GAAACCGATTAACTAAGTTAGTCTTCGATAAACCAGTAACCTTTGTTTACTAATTCAGTCACGACAGTTACGCCTGAAGGAGTCAAAGTGGTTGCTGAGTTAATCACCGAGTCATCACACAGTACGTTTAGTAGCGATGAATCCGCTTCTTCAACCTTGACCACTTCACCATTGATGTAAGCCGGGTTGCTTTCATTCTCATGGTAGAGCGCTTTTAAGCCCGATACTCGACAGATCTCACCTTCTGACTCTAAGTGCTGAGCGATCTCTTCTTCTGTCCATAAT
>NZ_VFEB01000113.1:0-489 GCF_007858795.1 Vibrio sp. T20
TTTTAGAAAGAGCAGGCTAATTCGTATTGGTTATATCGTTGATAATGCCTACTTATTGGTACGCATGATTACTTTGCTCACAACCCAAACAGATTGTGAACAAAGTGTTTAATTGATGGAAAGCTATTCTTAGAACTTGTATCCGACAGTGAAAGATAACTGATCGATGTCATAGTCATCCATCATGATGAGGTTGAAGCGTAGGTCGGTATAAAGACCGAAAGCAAAATTTGCTCTAACTCCGGTGCCTAGCAATAGGGAAGTATTGTTGTCTTTGATACTTGCACTACCGTCAGGCGTATTTAACGTGATCTTTTCCTCTACACGAGCAAAACCAATAGCACCGTATGGCTTTACATCAAAGCCATTGAGGAAGAATGCATAGCCGATGTCTGTGTCTATTTTGAAGGTTGAAACTTTAGTCTCATATCCATAGCCTTCAAATTTTTCATCTTCTTTACTCGTCTCTGATGAGATATTCACACCAAA
>NZ_VFEB01000170.1:0-368 GCF_007858795.1 Vibrio sp. T20
CTCACTGTTCAGAATGACAACTTAACTAACGACAATACACCCAAAACTCTTCGATACTCACCACTCGCTACTTCGTCATTCCAGAACGGAGGAACGAGGTATCTGGAATCTAAAGCATGTGATACAAATCTTGCCAACTAGGATTAACACTCTTTACCAACTCATTTTTCCAAGCACGTTTCCATGTTTTGAGTTGCTTCTCCCTAGCAATTGCCGCTTCTATATCTTCAAATAATTCATAGTAAACAAGGTTATGAACATTATATTTAGAGGTAAAAGAAGGCATGATATTATTCTTATGCTGCCAAATTCGTTGCTTCAACTGACTTGTCACGCCAATATATAACACGTTGTTATTTGGAGATGAA
>NZ_VFEB01000235.1:0-207 GCF_007858795.1 Vibrio sp. T20
ATTCAAGTGTATCCACTGGCTGAGAATGTTCACACCGACGGCGTGTTGAGCTTATCAACAGCTATTGATGACATTGAACTGCAAGAGCAAGCGAAAACCATGTTCACCGCAGTTGCAGAACGTTTGGATTACGTTGGCGTACTCGCGCTAGAGTTCTTTGATGTTCAAGGTTCACTGCTGGTGAATGAGATTGCACCACGTGTTCAT
>NZ_VFEB01000023.1:0-277 GCF_007858795.1 Vibrio sp. T20
CGATTTGATCACACAAGCTGAAGTAATCACACCAACCATCACTCAATTTTGCCATCAGATTTGGCAGCTCAACGCAAAGGCGCTGCACGTTGAAAGTGACGACAGCAAAACTTACCTGATCACCGACGTAACACCTTTCCACCCAGTGAGTCATATTTGGCCCGATCACCCGGCAGACCAAGGCTTTGTCACTGTTTATGACGTGCAATATCCAGTTGAAGATTGCCTTGTGGGAGCAATAGAACAATCTACTGGAAAACTTTGTATCGCAGCAGAT
>NZ_VFEB01000111.1:0-264 GCF_007858795.1 Vibrio sp. T20
AGGATTAATGCGTTAGAACAACACATCGATGAGCAAATGTTATTCCCAAAATCCCATTACGTCCTTTTATAGTGCTTATAACCAATCGTTATGATGTGTGGGTAACTTACTGATTAAATTGAATTTAGGCTAATGGATGCCAGAAACCCTTAGATAGCATATGTGATCCTTATCATGTTTGTCGCCGTAAACCTTATCGATAACTTCTGCACCTGTATCTGAATAAAAAATGACAAAAAGATTAATAGCTTAGCGAACCTCGCG
>NZ_VFEB01000179.1:0-321 GCF_007858795.1 Vibrio sp. T20
CCCCGGAATCACTGCAGCAGCAGGCGCGACGGCTTACGCGGGCATTCCACTAACACATCGAGATCACGCACAAAGCGTCCAATTCATTACTGGTCATCTAAAGAAAGATGGTGAAGATATTGATTGGCGCTCGCTTGCTCAGCACAATCACACGATCGTGTTCTATATGGGTTTAAAAGAGAGCCCGAACATCCAGAATAATTTACTTGATAACGGTATGCGATCGGACATGCCTGTTGCCATTATTGAGAACGGTACGCGCCAAGAACAAAAAGTATTCCGTGGTGGGTTGAGTGATTTAGCTAGCCTTGCTGGCGTTGC
>NZ_VFEB01000087.1:0-303119 GCF_007858795.1 Vibrio sp. T20
GTGACGTTCACCTAAATCCAGAAAGAGAAGCTGCTTAGTAAATAAGCAAATGATGACAACTACCTTGAAAAACGCCGGTCATTGGCTTATATCAACTATCTGGTAGCTTTATCACACTGAGTCTTTATTTTTTTCATGGCTTTAACTTATTCTTACCTTTTACTGATTCCGCCTTTAAGTCGTTACTTAAGAAAGTATGGTCAGGGGACCACGGAAGGATCTCTGTTAAATAGAAATTAGAATCGATGAAACACTTTAGCACACGTAATGAGAGTATTACTTAAACCATTAAGTCAGTTTCAATCGAAGCATCTGCATACTGAAAGCCTCTTACAGAGTTACCATTTGTCTATCAAATATCACCTAGCCAATGAACAAACGGCCTTAATTAGACTTGGGCAAGTTTGCCTATGTCGCCACTGTTGCATCTAAGTTTACACACTTTGTACTAATAGTCAGACTTCTTAAATATCATAACCTTAAACATAACAATGGCATAAAATGGTAAGTAGAGTAGGATCAATTAGTCTAAAATTATGACTTCTAATCAAACTATTGTAAAAAGATTCAGACTATGTTGTTAGACAGGCCAATTCAATACTTGACTTACCTAAATCAAGAACCGATTTGTATTTTTTCCCCCAACAGTTCTAGCACGCTACATACTCTCAGTATCTCTGAGTCGCAAAACTCAATCGTATTCATCCAGAGGGCTGGTATAAAAATCGGTACCTGGACGTTTCTTAACAATGGTGAATTGCACGAAGCTATTGAAGTTATAAAACCTAAATTAGGAATTCAATAAAGCTACGTATAAACAACCTATTAACGCAAATAACGGTACCGCTAACCGATTGATTCAACTCTCTCCTTAGTCAACATTGATAGAATTAACATTATCAGAAACTATAAAAGGAAATTATTACTTTATGAAAATAAATGCCGCATGGAATATATTGATATCATTATTCGTGCTTACAGGGTGCAATGATACCTCTTCGGACTCCCCTACCTTACCACCAACAGAGCCCCCCCCAACAAAGCCAGTTCCACCGCCGGTTATTGAAACAGATATATGTAGCGCCCAAACTTCCCCTCAACCCTTTGACGCTTACCGTTTCTCGCAACAAGCAACACTCGGGGTAACTAGCGAGCAGCTTGATCAAATAAGACAAAGCCAAAGTCTTTGCGATTGGATTGACTCACAAATAGCCATGGAGCAAGATTATTCTTACTTCCAGGCAACGAAAGATACAGCTCATCATAGTGATCCAGATAATGCAATTTTCGATGTAAAACATCCTGAATATAACGGCTTTAATAATTTATCAACAACAGGTCAAACCGGAGGTAGCTTCGATTTAACAAGATACCAAAGTTATGCTTGGTGGGAGGGTACACTGGAGTCTGAGACCTTGTTAAGAAACCGGGTCGCCTATGCATTAAGTCAATTACTAGTAGTATCTCATACAGAAACACCTCTTCATCGTAGAGGTGAGTCTTTAGCTTATTACTATGACCTACTCTATACCAATGCCTTTGGTAACTATCGCGATATTTTAAAGGCAATCGCTATTTCACCAACAATGGGAGTATTCTTATCCCATGAAGGTAACCAAAAGTTAACGACACTGTCTGACGGTAGTATTGTAAGACCTGACGAAAACTTTGCTCGAGAAATTATGCAACTATTTTCTCTTGGTTTAAACCAATTAAATCAAGATGGATCTCTAAAGGCTGATTCGGAAGGTAACCCAATTCCTACTTACACTCTTGACGATGTAATTGAAGTTAGTCGAGTGCTAACAGGCTGGTACATAGATAATGACAACTACAACGGAAAAGGTGATAACTTTGGGCGCGCAAACTACAACAATGGTGAATATAGTTCACCTATGCTTGCTGATGAGAGTTATCATGACAAACAAGCAAAGACAGTTCTTGGTATCACTATTCCAGCAGGACAAACTGCTGAAGAAGATTTAGATGCTCTTATCGATATTTTGATGACTTCAAGCAACATCGCTCCGCATGTCTCTAGCTTTCTCATAACTCAATTGGTTACAGCCAACCCTACTCAAGGGTACATAGCTGATATTGTCAAAGTCTTTGAAGACAATGGTACTGGTGAAAAAGGAGATATGGCTTCTGTAATTAAAGCTATCTTGGTCCATCCTGAAGCTCGGGATGCTAAGTATTATACTTCGGATAGTTATGGACGAGCAAAAGAACCAGTATTTTTCATGGCTGATATAATGAAAAAGTTTGCTGTTCAAAAAGTACCAGGCATCCCTACGATAAGTGGTAATACATTTAAATCAAACGCAACTGACGGTATTTATGCAATTATAAACCCTATCACTGTATTTGGTTATGGGCCTCTACGTTCACCCACGGTTTTTAATTTTTATCCAACAGATAAAGCATACAATATTGAAGAAACATCATTACTAGCTCCTTCACTAGATCTCTACACTGACGCTTCGCTAGCCAAACTCACTTTCTATACAAGAGGTATAATTCAGAGCTCGCCTTATGAACTAATAATGTCTCCAACCGGAAGCATGTGTGGAGGAAACTCTTGTTCAAGCCTTTTTGAGTGGGGACAAACTTGGGGGCCAAGTAATGAAGCAAAAATAGTGCTGTCCTACGCTCAAGAAATTGAACTTTTGAAGTCTCATCTTAATGGTGATTTAAAGAATATCACTAGGCCTGAATTTCGGGAACCCGCAATACGAGCACTGATCGCTCACCTACATTCAAAAATAAATCACGAAACTTTACCAGATGGAATGATTGAAGAGCTCATCACGCACTTTGACGCTGCCGACTCATTTCCGATTTGGCAATGTCGAGAAGGCCAGGTTGTCGAAGAACAACTAGCACTAGAATGTTCGATCAATACGATCGGAGACGCGATTCAAACAATGGTATTTAACAGTTACAACCTGCTACAAAGGTAATAAAATCATGAAAAGAAGAGACTTTATTAAGAGCCTTGTGGGTTCGGTTCCAGCCACTGCGCTACCTATATCATTACTATCTCACTCAACCAAAGCAGCGACCGGAGACTACAAAGCTTTGGTAATAATAGAATTTGAAGGTGGAAACGACACATTAAGCATGTTTCCACCGATTAAGACTTCAGAGCCATCAACTGGTTTTGATCATGACACGTACTCAGCTATGAGACCATTGTTAGCTGTTGGCAACTTATCGCTAGGGGCACCGGTTACAGATGGCTCAAACCCTTACTGGCCAGGGACCGGAGGTGATATAACACAATGTTATACTAAGGGCTATTATGATGTGGGTAATGAACACATTGGCATAAATGGATTAATGCCTGAGTTAGCCGCAATGTATAAAAGCGGTGATTTAGCGACGGTAAATAATATTGGTACGTTAGTTTCCCCGTATGTAAAGGGTGCTCCAGTTTCAGAGCAGCCCCCACAACTAATGGGCCATAATAACCAGCGTAAACTTCAGCACAATGGCAATTCAAAGCAACTATTCTCAGATGGCTGGGCCAGTCGAGTTCACCAAGCAATGGGAAGTAGCGCCTCTGGGCCTAATGTTTCTCTTGATGGGTCAGCACAAATCATGCAGGGGGGAGCTGACTTTATGTCTTTAAATCCTGTAAAACCTGACAGGTTCAACCTAAATTCATCATTGAGTATTTCTCAAAAGTATAATGAATCAAACGACAATAAGATAGCAAGACTCATAGGAACCAAGATATTTTCGAGTGTAGATAAAACTACCGAATTAGTGAACCTATGGGATACTCTTCCACTCAATGGATACGGTGTGTATGGGGGAGATCTGTTTACTATCCCCGGAAAGAACGATACAGGCCTAACGTCCTCCAATGGACGGAATACTAATGACGGAAATTTAAAAGGAACGATGCTTAATGGGCTAGCATCAGTAGCACGCTTAATAGAGCTCGCAACTGGCTCTTACTCCTACTACCCTAGTACTCCCAATAGACAAGTTTTTTTCGTAAAGGTAGGCGGGCTTGACCATCATACTCGCCAAGATATCAAACATGCAGCCTATCTCAGAGAGATTTCACTAGCAATGTGGGACTTCAAAACTGCAATGGAAAATAAAGGCTTATGGAATAATGTCATTGTTCTGTCACAAACAGACTTTGGACGCACAGGACAAGAAAATAACGGAGGAACCGATCACGGTTGGTCTAGCCACCAGTTTATTGCTGGTGGAGCTGTATCAGGTAATCAAACCTATCACAGAGGCAACACACCAACAAATTTAGTACTTGGTGGTGAACATGATATTAGTGATCAAGGTCGTTATATCCCCACAACAAGTATCGATCAGTTATTTGCTACAGCAGCAAGCTGGTATGGTTTAGACTCAAAATTGTTAGATGCTGTTTTCCCCACCTTGGTAAACTTTAGGTCAAGTAGTGAGCCTGTAACAAAATCACTTATACCTGGTTTAGTTAACGGTGTTAGTTAATTAAGTTTAATCTAATCCATCATGCGTAATAAAGTGCTACATAAATAAACAAAGAATTAATGCTATTCCTAATATATGCATGTAGTAATCAACTTTTATTGCTTATATCTCAACACTTTACTCCAAAAAAAACCGCCTTACAACAAGGCGGTTTACCTAATAACCTACGAAAGAAATAATTCACGCTAATAATTCTTAAATTACTATAGTCTCTAACCCTGCTCTATTTCCTAAAAATTTGATCAAGTCGAACGACCATTTAACTCACATATAGAGAAATAACTACTCAGACAACAGCTCATTATTACTTTGGGGCATTTTATCATCTGAGTTTTTTGCAAAACTTGACAGTTCTCTAAAGTCTTCGTGTGTCCAAGTATCCTTATTTTTTAGAAATTTAGGTAACGACAAAAAAGCTTGTTCACTCTCTGACGAAACTAAGGTTAATTCCGCCAACTTTTCAACTTTTTTAAGGTGACGAATCGATAATGAATAAGGCTCATCCCCAAAGTCTGGCGTCATCTCTAAACTAAGTGTGTAGTCGCGGACTTTCACAACCCATTTTTCAGGTAAACGCTCTGAACTATCCCACCATTGGCCGTCGATGGCTTCTAACTCTTTTATGGTTTTTTCCTTGCTCACCGCTCCCATTTTTTTTAATACCGTTTGAAGTTGAGATGAGAATGCCTTTTCATACTCTCTAATCTGGATAGTCGGATTTTTCTGCAAAATTTTAATCGCAATAATTGCTCCAATTAAGTTTGAATATAGATCTTCAGTAGAAAACGCGGAAGCGTACTCTTTAAATCCACCGACAGATTCAAGACCAAACCATTGCGCAATTTCATGCCATTGAGCCAACCTAAAAGCCAATAACCCGCTTAAATTATGGATTACATCCATACGTTCTTGCTCTGTTTTAAACGAAATATCTTGTGGATAAATTTGAATAATACGTGCACGAAGCTCATCTGATAATACGATTTGATAATTTTTACCTAAATGCTTTCTTAACTCTACATTTAAATAATAAGTGTAGTCAGCTGTGTCACGAATATGCGCAGTATCGAGGAAGCCACCACGTTCGGTATAGATAATGCCATTTTTCTCTTCAGCACCACCAAATAAACTGCTAGTAACACTCTCGGAGCCATCATTGTATTTATGTTGATTTAGGTCACTAACATCAACGACATTCTCAAGGGAAAAAAATGGAACAGGAACAGGCCCTAACTCAGCCTTTAAGCCAGTTCCAAGGGCACAACACGGACGAACTCCTGTTGGTGGATCTATGGCAAAGGCATTCATGCTTATTATTGATAAGAAAAAGCTTAGTTTATATATTAGTTTCATAGTTAAAATGCTTCATTGATATTAAAGTAAACCGCAGATTCTTCGTTTCCGAACCCAAAATCTAAACGAACATTCACGCGAGGCTTAAAGGCAAAGCGATAACCAACACCATAAGTGGGAAGCCACTTCGTATCAGTTAATTCACTCATTTTTGAGCCTATGTTTCCCGCACCTACCCATGTCACTATTCCATGACGGTTATTGAATCTATATCTGTACTCAAGTTGGGCCGAAGCTTGAATACGATCGCGATATTGACCAGAGTAGTAGCCACGCATCCGTTCATCGCCTCCCATTTTGCTCATAGCAAACCAAGGTAAATTATCTTCGTCACTCAAGCCTTGTATGAAAAAATCAGCCGCGAGAATATTGCTTTTATTTACGTGGATAAACTCGCGATAATTTAGGGTTAGTTGTTGGTAATCATAATCCGATGAAAGTTTCTTGGAATAGGTTCTGTATTCTGCCAACAAATATCGGCCTTTATAAGGGGTTGGGATAAAATCACGACTGTCATATTCCAAGCCGAAAATAAGGCCAACATTATTTTTATCTTCGAGATTTTTTTTTGTTAAAGAACTTCCGTTTGATTTCTGGTTTCTTAAGATGGTGTAATCAAGGCCCGTCAAAAAGTAGAAATTGGGCGCAAACTGAAACGATATAGATGGTTCAGTATTAAAATACAATGCTTCATGCTCTGTTTTGTTCGATGATTCTTCCGCAGCTTCTCGACCAATGCCCCAAAATTGACTTGGGGTTTGGCTTATCCAAGTTGTGAAATTTAGCTTAATACTGTCTTGATTAAGATAGGTGGAGTTTGTTAAACCGACCCCGTAAGTACCTGCTGTCGATGCATAGCCCGAAATGTTAATCGTTGAGAGCTGATTTCCGGCATTTTCTCCCTGCGGGGCATACAGTCCCATAACAGCAACCCCGATCCCAAAACCTTGCTCTGGATTAGAAAATGGACCGGGTAGTACTCCCCAATCGATGTTCCCATCGGAAACATCAACGGATTCACTTGATCCTAGGTATTCCAGAGCAACTTCTGCCCAGTTGTTCTCCTCTTCTGCCAAAGTAAGTTGAATAGACAAGCTCCAAACGACAGCAATGTAGAATATTAGTTTTAGATACATGAAGATGAGTCTCAATTTCCTTGATAACAAGATTGTTAATTTAGGTGTACTAATAGAATTCAAGGCTCATTTAAAAGCGAGTATCTAACGTAATAAATGCACTTCTACGCTCTCCAAAACTAAACTCACCAATGAGATTAAATGTTGAGTTGATAGTGTATTGGAAGCCCATTACTGGTGCCCAATCCGTTGCTAGGCTTTGCTCAACGTTAAAGTGCCCATCATTATCTTTATTTACAAGATCGAGAAGGTTATGTAATTCCGGAGGTAAATCTAAATCCGATATGTTACCTGATAGGCTTTGCTGAATATTTTGATATTGACCACCAACCCAAGCTCTAATTGGTACGCCACGAGAGGCAAAGTCATAACCAAACCTTGGTGTGACTACAATAGATTGGATTCCACCGTCAATGATAGTTAGATTAGTTTTAGTGTAACTACCATCAACTATCGTAAACCAGTTTTTGAAACCGCCTGCAATAACGACGCCCCCGCCATACATGTCACCTTCAAGGTCTAATTGAAATGGCAAGTTTTGGGCTGATTTGATTGGTAGACCTTTAATATCAACACTGATATTAGTCTCTGAATACCCAGAAATTTTCCCACCGATGGCATAAAAATTAAGAAAGGGAAAAAGCCACATATCGGCTCTTAAGGTTAATACGTCGCTGCTTTGTCGGCCTCCAGTTGTTTCGATACCTATTGAGTCTTGTCCTATTGGCATGCTACCGAGTTTAAGTCCATCAAAGTTGATTGAGTCAACATTAATTCCTTGTTCTACATGCATATAGCCAACACTGATACCGAAAGCTTCGGGTAAAATATAGCCTTGTTCTTCTGCTTCGGACCTCCAAATAGGTAACTCAAGTGATTGTGCATTTACGTTAGTGGATAGCAATAGCATCGGAAGACTTATTAACGCTAATAAATTATTGTTATGCTTGAATGGTTGCCGAACAACGTTTGAGACAGCACTCATAATAGGATTTGTTGGGATTGATTTTATCACGTGCTTTAAACATTATGTATTAATTTATATATTAAGAATAATAAAGCACTTAGTTTTACTTAATAGCCATTTTACGACATTAATTGAAGATACTTTTAATTAACACTTGGGTGATTTATTAGATTGTTATTGGTTTTTAATAAAATCAACATCTACTCTTATTCCTATGAATGATTTATCGACCTCTCCATTGACTTCTACTATGGATTGAGTGTTAGAAGCCTGCATCATCCAATTATCATATTCGATTTCAACATTAATATACCCTGTTTCATCTCGAAACGTATAAATATCATCACCATGATATTCCATAATCTTACCTACCAAAGCTACCGGTAAGCCATCGATTAATAAGTCGCTATCGATAATGTCATTAGCAGTTGTCAAATAATACCTATATTCATTAGATCGACGCTCTAGTTCACTCATCATACTTTTAGTTATGAAAAACACAATAAAAATCAACATGATTACTGACTCAATAAAACCACTAAACCTTACCCATGTTGTTTCATGATCTTCGTAAACATAAAAACATTATTGGCCCCCATATTCTAACGTCATCTTCCTTCGACAAAATTCATATCGACTTATGCACCAAGCCTTATTCTCTTTTGAGCTAGAAACTCTTGCTGCCCTGAACCATTCTGCCGACGCTTCAAAATAATAGCCTCTTCTTTCTAACTCTGCCGCATATTCACTTAGCAAAACCGATTCATCATATTGCATGTTATTAACCATAAAACAATAACTCTATTTATAGTGAATTATCAAAAAAAGATATAGTATCAAATCACATAAAACTATATTTACCATCTTACGACAAGCATATAAATTAAACTATTTATCCAAACCGCTATGACCATACGTTATTTTAATTTTACTATGCGACATGTTAAAAATTCGTATATTTATGTAGATAGCAAGTTAGGTCGTAGTTCACCCCGAGTAGAAAAAACAACTCATTCTTAGAAGACGGTTTTGCTTTCCCTCCCCTAGAAGGGGGCGTCCGCAATATTAGCTCTTCAATAACTGCAATTGTTGTTCATACTCTATGTCCTTTTTATCTTGGTTCCGTCCATATCTAAAAAACACCCTCGAGCGAGTAAGTGATTTCCCTGCCGTAACTCTCCAAGTCTCATGCCTGTACTTCTGAGTCCAACGATATGGTATTTTCTACGCCAATAGACATGTTATGAACTTCTGAAATCGCCCATGTCATTGTTTCCTCTTGCTGGTAGTGGATAAGAGATTACTTCTAACATTGGAACTTCTTGAGGCTATTTTAGCCTCAAGGAACCATGACCACCGCCCTAGATGGTGGTTTTGAGGAGTCAATATAAATTAAGTTCTTAAAATATGCCGTAGATTTACTAAAGTACACGTTTTGTTTGATTTGGAATTGAGATTGAACTTTTACATAGAAAAATATAGCATTTATGATGTGCTTAATTTTACGTTCCGATGTGACTATAACATTTCCACCAATATCCGATGTAGTTAACTATGATATTTAGTGAAAGAGTGAATTTATAATACCTACAGCCTACAACAACATCAGGCCGCTAGCATTTTAATATTTTTTATCCGTTGGATATAATCATCAAACGGAACAATGCTACGTCTATAATTCAGTTAATACGCTCACATAACGTAAAAATATGGTTTCTTTAGGGGCTTTTTTATTAAAAAAAACTCAGCACTAATTGCTGAGTTTTCATAAATACAGTCCAGGTTGGAAATGGCTATTTTGCTAGAGTCAAATAGTCTACTTCAATATAGGTACTACCCCAATCACTATCCACTTCACCAACAATGGTCAACAATGTAGTTTCATCCGAAATAATACCCTCCCACCCTTCAAGGTCAACCTCAAGTTCAATAGTGTCATCACTATCATTAGTTTTGAACAAGTACATTTCATGGCCCAATGCTTTAATTATATAACCTGTAAGGGAAACAACGCTGCCATCTGACATCTGTTTGACCTCTGCGACAGTGGTCGTTGGATTTTCAGAGATCGCGTATTTTACACCAGGTCCTATATAGCCACCTCGAGCATGAGTAAACAAAGGTACTAATAATAGGATGACTATAAATTTGTTCATGATGTTCCGGAAATAGAATATATTCGGTTATTGTACCAATTTAAGAAACTCAACTTCAATATAGTTGCTACCCCATTCGCTATCTACTTCACCGACGATCTTCAACAACGTCTTGTCATCTGCGGTTATATTTCTCCACTCTTCGGCTTCGATTTCTACCTCAATAGTGTCACTACTGTCAGCGGTCTTAAACAAGTACATTTCCTTTCCTAAAGATTCAACAATGTAGCCTGATAAAGTCACCATACTATCTTCTGACATCCTTTTAGCCTGTGCAACAGATATTGTAGTTCTTTCGGAATTAGCTTGCTCGGAAGCTGGGCCAGTGAACCCACCTTGAGCATATGTAAATGAAGAAACCGTTAGAAGTGCAGCCGTTGATAGTAACTTTTTCATAATGACCTCAAATTAAAATGTGTAAGATGCGTTAATGCCAGCGTTAATATTTTGTGCTTTCTCGTCAGCTTGATAGCTAACTTCAGCGCCTAATGCAAAATGATTAGTGAAATTGTAAGCTAAACCTAGACTAGCAATGCCGCCCACAATCCATTCTTCGCTATTTTCATTATGAAGTACAGCTGACGTTTCAATGTCCTCTGGAAACTTCTCTTCATCTGTTTCGTGAACAACTTTTGAAGAATACTGATATTGAGTCAGACTCACTCCCGCCCCCAACTTAAAATCAAGCTTTTCTGTCAAGTGGAACGAATAAATAGGTTTTAACGTTAATTGGTGCACGTTAATCTCAGAACTA
This sequence comes from Vibrio sp. T20, assembly GCF_007858795.1. Classification (NCBI taxonomy): domain Bacteria; kingdom Pseudomonadati; phylum Pseudomonadota; class Gammaproteobacteria; order Vibrionales; family Vibrionaceae; genus Vibrio; species Vibrio sp. T20. The sequence continues at coordinate 10,855 of NZ_VFEB01000087.1, forward strand.
GCTTCTATCGACTCTTCATATAATTCAGTATCGGTAATATATAACTCTGATTCCCCTTCGTTGCTAAAATGACGATAACCTAACTCTAATGCCCAGCTTTCATTGAACTTGTAGCCCACAGCACCACCGAAACTTGCCGAGTCTTCATCAGTCGTCGCCATTGGAACTAAGTTCGATGGAGTGCTTATAGCCTGATCAGTATTGTTGAAACCGTAGTTCAAACTTACATAAGGATTAGCTAGTGCTACTGTTGGTACAGCTACGATTACACCGATAAGAAATAACTTTTTCATGTTTGTATGCCTTTTACTTTGAGAACTAATCTTTGTTGCAGGTATACTAATGACAAGAATGTGAAGGAGGAGTGAAGGAAAATATGAAAATTTTACTTGTTGACGATAGTTTCCAAATTTCAGAAACAATCGCCGACTACCTAGAGTTACGAAACTGTATCGTTGATTTTGCCTATAACGGCCAAGACGCTCTTTCCATTATTGAGGAGCAGTCTTTCGATGTTGTTGTCATGGACATTATGATGCCTAAAATGGATGGCATTAGCGCAGTCAAAAAAATACGTAGTGAACTGAACAAGACAGTCCCAATCATATACCTCAGTGCAAAAGATAAGCTAGAAGATCGCTTAGAAGGCTTTGATTCCGGTGCCGATGACTATCTCGTTAAGCCTTTTTCCTTAGAAGAGCTATATGCACGGATTACCGCTTTATACAATCGTACAAATAAGATGGTCTCTGCTATCGCAACTTTTAAAGACATTCAAATAAACACTGAACAAAAGCAGGTCAGTTTAGGCAGTAACCAGCTAAAACTTCCTCCTATTCAATACAAAATACTACTACTGCTTATCAAAAAAGCACCAAATCTAGTCACTAAGTCAGACATTATTGAACACATTTGGGGAGACAGTGAACCCAATAGTGACGCTCTACGCAGCCATATGTACGGAGTAAGAAATGCAATAAGTAAACAAGACTCTCAAACTCAACTGGAAACCGTATTTGGTAAAGGGTTCAAGCTGTCATGAGACCAACACCTAGTCTATTCACTAGCGTAAGAAGAACGCTAGCGCTTTTGATACTGACGCTGTGTGGCAGTTTTTGGGCCGTAGTCTACGTAGGAGAGACCAAACTGGAAAAATTAAGCTTGCACCAATGGCTCAAAAGTGAAGCTAAGCGAGTCACTATTGAAACTATCGAAGGTAACCCTGATTATCAGCCCGCTCCTGAAGTATTTGACTATTATAAGCTAACCCAACCCAAGGTTTTACCCGCTTGGCTGGCTGAATATAAAAAAGTAGGCCTATACGAACATATGCTCGGGACTGAGGACAAACACTTTATTATCAGCCGAATGCCTAATAGCAATATTTTGTTCTATATCGTATTCAAACACAATAAAGATGATTTTCTAGACACGTATGAGTCCGAGATTTACAAAAATTCATTGGTTATTGTGGTTAGTGCAACATTAATCATCTTCTTGTACTGCTACTTACTTTCATTGTGGTTATCTCGCCCACTTTCAATTTTGCAGGCTCAAGCAAGATCTGTTGGTCTGCGGAATAAAAAAATAAAGATCGAGACTAAATACAAAGAGACTCAAAACATCGAACAATCTCTTATTAAGAGTCAGGACGATTTAGAGCATTTCCTACAACGGGAAAATGAGTTCAATCGCTTTGCCTCCCATGAACTGCGTACCCCTATAGCTGTCATTGCTGGCTCAGTTGAACTATTGCAAGATGTGAATTTTGATCCGACGAGTCGAATTGGTGCAAAAACGGTCGAACGTATGCAAAGCGCCTCGAAAGAGATGCAACTGCTAACTGACGCATTTCTGCTACTTGGTAAAGAGCATATCGCAGAGGATCGAATAGACAAATGCGACCTCGGTCTGATAGTTGAAAATCAAATTGATAAATTATCAACGCTATTTAAACACCAGAAAGTAAAGGTTTCCTATGAAAGCCATAATCCTGCAAGCATGGAATCCCCTGTGAGTTTTGTAACGATTGCCATCAACAACTTACTTAAAAATGCATTTAGCTATGGCGAAGAGAGTATTCATATCCAGTTGAATCAAACTCGTTTGACTGTGAACAATCAATATGGCGCAAATAAAGAAGATTTTGCAGGGTATGGTGTAGGACTTGTGATTGTAGAAAGAGTAAGTCAAAAGATGGGGTGGTCTTTTTCGATTGAGAAGAATCAAAACCACTTTATCAGCCAGATTGACTTTAGTAACACTAGTAAAGTCTAGGAAACATTCAATTAGGTCCATAAGCATGGCGTCGTAAGTTCTTATTGGGCCTCTAGACAAATAGTTTAATTGTATGTTGATTTCGCCCACCTTTTTGTAACCCTGCTTGGGAAAAGTCAACTTACTTCAAGAACCGTTACCAATCATTTCGGTGCGTACGACGTGAAGTCATTGCAAACCATAATCGGATAAATGTTAGATAGACACAAGCTGTGCAGTGTTACATGATTGGTACTGGCTCAAACAGAAACCAAACCACCTAAAATTTAAGTGATTATTAAACAACATGTACTGAATCTTAGATACCCAAAACCTTGTAAGCTTGTTCAGCACTTTCGTTCAGTGCCAAAATTTAGGTACTAGCAACCATAACTGTCCATGAGGTAACTTTTACCCTATGCTTTCTTTGTATAAGATTCCGGCTACTGATGTACCTTCCTGGCAATTTTCTAATGTCAGAACTAAACATCTCCTAAATCAATATACTTGAAGCCCCTCACCTTATGTGTAATCCCCATGTCACAAAACTAAGAGGGTTTTCGCATATCTATTTTCGCCATAAACAACAGTTAGCTATAGGTTGTTATCTGACTTTACCCTATCTTACTGAAAAATAATCTATTTTTACATATTCGATCGGTTTGAATATTCAACTCATCTAACCATTGCATTCTATAATGTGATTTGCCTATAGCGTTGATGTCGAATGCCACTAGCCTTTACCAGACATTTTTAGCTTGTGCTAAAAATTCTGTATCGATTCTCTCCACGATTACCGCCTGTCTATCTTCTCACAATAATTTAGTAACCCTTAATATACCGACTGAACTTATGCCCCTGTACCTCTTTGTATCCGTTGAACTGGCCAATTTCGCGTATGTATGGCGGTAGACTGACTGCCCTGTTGCAATCCAATTGCTATCAGATAATGAGTTTTCACTTTATATTTGACGAATGGCACAGAATGACAATTAGACTTGTAAAGTATCTATTACTATTTACTAAATCCAATAATCATTAGAACTTTTATTCTATGCGAACAATACTACCAATTTTTATAATCAACTTTAGCGCTTCTTTTTCATTGCCAGTCCATTGTGAATACCTATATGGATGGGGGGATATTTCAATTAACTATTACGATTGGACAAAAGATACTGAAACTCGTAGTTACGGTTTTAAAAATGACTATGGTTTTATAGAAATTGAAGGTGGAGCGAACTTTTCTTGGGGTGAGATTTATGGATTATTTGATATGGAACTGCAAGAAAATGTGAATGAGTTTGGACAAAAAATATCTGGGCAATCTATCGGTTCAACATCAAAAGGGAATATTGCAGTAAAGACTGGTTTAGGCGACCTTCGGTATTTTTCTCAAACATACTCTACTGAGAGCCTTGGTTATCATTTCCGTGACAGTGTTTTTGGCGTTTCTTATTTAATCACAGACAGTAACTGGTCATTTGCGCCATTTATTGGCATTCATCATGTAAATACTGAGGATTTCGCTGACTTCAATGGTGGTATGTTTGGTTGGGTTGGATACTACAATTTTGAATTATCAGATCAAAGCTTCTCTATAACTCATTGGTTTGAAAGTGAGTTTTCCCGCTCGAGTGAGTATTTAGAAAGTAACATAGCAAGTGGCACCGAAACAGACTCTTTATCAGCGAATGGAGCTATTTCTTTGTGGTGGAATGCTACAAGTAATGTCTCTACGGGAATCCAATATTATTACGCACATAATAAGTTACAGCAGTCAAAGACTGATAGTGCAATAATCTACACCATAAAATACAACTTTTAATAACTACGGCCTATGGAGACAATTATGAAAAAACACAGAATAATACTTTTACTTGGTACGTCAATTTTAATCGGCTGCGCAGCCAGTAACAACAATAATAGTGAAAATATTATTCGCGCACATGGTATAGATACGGAGTTTCATATAGATGAGAAATCTAATCTAATTAATAAATTAGATTATTACAGTGTAAACACCGTCAACTCTGGAGTTTTAAACAACACTCACACGATTATAAAGACATTTAAAAGTGAAGATGGCGAATTGACGCATGCTTTCATCACAAGCTGCAACAATTGCAATTATAATCTTAATCCAAGCAGATCAGAGGGTATTACCTTTTCTGTTAAAGAGAAGAAAAACACATATCAAAGTCAGGTGAAACTTAAAGAAATATATAAGAAATACTCAATAAAAGGTGAGATTTTAAAAAAATCACTTCCTGATACAATGAAAAGCACTAGGTCTGAGTTATGCCTAAATTACTATACATCTAACACTGATAAAGTGAAGTTACACGTAGGTACAATACAAGAGTGTAGAAAAATCCCTGAAAAAGTAGAAAATGTACAACTAGTTAGCCTTGACTAAAATATTAAGGATAGACAATGAAGAATATATTATCGATACAGTCTCATGTTGTTTACGGTCATGCAGGCAACAGCTCAGCTGTATTCCCTATGCAGCGATTAGGCTGCGAGGTTTGGCCTATTCATACTGTGCAGTTTTCTAACCATACACAGTATGTTGAAGGGTGGAAAGGAAAAGTTTTTCCAGCTTCAGATATTGATAGCCTTATTGATGGCCTAAGCAACTTAAATGTACTGAATACTTGCGATGCAATTTTAACAGGTTATTTAGGAAGTCAAGAACAATGTAACTCTATATTACAAGCGTTAAATCGAATCAAAACAGTAAACCCTGCGACAATTTATATCTGCGATCCTGTAATGGGTGATGTAAACAAAGGATGTATTTTAGCTCCCGGCATTACAAAACGCTTGGTTGAGGATATTATGCCTATCGCTGATGTCATCATCCCAAACCAATTTGAGCTAACTCAGTTTACTAAGATTGATATACATAATATTGAGGATGCAGTTAGAGCATGTAAAAAAGCTCTTAAAATAGGGCCTGATGTTGTACTTGTCAAGCATGTACATACTCTATCAGATAAGCTATTTTCTACGATGTATGCTGATAGTACTGGTTGTTACCTAATTCAACGCCCCTATTTGTCGTTTATTAAACAGCCTGTAGGTGTTGGTGATTTAATTTCTGCAATTTTTACCGCAAAAATCGTAAACGGAAGTTCAAATCTTATTGCATTTAAACATACTGCTGAAGCGGTGTTTGGCATACTCAGTGAAACGAACAAGCTCAAGCAGTGGGAGTTGGCGACAGTAGAATTTCAAAGCGAGATATTTTCGCCCACAAATCACTTTGAGGTTCGAAAGTTACCTATGTAAACAATATCAATCTGACAAAGCTTTCTTGAAATTAGTGATATATGACTGCAAGCTAGAAAATATCGAAGCCCCCTATTTCGTATTTATTTTATAGAAGCCTTGCTCACTAATGACTAGCTCCAAGAATAAATCGCATAAGCCTTCACCTTAGCTGTGGCTACAGTGGATCATGAATGGGTTTACCATGGATAACGGGCAGACCTCATGGAGCATGAATACATTTTAAATTTATAGGCGTAGTTATATTTCACTCACCGAGACAGCGCTTTCAAGCTTAGTTAATAAAGCGCGATTCTGTACATAAAGGAAAAACGGCTCGGAGAACTATTATTGAAAATGATTTTGATAAAGCACATCCACGGGTTAAGTATCGTCAGAAAAAGTGTTTTAGTTTCAAACCGTCCTTCGTCATTTTAAAGAAATGACTAAGCTTGTATAAAATCAGGAGCATGGCAGTTCGGGGGGGCATTCGGCGCTAAAAAAGTATGTTTGCGCTCCGTCTAGAAGTCATAAAATGACAACAACTTGAGTGACTTTTCTGATAACATTCAATAATTAAGTGAAGGGGGAATGAGATTATCATGTGGCAAACTTGTAAGAGAATCCCATTAGTCAAATCTGCGTGTTTTCATGATCTTAGCGAGCTATTTGGGGACAAGAAAACAAATAAACAACGCTTAATGTCAATCGCTAACGTTCCTGATGATCTTCAATATCAATCACCTACCTGCCTACCAGAAAAAACGCTCCATAACCTGATTTTTGAATTTGGCGAGAATACCAGTAACGAACTATTTATCGACAAAATCAAAACCACATGTATAGAGAATTATGTCCCCAGTACGCTACGAATATTAAACCTAAACAATAAGTCAACTGTACGAGATGCTTTAGAAGAATTTTGTAAAGTAATTGATTGTTACAGTAACAACACATTAATAACGGTCGAAAAGTACCATGACAGTTATTGGTTAGCTAGATATAAAGGGGGAGAAAATGAGAAGTGGTATAAATACGGTGAGATGTTCACCATAATTTTCATGGTCACTCTACTAGAAAATTTAGCTTCGAGTAAAACCAAAACTGTTCAAGTAAGCGTTAAAAAACCAGAACTGGCAGAGTACTTTAAGTGCAAGCCATTGAGTCATATTCAACTTTATTTGGGCAGAAATGCCACAGGTATAAAAATAGATAATGATATTCTAGAACAGAGTTTAAACATAGAATCGACGTTTAATCTGAACTGTTTTGAGGAGCCTATTCCCAAAGGTTTCCTGGCATCCTTTGAGCTGGCGATAAAGCCTTATATACATTCTGGTCGATTGCCTATCTCTAGAGCGGCTAAAATCTTGGGCATCCACCCAAGGGCATTACAAAGGCAATTAAAAAATTCGGGGGTAACTTACTCGAATGTTATAGAAGATATGATACTGAAAAGATGTATAAAGCTACTTACATGCTCAAAAATATCTATTACCGAGATAGCAATGTCGATGGGCTACGCTGACACTGCGAATTTTACCCGCTTCATTCGAAAAAATCTGGGGTATAGTCCTTTACAATATCGAAAGAAATATAGAAATCCGGAAGCAAGTTAAAGTGAACGGTTGAACATTTGTTTGTTAAAGTAAGGTCCATTGATTAGCCGAAGGGAAAATTGTTGAGAGACTGAAATGTCTTTGTGTTGAGCTATCGTTCAAAGATTATGATCAATTCTATCGACTCAGTTGTGAGCAAGCATAAACTCAGGCTATAAACCAAATACGAGCACGTCTTGAATCAGACTCCACATTGATAAACTCAAACAATCCACTATCAGCCAAAGCTTGGAGAGCGCGCCGCTTGCGTAGCTCGGCAATCTAGCAGTAGTTAGCCATTAATGATTTCATTTATACTGTTAGCTCAAAGTACTAACTAAACGATTAAGGGAAATATCTTGATAGTGCTTTGAAAAAACTCACGCTGACCACAGCTCGAAGCTTTATGTCAAGATTTGGGCTCGGCGTAAATGTAGCACTGACACTCTTCGTAGCGGATGGAGACAGCACCAACCGATAAAGGATAGAATCATCATTCGCTGTATTATGGGGAGTTAATCCTATTCCAGCTTGATCGGATAAACCACCAGTATTAGGCTGAATCTTGGAGGTTGTCGCAGTGCGGGCAACGTTTCTGAAGGGTTATCAACTAAGAAAGGCATTCAATATGGAGCAATTATAACGCGAGAATAAATGCGTCAAGCACTCATTGGATATATAGACGTTGATGATAGTCAAACCAAACAGCACAGTCACTGGGTAGCTAAACCCGGTTAACATGAAAAACAACATGTCGATTAATGAAGTATCTAGCCTATCTAATTCAAATCACTTCTTCAATGCTATAGCTTCAAGGAACAATCACCACCGCCCTAAGCGGTGGTTTGATGAGCCTGTCAGCTAAACTAAATCTGCTAACTTCTTTGCTTGAGAGAGGTGCTTATTTGCCTAGACGCTAAGCTAGGCTTGCATATCTTTGTCTCGTAGCGGTATTATCAAACCAAGAGCCACCATAACACCACCGCCAATAAGTGTGTACCAAAGACGTGGCATAAACACGAGTTCAACGATTTCCAAGTTAAATGGACCTACGCCAATGGTGAGAATAAGAAACATGATTGATGCAGAGGCTACTGTGTAGTTATACTCGAGATATATCAAAATCATGTATAGAGATAAAATGACCAGCGACCACATCAGCACAACCTGAATCTCTGGAGATGCAATGTAGTTCAATAACACACCGACCGGGAGATAAAATAACGCGCCAATAACAGTACCGCTCAAACGTTCCCACGCTTTATGTGCTAAATTTTTTGAAACAGGACTGTGAATCATCATAAGTAGATAAGCCCCTAGAGCAGCCCCCATCCAGCCAAAGAACTCCAATGATAGAATAAGTCCGATGCCTAATCCCTTTCGTGATGAGTACTTTAAATCAGTAGTGTTTATTTTACGTTTTGGTTGACCTGTTTTTTTATCTTCTTTTGTCGTGTTATTGGGCCAAATAAGTATGCTCGCAATTATTGCGGCAGTGACCCCCAAAACAACTGATGCTGAGCGTTGTATCATCAACGCAGTATTCTCAATGTCACTCGGTATCATCATCATAGACAACAGCAAAAAGCTGAGTGGAAGAATATACTTAGGTACACCTTGGTGATGATTGTCACGCTCAATAAGAACTAAGACAAAAACGAACAATGATGTTGTTATTGGTGCAAAAGGCATCGAAGCCAGAGATAACGGTACAGCAATTAAAGTCATCAGCAAAGGTTCGAGACTCCCCTTTATGGTCGATTTTCCGTTGGAAAATTTAAGGTTGTAAAGAAATTGAATGATCCCTACTTCAACCGCAATAAAAGCCTCATTAGCATCATAGAAGTAGGCACTAATAACCAGAAGTACCATAGACAACAAAAACATTCTGTTACCTAAAATTAGATACTGTACAGGAGGTATTACACTCTTAATTTGATGTTTAAACATGATTGTTTCCGCAGTTTATTGAATGGAAATACGTAAATGTCTTTTTCTACATTTAGGTCTTGGATTATCTAGATTACATTTTTAACTTAGTTTTCAATTGTCATTTCATGACAAATCTCAAACAAAAGGCTTTATTGCGTACGTGCTGATCAGCTACGTCCACGACCTCTCGTAGCCATATGCCCAAACCACATAGAAAACAACTAATTGAAAATAAGACAACCAATCACTTATTAACCCCGACTCTCTGTTTTTGGGTTGATTAAGTGGTAAAAGAGGGGGGGTTTAAGGACCTCGCGAATTCTTTCTTCCTGCAAACGGTGAACAACTCGATCCGTGAGTTCATTGTGGTAGATATCTTCGCCTTCACCAAATTGTGCTGAGAAACGATAGGATACAACATCGTTCAGAATTGTGATGTTTTTACTACGGAAAGTTTTTTCGCCATACGCTCTACTAGTTCAGTGCAACGATCCATGAGCTCAAAAATCCTTTCTTTACGTAATAATTTGAACGCTGCATATACAGGAACGCCACGTGCTCTTCTTGATGCAGAACTACCAAAGTTAATTGCGTTTCGCTCTGGTTTTTCCATTGCATCGTCAAGGTAATCACCCATAGCTTTAGATCACTCAGCGGCGTATTTTATAATAATCATTCCACTGTCATACGGCATATTGAACTATTTATGGCTATCCGCATCAATAGAATCAGCTATCTCAATACCTTTAAATAGGTATTTTTCTTTATCACTTGCGACAGCCCATAAACCAATTGCACCATCTACGTGAAGCCACGCGTTGCCATGGTTCTCGACAGCATCAGCCAATTCATAAAATTGGTCGAAAGCACCGGAATCAATACAACAGGTTGAGCGTAAACAAGCATTGTGCCTTCTAAGCCTGAAATAATTTCTTTTAGGTTATCCGGGATAATGCGTAAGTTATCGTCAGTTGGTACTTTGAAAATCGTTTCAAGGGCTATGCCAATCTTTGATAGGTATTGCAAAATTAATTTCCAAACGAGTATCTACGAATAAATGTAATTTATAGCAGAGGTCGTTACTGTTTATTTAACCACTTCCCAATGTAAATCATCCGGTAAAACAAGATTGGAAGTACAAAGCGTAGCTTCCGAAGGTGTCTACAAATGCTGTACTTATATCAGCTGAATAACGCATCACGTTATTCGCACATCCTTATAGTAATCAAGGCGTATCTTAAACTTAGATACTAATTTCGAATCTATTTTGCATTAAGCAGAAAGTGTAAATAGTTGTCTTTTCATCATTGAACACCTAATTTAGCGCATGGGTTGTTAGCCACACAACAAAAATGCAAAACCAACAAAAACAGCAAGTTATAATTGGTTAATTACTCTAAAATCATATGAATTATTTTTGTTTAGTTGCTATTAACACCTCAACTTGAGATTCTAGTTGGGAGATTTGAAGCTACGCAGTCAACAAATTTTTCTAGCCCCCAGTATTTTTACTGTGTTTGATTTGCTTGAGCTTAGAAGAACTTAAGACTTTTTGACAGGGAAGAACGTAGCCCGAAAGTAATTGTTAACGTAGTTTGGAATGTTTAGTTTTGGAAAAACAAGATGATGTATGGGTTTTTAACCCCTTAAGTAGAGAGCAATTAACCCACGCTTTGACTAAAAAAACAAAGAAGCTCAAAGGTCCTGAATCTCGAGTCCTTGAACTACTGATAGCTAACCAAGGAACTGTGGTTTCTAAACAGGCAATTCTAGCTCATGCCTGGGGAGAGCGCATAGTAACAGACGCAAGCTTAACGCAAAGCATTTCGCAGATTCGCTTAGCATTAGGAGATAATGGTAGAGAGCAGAAAGTGATTAAGACCATGCCTAATGCAGGATACTTACTATTTGATAACATAATCGAACTGACTCATGACAGCAAAAGTTATGAAGACAATTTGGAGGATCCCCTTTCGACACTCCCCATCTCCCCTTCCCTCAATGATGAAAGTAGCCAACCGAGTAAAATAACAGGAAATCTGTTTGAACGCTACAACGCCGCACACTTATCAAAAGTGATTCTTTTTGTAGTAGCACTAATCCAAGTAACAAGCCTCCTTTATAAAATCAACACGCGAACACAATTACCAGCCGAAAACTGGGAGCAAGATCATAGCCAGGGGGTAACTTATATATATTCACCAAACCCTGTTAGTAAGCAACTTTATCAATATATCCAACAAAATAGTAAGCTTATAGATAAAAGCAAGCTTTCAATGCTTCTCATAACAGCAAACATTAGTGAATACTATATTTCTTGCATTTATCAGCATAGTGAGAACATGCAACACAGAGTGAAAAACCTAACTTTTTCGTTACAAGAAAGCCATTATTTTATTAGAGACACAATTCATGAAATTTGCCAATAGACCCAGGGTAACATTACTTATTATCATACTGTTATCAACAGGGGCTAAAATGTTTATGAATATAAACACTTGCCCAGACTTTATGTCCGGGCAAACTAGCCAGCTTTTTTATAGCAATAATTTGGACTTTACTCTTAAGGGAGATATTTACTTTTACGAGGATTATCAAACAATGAATTGTGGTGTTTTCAACTTTGAAAAATCACATATGAGCCGCTTTATCTATGGAGACAAGCAAGCTGTTTATACGAGTTATTTTGTTGACTTTTCAAATGATAATTTCATATACTTACACGACATGACTCGTGAAAGCAACAAAGTAGCACAGCCTAGTATGATTCAAACAGAAGCACATACACTTAGAGGGAAAAATAACCGAATACTTCCTATAGTGTTTTCAAATGACAAAGTAGTGTGCTACTCCAGTTTAATTGAGGGTGGTGTTAAATGCCTATCGCACCATACTTAATTAAATATCAACCTATCGATTACAGCGCCAAATAATGCATTTGGCGTTTCACTTTATAGTCATCTGTCTTCACAAACACCATAATCAGAGCACTCTTCATAGAAGATTAAACGAATGCATTCAGTCTAAAAACCAGAATGGCACTTAGAAGTAATCTAGATACTGTCTAAAGTATTTCATCGCAACATAAACATATCGGCTATATACCTTACTCATTCGTTTTATGAAACTATATGAGTTCGAAAGGTTGTGATTTAACTTCGTAAATTATACTATACTTAGTATTATCAATAGGATCTAGATTCAAAGGCGTTCATAAATGTCTGACTTAAGGAACACACCTGACTGGGTACTAAACCCCCGAAAAAACAAGCAGCTAACAAACATCACCACCAAGCAAACGAAAAAATTAAAGAGCCCTGAATGCAGAGTACTTGAATTATTATTAGAGCACCCAGGAAAGACCTTAACTAAAGACTCTCTACTATCTAACGCTTGGCCCGGGCGTGTAGTAACAGAAGCCAGCTTAACTCAAAGTATCGCTCAAATAAGACTAGCTTTAGGGGATAATGGGAAAAAACAAACATATATTAAAACCCTCCCTGGTATTGGCTATTCTATTAATGAAAATATGGTCAAACTCGAATCGGATACAGAAAAACAGATTCGTTGTTCAAAATCTAACTCAGCCTGTAGTAATAATTTTCCGACCTTAGAAGAGAGCATTCATGATAATAACATTCAGAAAAATCCAATTCATAATGACGAAGTCAAGGAAACCTTAAAAAATTCACACCACATCAACAACCCTGGTACTTTCACGGCCAAAAATTTAGCAAAATACACACTACTATTGACATTAACATTCATATCTTCAGCAAATTTATTCAGCTTGTTTGGTTTTTTTTATCAACCTTCATCTTTACCTATAGAAAAGTGGCATGAAGAAACCTTTGATGGTATCCAGTACAACTTCATAAAGTCGAATAGTAGCGAAAAGTTATCTAACTACCTAAAATCCGAGTTCAGCTCATTAAAGGGTCAAACGATAAAAAAGTTGTTTATCTCGCCTACTATACACAACACGTACGTAGTCTGTGTATACCAGCCACTTGCAAAAGACGATGATACGATGGTACGTAACTTTTCATTTAATACGACTCAAAGTAGTTATTTCATAAAGGAGGCCTTAATTGAACATTGTCAATAAATGGCTTTATGGCTTATCGGTTAGTGCATTATTAACAACTTTTATTCATATGTATGTATATGCTACACAAACCCCTGCGTTAATAAAATATTCAGATGAAGCTCTGGTTTTCAGTCATAATATTAACTACAAAGAAAACGGAGAATTCGACCAATACAAAGATTACCATACCATTAGACATTCTCTACTATTCCCCATGTCTTCAACAACTACCCGCGTATTCAAACCAGAAAACCACTCATTAACCTATCACTTTAAGATAGGTATATATGCTCGTGGAGTTATATCTCTCTACGATCTAAATCCTATGTTACGACCAGATTTTCACCCTATCAAAGCTACTTCACATACCCTTGCAAGCTACGAAAGTGTTTACATTCAAACCATTTACTCGGATAACGATTTTGTCTGTGTTTCAGAATTATTGCTCAACAGCATTCGGTGTCTAAGTAGAGGATAACGTAATTTTTAGAGTTGTAGTAATTTGGGAAGAATCTGATTTTGCTTGTCGCTATAGCGATACAACTTGCATAAATAAGTTTGAATTTGAATGATTCAGATTAGTTTACTAGCCTATGGCCCCCTTACAAGCTAATTTCCTTAACGAAAATAAGCAATTTTGCTAATTCAAAAACAATCGTAGGAAAGGTATGTCAAATCATTTTAAAGGTTACTCATTATCATCATTAAACGTTTTTAGGACTTATGTAAACACAAATAATTCAACAGCGAAAAAATCAGAAAAAGTCAAATCAACTCCATGCGCCGCTTGGGCAAGGTCTGCTTTTCTAACTAAAGAGTTGAAGCCAAAATGTCGCTAAGGTATGTATTAGATTCACTAGAAGAGTATCAAGCGTTAACAAGCCAAGAAGGACAGTATATTGACAAATTAACCATTGCATTAAAGTGTGCTTTCATTCAAAGCAAGTGGTTATCTAGAGTAGAGCGTGAGCAGCTTAAGAGCAAAGCATTAACACTCTTGAAACTTGAGGAGGAATTCTGCTCTAAAATAGATAATCACCTCGCCAAGGACATTATCCTCAAAATGAAACACCTTATTATGGTTAAATATTAGCCAAGCAAACCAAGAAAAAGAACATATTTGGGAGATCCCCCCCCGGATATGTTCTAAAATAAGTGCAACTTAAGGAGCGAGCTCCTTATTAATCCTAAGCTTTACGATAAGTTTTTGTCAGACATTTCTATTCAGCAGCTCTTAATTTTAGTCAGACTACGTTGAAATTCATCGTACACGCAGCCAAGCTCACCTAATACCCTCCCCTCTCTACTTAGATTGCTCACGATAGACGCACATAAAGAAAATGATAAGTTATGAGGAGTAATACCAACAGCATCTATATGATATGGTTCAATCTTAAAACCGTACTCCCTAAAACATTAAATACTGCACGATACGCATTACAATTTCTTTCTAACACTGATTTCTAATATTTTCTATTCTTCTTAGCAAAAACCTATCCCATTTAAAATGCTATGAGTTTATGCAACCAACCATACGGCTGCCACCTTATCTAATTTTTGATGAACAGTAGATTACTTCTGATAAGGGCCAGGGCTTCTTCAGCGGTTCAACTTAAATAGATAGTATTTACCACCCACTTTATAGGGTTATTATCCAAATAGACCTTAAAATTAATGGAGTTAATAATATTATTCACAATAGATCAGAACACTTTGCGTGGAAAAATTGTGATTTCGGATTAAGATGGCCCCGCTTCCACGATACATCCGATGTGCGATAAGTGGTTAAGCTTACAATAAACAGACTTAACAATTAAAATAGAGAGCAATATGTTAGTAACATTTCTAGGAAATCCAGTAGAACTAGTAGGTAACTTTCCAAAACACGGTCATAGTGCACCTGACTTTACGTTATGTGATAAGAACCTAAATGACATTAATCTAAGCAGTTTTTACGGCAAAAAAGTAGTATTAAACATTTTTCCTAGTATCGACACCCCTGTTTGTGCAAACAGCGTAAAAACCTTTAACAACTTAGCCAGAGAAATGCCGAATACCGTTGTGTTATGCGTATCTGCAGATTTGCCTTTCGCTCAAGCACGATTTATAGAAGCTGAAAGGTTAGAAAACGTAAGTATTGCATCATGTTTCCGTTCTCCTACATTTAGCACCTCATATGGAGTTAATATTAATGAAGGTGCTCTTAAAGGCTTAACATCACGCGCTGTCATCGTATTTGATGAATCATGTAGTGTAATTCATTCAGAGCTTGTTGATGAGATCACTGAAGAACCGAACTATGAGAATGTTACAGCAGCAGTAAAGGGGGCTTAACATGAAACATAATAGTGTGATTTTAGTAAGTTTATTAGTGTCAAGCTGGGCGAACGCAGCATTTGATGTGACCATACAATCTGCTGAATTGGGTGAGAACCAAAGTGTTACATTAGAAAACTCTACCATTTTTCATTTATCAGGACATTCTTTAAAAGAAGGAGACTTATTACCCAATATGGTTCTAAAGAGCTCCACCTTGGAACCTGTACCAACACGGGGAAGTGAAAAAGTGCGAATTTACAACATTCTTGTTTCAGTTGACACGCCAGTTTGTGTTGAGCAAGCAATTGAATTCGATAAATTAGCTCAAGAGTATAGCGATTACAGCGACAATATTGAATTCATTAGTGTAAGTGCAGATACCCCATTCGCTCAATCTCGTTTTATCAGTGAACAGAATATAAGTAATCACTCTAGCTTTTTATCAGACTCATTAAATCATGAATTTGGTACCATGACGGGAACGAATATTAAGGAGCTAGGACTATTATCGAGAGCTATTTTAGTTGTGGATAAGGAAGATCGCATAGTGCATATTCAAAGGGTTCCAGAACTTACACTTCTACCAGATCTAAAAACAGCTTTTGACAAAGCAATATTCCAAATCTAGTAAATAATCTACCGCGATGCAGCGTTATTTTGATTATGCATCGCGGTAATTTATATTATCTATAAAAAAACAGACTAATGACATTATCGACAGTTAAGTTACTACTACTTCTCGGATTATCTCTTATATCTATCTTCTATTGCACATCTATACTTCCGGAACCAGGAAACGTATGCAGTAACTTTAAAAAGTTAGAACTCTATCAATTCCAACCAAGATTAAACTATCAAATGTATCATACGAGCCCAATTGTACAATGTATATGGAGGTAAAGCACATTTAAAAAAACCACCGTCTCTAGAAGGTGGTTCCGAACATAAAGGACAAGCATATTACTATACACAAATCATTTAAACATTATCATTCATCACGCCAATAAAAACATTTAATCAAAGCATATCCAATGTGTACCATGTTAAAAAAAAATGAATTTAAATCCGTAACAGGAATTACGACTCCTATCATAGAGCATATCGTATTAGACGTTATAGTTATAAAAGAACAATTGTTCCATTCTTTGAAAACATCTCCTAGTGATTTTAGCGTTTACTACCAGCCAATTTATCAGATAAATAACCTAATAAACCCAAGCGCATTTGAAGCTCTAGCTCGTTGGTCAAATCCATACAACCTCGGCCCTGCACAATTTATGCAGATTATAGAAAGCGATGATTACCTCCGTCGAAAGTTTGCCATGTTAATTTCTCAACAAGTTCTAGCTGGAGCGCAGTTGCTGCTTTCGTATAGCCCAAATCTTCAATACGTTTCATTGAACGTAACGTTCAACGACCTCAATGAGCCTCATTATGTCGAAGCACTTAAACATTTAATCCTAAAATACCCTTCTGTTCATTCACGTATAGTGATCGAAATAACTGAAACACAACGCGTACATTTAACAAAAAAATTCATTGATAATATCAGCGAATTACATAAAATAGGTGTAGATGTCGCATTAGATGATCTTGGGGCTGGTTTTTCAACTATCGACTTAGTTCAATTATCGATATGGCAATTCGTTAAGTTGGATAAAAAATTAGTCGAAGGGATTGAAAAGTCTGAAAAAAAGTATCAAAATCTAAAGCTAACAATCGAACAATGCTTACCTTATCAATCAAAACTAGTAATAGAAGGTATTGAGAACATCAAACAACATGTCCTCATCAATCAGATTGAAAATTCAAACCTTCTCCTTCAAGGGTACTATTATGGTAAACCTAAATCTATTTCTTCGACAATAAAAGACATCTACAATAATACATACTCCTCATGTGAGTTTTAGTTTTTCCATTCAATCACTAGTACTATGAAATCGACCAATATTATATATATTCAGTCCCCCTTAGAATATAATTACACTCTGAGTAAGTGGTTTATCCTGGCCTTACTGAGGACGCTGCTTTTATATTTAAGAAGAACTATCTTACCTCTCTGTAGCCATGCCCCTTTCATCTGATTAGCTATATCTTGTTGTTTTCCTGTTCTAGTGGACTTTGTTGCCTCAATTAAATGAAACTAATTTTACAACCCATGACATGATCTACAATCATTCACCACAAAGCCTCGTTACAATACAAACCACAGGCATTAGACGTATTCAAACGATAAGTAACCGGGCCTAGAGTAAACATTAGAGACCACACCGATTCAGTAATCTAGTTATCATGATTCCGCGACTATCCGATCACCTCTTACATAACTCCAAAATTGGTGATCGGAATAATGGAAATACGCAGAAACTAGCTTTTCACTCTGTTTTGAGTGCTACAATGATTCATTACTCTATATTTGGACTAGCCGCATTTCGTTTAGTTATCCGTATTGCATCAGTCGCAGAGCAAAAACTAACCGTAGTCTCATTTTAGTGGGACAATGCTTAGACATTAATGTTACTGGCGCTAAGGCGTGTAGTTAAGATGCTTGATAAGTCAAAAAGCACTGAACGGATGTGAAATGTTGAATATAGCAGTAGAAGCAAGAACTTATTAAATCATTACTGAGAGTTAAACTTGTAGACAGTTACCGCTAGAAACATAAGTCGAGACATTATCTTGATGCCTGGTGGTCGTGCTTGCGACATGAACGGCTAACTCGAAATCTGTAGGTTGGTTCGGCCAAACTGTGTTGGAGCCAAAGACATTACTACCAAAGACGTCGACGCTCAGGAAAGGCAATGTATCAAATTAGACAGTTACTCGGGGACGTTAAGCTTAAGAAACAGCACAAAGATGTTCGAACTTTCGCCACAACTACAGCATTTAGGTTATCTAGAGGTAAAATTTTCGTATTGACTACAGCTATAAGTAGCAGGTGACTCTGTACCTAATTTAGACACATAATTAAAGCCATAAATCAACAGAAGGATGGGTTTTTTATCATTATTCGCTTTTCATAACCGAGTTTTCTAACTTTCCATTCACCTTAACCAAATACTTTTATGCCTGTGGAATCAATTGCGATTTTTTACTTGCATAGTCTACCTCTACACTTACCGATGCTGGTGTAGAGGGAGACCTGAGTGATACGATCTTCAACTTAAATACTGAAATCAATGACCCCTTGAATAGCATGAAGTGGAAAAAAAGAAGATCTTTATCATAAGGGCTGTTTCAGTCGTAGTATTAGAGCTCTCGGCCTCGATTCCGATGTGCTTGGTTATATTGGCTCGAGTCCGTGATTTTAGCTTTCGAATGTCCCATTTTCGTCCTCGTTCCATCACTCATATAAGATCCGGGTCATCATTATGGAGAACGGTTCAATTTAATTTAAGTAACAACTCCTACGAACGCCATAAGCCCATAACTCAGTGGGCGGTTTGTTGTTAACAAAATAATAAATTCAGTAAATCTGGCAAACCTAGTATAGGCTGATAGAACTAGTCGTCATAAAACATCAGTCTCATTAGTAATAGTTACGAAATCTGGGGTATGATTTACAAGAAAAGTTAAAAATCGGCTTCAAAAACTAAAGTCACTGTATCCGAATATGTACTACCAACTAAACCAACATCTCTAACCCCTTCAAGAGTAAAATCAATATAACCTGTATAGGGATTTTTACTGTCGGTAAAATTCGTCCCTTCTATATCTACTGGGATGTTGTGCTTCAAGCTGAATTCGTTCCCTTGCTGAGGAAACCTTACGTCCACACCCAATTTCATTGAAGTTCCGTCAAAATTACACCTTCCATCCCCAGAAGCTACGCCCGAACATGCCATTGTGATCGTATACTTCTGATTACTATGAGCACGAAACCATAATTCCCCATTATGAATATTGTCATCGCTAGATGGATTCAAAGAAATCGATGTATAAGGCATATATATTTTGAACACATGCCCAACAACCAAAGTTAGATTTGGGATTGACGGTGTTGTGAAAGTATGGCCAGTATGTGGATTATTTCTTGAAGTGATTCTGTATTCGGATTCTTGAAATTGGTAGCCCCCAGAAATTGAGTACACTCCGGGAGTAACAGTGCCTGCATTAATTACCTCAAAAGCTAATGAAGTCGAAAAATTGGCGTCATTGCCGAGGGCTTGACTTCCCCACACCAAAGGTGGATTTTCTCCAAATTGTCTCGCTATAGAAAAATTTGTAGCAGTACGAAGGTCAACGCAATTAGCATTGTTTGATGCGCCCAACCATCCACCTTGCACCACCCCTGTTTTACGCACACCTAGTGGAGTGATTCTTATTTGAACGGTTTCATCACTATCTCGCTCATTAAGTACGACGATGGCAGGATTAAGTAAATTAAATTTCCAGGCCCGTTGACCACTCTCCGGATGATTACCCGATATTTCAAAGAGAGAGCCAACCGCCCCATTGCTGTTACAGATAGGGGGGCGTGGATCACTTGGAAACGCGAAGTTATTGCCTCCAGACTCGTAATATAGGTAACCAATTGGTATTGAATATTCTGCGGAATGTGTTGAGGCCGAGGTTAAAATTAGACAACAAACAATGTAGTTATACAAGAGAGCAGCGCACGATTTCATAAATTTTCCTTGTAGTATTGATAGAAACATTAATTAAGTGACAATTAGTAATATATAATCAACATTTCACACCTCCTAGAAAAACAAAATCTTCACTATTGCGTCGCCCGACCATGTTCTCTATATCAATAGCACAAAGACTATTTCCTTGACCGTCAATCAATTCAATTATTGGATATTGTCTAGATACCGTCATTTGAAAATAACCATCGCTATCTTTGGAAGAAATATCAACTGATGATTCGTGATTTTTTATGGTAATATTGTTAACATTTATACTTTTAAAATCAACGAACCCTGCAGCTTCAAATGTTTTTCTTGGTGTTATTTTTAAATATGAAACATTACCTTTATACAATGTATATTCATTACTATAATTTTCTACCACTGCATTATGAGAGTTTATATATATATCACTTCTTGAATAAGTCGGTGTTGCTACAAAATTATTCCCAGACAGTAGTTTGACTGATCCCCCCCCACTAACATCGGCATAGACGTCAACATTCTTCCCCTGAGACTCATCTAGGTTGATGATAACACCTGATAAAGAGTTGTTGGAATTAGCCGCATATTGGCCTCCGGAAAAGTAGACGCTACCACTGGCATGACCATATGTACTTTGTCTATTTTTATTGGAAATAATATCACGATATAATTGACTACCAAAATACATATTGGCGCTATCAAGGGTGAATTCAGCATGAGTACCAGCGCTCACAAATTCTTTGCTAGCAGCAGCCGTTAGGCTCAGGGAGTTTAGCATTTCCCCTTCAGGCAAGTGCTTAGAAAGAATAACTTCGCTATAAGGAGATTCACCTCGACCAGCATAAGAAAAGTTTGTATTCAACATATAATCACCATTTTTTCCAAAATTAAAGTTAACTGATAGGTTACCAAATATACTGTCCTTAGATGACACTCCAATAGAGGAACTTAAATTAACAGGCACCCCAAAAACGTAAATTTCATTTTGGTTTTGGAGATTAAATTCATTATACGTGTGGTCAAACTTTGAGTTTTCTACTTTAGATGAGCTTGCAGTAAAAACTATCGAATTTGAGTATTTATTATTTGGCATAAGTGAAGAGTTTAAAAAATATGTATGCCTTTTTACATTAAACCGTTCATCCAACTGGTAACTTAAATGTCCTCCTATTCTTTTATCTAGGAATATTCCGGAATAATTTGTCTGTAACTTTACTCCCCAATTTTCGAAGTTAAGATCAAACTCGGTCGAAAACTTAGAACCAACATTATATATAGATTGATGGTCAATAACAGTACGCCAGTATCGCTTATTACCAATATTGACCAACGAAAAAGACTCCGTCGAAAAATTGGTTAGCTTTGATTGATAGAAAAATCCAGCAGCAAGATCCTTGTACTCGCCTTTTAGTGTATTATTTTGCTTTATGCCGTCGTCCATTACACCTAGTGCAAATGAGAATCCATCATCATTTAGATAATTATTGACCGTACGAGAAATAGGTTTTAACTTATCACCACTATTAGGCTTACGTACAATAGAAACCTCATAAAGACCGATAGGAAAATCAAATGTTGGTATTTGAACCATTCCAGGCTTAGCCGGGACTACATATAATAGACGACTTGCACGATAAACTTCGATTGTTCCTGAAAACGGCATGAAAATTTCCAGAGGCAAACCATAACCTAATTGTTTATTTATAAGCGTTTCGTTAGTTGAAGAGTACCAACCACCTATCATAGCTCGATTTGGAATCACACCAGTAACCGAATTAAATATATTACTCTCGCTTGATTGTTTAAATCCAAATTCTTGCCTTTGACCTTCGAAAGTTCTACTCCCCAATAACTTACTAAGTCCAGTTGTTTGTTCACCGTTGTAGCCATTAACTGAAGGGTCTGCTTCTAACAAGTACTCACCGAAAGAAATTCGACTCGTTAACAGTAAAGATCCATTTGCGGTTTCATTTTTCGTAAAATTAGCGCTGTAGCCTATACTACCACTGAGACTAGTTACTGTACTATTCCCTATATGTAAAATTTCGCGTTTACTGTCTT
Source organism: Vibrio sp. T20 (assembly GCF_007858795.1). Taxonomy (NCBI): domain Bacteria; kingdom Pseudomonadati; phylum Pseudomonadota; class Gammaproteobacteria; order Vibrionales; family Vibrionaceae; genus Vibrio; species Vibrio sp. T20. The sequence continues at coordinate 33,003 of NZ_VFEB01000087.1, forward strand.
TAGATACACCTAAAATTCCCAATTTCTCATTTAGGGCAGGAATAACACTTTCATCCGGTTGTAAGTAAACCAATAATGTGTGTTCTTCTAATTTTTGATGCAATGAAAAAGTCATTACATCACATAGAGCCGGATCAGAAACAATTTTACTGATTGATCCAATAGAAGAGCAACTATAGGTTTTTTCTAAAACCAGTTCATCGCTTCCCAAACGATAATATTTATCTCTCCCCTCATAACTTATGAGTTCTCCGTCGGCAATGGTATTATCTAGGTATCGTAATTCGGTAGGTGTAACTTCATTCACTAATAAACCTTCAAATCCCTCCGGAACCATGGTTCTAAAACTTGGACGATTGTCAATAATTTCATTAGGTGATGCGTTCGCTCGAAATGTAATAAATAAGCTTAGAATTATAAGAATATATTTTGTTGATGTTCGCATATCACTAGATTTCATTTTGTCATTTTAGAGATAACTCTTTTACCGAGCCCGGGTTCATTTAAGGAACACTGCCATGACGAGACCTTGCCAGTTTTAAGTAAACTCCTAAAATCGATTGTTCTTTGGGGAGGTAGCCTAAACTCAGTATATAATTCACAACTTTTTCCATTGCAAACATTACATTGATTGAGCAACACTAAGCTATCACTATTATTGGATATAATATCACCATCGATTTTAACGTTATAGTTTGGGTCTTTCTTTATCACTGTTGCAAATGACGTTGATGATAATGAAAAAAACAATGAGGTACTGCCTTGTTCATTGCTACCATCATATTCAAACCTAGTAACTGGATAAAACCTTACCTTATAATTTCTGTCTTCATCTAAACTATCACCTGTATATATCATCCTAACATTAGTCTTTCCGTTTGGAGGAATAGCTATTTTGTCAGGCAGTATTATCAAGTCATTTTCCTTGAGTTTACCTTTTATTTCAGTTAACTTTTCTTCTCCTGTTCCAATACTGTCAGATTCGACATGGTAAACTTTAATTTTAACGAACATTGGATTCTTTTCATCTGGATTTAGAACTTTTAATAATGATGTTTTTCTCCCAACCTCAGAGTTCAACACTTTAACGGAACTCGTAACTGAAACTTGCACTGCGTCAGCAAAAACCTTAGATGAGAATAAAATAGTGACATATGTTAAAATCAAAAAAATACTTTTCATGGAGTAATTCTCTCTATTAAAAATATGGTATGTGTATATAATGATAAAGCGACCACCTACGGATGCAGGTGGTCAATTTTTATTGTACTAGTTAAAAGTCATCTTCAAACATTAGGTTTATAGTTCCACTATATACACCTACCACCTCGTACGAGGCACCCGACTGTGCACTAATTTTTAAATCGTACTCGTGAATCTTCTCCTGTCGTCCGCTTGATGAATCACTACTATCTACCAAATCATTTGTAGCAATAGTTGTATAAGTAGAGCTATTTAACGTATTTGACCCTAATTCCACAACAAGAGGGATTGTTGTATGGCCATCAACACTGGTCATTTCAGCTACACCGTTAATCATTGCTTTATAACCTTCCGAAGATTTAGCTCTAAGAGGAAGTGAATATGTAGTGAATGACTTAGTTTCATCATTATATTCCAGTTGAATACTACTAGGCCAAGAACCGAGCAAAGGTTTTACGTAAAATGTCGAACTAGGAATTGTTGCACTTATACTTAAAGTTTTGACTACTTGTTCGCCTTTTGCAGCATAAAGTGAAGAGCTACTTGTTAATGCAGCTAAAGCTAAAGAAACTATGATTTTATTTTTAAACATTACTAAAATTACCTTTTGATATTGACTGTTCGAAATAAATATTAAAATAAAACATACCTGTAAACAAAGTAATGAAACCTCATCTTATCCAGCATGATATTAATCAGACCCAAACATCATTAGCGCTATGCTTGATTCAGAAAAATTTATCTCAACAAACCTGATTAATAACAAATAATGTAACTTCATAATGATATTGAATGGTAAAAGTGCTTGAGTTTCAGGTTCAGTATCATCTTACTGCGAAAATTTCACACGTAATCAGAAAACTCGCAGGGACTTTTATAGCACCAAAGCAAGACTTAAATTCTGGCCTTAGAAGCTAGAAATAATAATATAAAGCTTTTGATGTGGATTACATTCAGCTTAATCGTAAGATCAAAAAATTTAACCTGACAACAAAATTATCATTCAAAAGGAAGGACTTAATGCAAGATTGGCTACCAACGCGAATAACCGAAAATCCAGAGCAGGGGTTGAGTTTTCAATAAAACTAAGCCGAATGGGGGTTAAAAATCACAACCTGATATGGAGGTGTTGAAAAAGTTGAGACCTGAATACTCAGAGAATTCCACTCTCCTTATAGAGCCCTCTAAGACGGTAGTTATATATTTCCAAACTATTTCTTTAGCTGACAAGCACTGGAAAGAATAACAACAGGCTCAGCCAAGCTGAGCCTTACTCTTTTAAACGTTGGAAAATTAAGCATAGGTAAAGTAATGATTTATAAATGGGCACTATTTTGAAGCCGAAACAGCACCTTAAGCACGCTCATTGAGGGTTTCGTTATTTTGATCTCAATACTGTCATAGCACTGTCATTATTATCGGAAAGTATATTTTAATAGTCATATCAATATGTTATTTAATGATCGCAAGTTTAAGAGATTTGTGTTTACACCTGAAATAGAATTGAAAAGGCGAATTCACTTCAAGACGTAGTTGGACCGCCAAAGTTTGGAGAACCTCACAGAAAAAGTTTACCTTATAAAGTTAAGGAGGGGGTCTTAGTACAATCACGTTACACCAATGATTATAAGGTGTACTAATTCATGCCTGAGTTGGCAGTTACCCACTTTTAGACTCGGTGCCTGTCAGATTATATCAGGGCTAATTCTTTTCAGCCCTTATTGATTTCCCACCTTCTAATGTCTCTATTGGTGTTCAGCAACAGCACATTTTTCCTTGATATGTACGATGATTGTTGTAGTCCATCCATTCGTCCAGATCTTTTTGCAACTCATCCATTGAGCCATACAGTTTCTTTCTGAACGTCACTTGGTAAAACTCATTCAATATGGTCTTGTGGAAACGCTCGCAGATCCCGTTTGTCTGTGGCGACATGGCTTTAGTGTGATCGATATCATTGATGGCTAATTAAAGTTGGTAATCATGTTGCTCAACTCGACCACAGTAATAAATACCCGGTCAGTCAAGATTCGCAGCATTGGCAACTCGTGAGTCTCGAAGAACGGTAGAACCTCGTCATTCAACATATCTGCTGCGGTAATAAGTGTTTGCGTCGTATAGAGCTTAGCGAAAGCAACTTTGCTATATGTATCAACGAACGTCTACTGATAGACGCGTTCAAGACCTTTCAGATTTCCAACATAGAACGTGTCTTGAGAGCCGAGATAACCTGGGTGTGCAGTTTCTATCTCACCACAGACCTTATCATCATGCTTCTTGCGCTCAAGGGCTGCGAGTTGCTCGTCCGCTAGGATTATACCTCCCTCTAAGACCTGTTTTTCCAGTGCGATAAGAGGTTTCTTGAAGTTTCCTAGGTCATTGCGGAGCCAAATTGAGCGTACGCCGCTTGGAGAGATAAACACGCCTAGTTTACGCAGCTCATTGCTTGTTCTGACTTGTCCATGCGCAGGGAAGTCGATGGAGTATTTGAGCACAGCCTACTCAGTCTAACTATCGACACGATTCTTTAAGTTTGGTGTTCTTCTGCTCTGATTAATCAGAGCATCAATATAGCCAGTTTCAACTAACTCTTGATAGCGATAAAACGAGTCTCGAGAGACACCCATAACTTTGCAAGTTCTAGATACATTGCCAAGTTCCTCTGCAAGATTGGAAGCGCAGCTTTGTGTTTGATGATTGGATTGCTAGTATGAAGCATGAGAGTTACCTCTCTTCTTTTCAAATCGAAGTGTCAGATCTAGTCGGAACTAATACATATAAAGATACGTAAATTAATAAATACTCTCTTTGTCCAGTGTCTATACCAAGGAGGGGAAATCTCCCACTCTTATTTAAGTATACCTTATTGGCCAGTCATCCCCTTCTCCCCACGAAATATAATTCGATCATTACCTCGGAAAATCCCAAATGTTACAACTGCTAATGGGTTTTCTTCATTTTGACTATTCCTATCCCAATCATACATAAGCCATGGTAATTGATTTGAGGTGTTTGAACATTTTTTCACATTACTCAACTCTAAATATAGTCTGACCGGCTCTCTAACCGAAAGAACTTGTGTTGCGCCTAAGCTATGTAACGAGCCCTCGGTTACAACATCAGATCCAGATAAAGAAGCGTTATCATCTATGTCGGACCAAATAACTTGAGAGCATGAATAAGCTCCGTTAAACAATGTAGTATTATCCTTAGTATTTGTCACAAACTTAGAACCATTCCAATACTCTACTTCTAGAGGGGCGGTTATCTTCTTACCTTGCTCTCCTCCAACATCCCCTAGGTTAAGTCGGCCAAATAAAATTTGAGGTTGTACTTTTAGTATATGATTGTCATTAGCAAATACTATAGGGTCTGGGTTCCCTTCCTGTCCCACTACTATAATGTTGGATACATCTACTTGTGTTGAAGTGTTGTATGGACCGTCAGGACTATAAGCATTTGCTTTTCGCCAACAGATACTGTTATCACAATCAGTTTCTTTTAAATTGATAAACACCCCTGTTGATTGTCCAGATTTATTTACCCATTCCTCTTGTTGAAAAGACGTAAAGTTGAAACGTTCACTGTTACCAGAGTCCTCTCTTAAATAAAATTGAGCCTTATAACCACTATCAAAATATGTATAGTTTTGAAGCTTAGAAAAACTGCCTCCTAAGGCTTCGATTTCTACCATAACGCCATCAAGAGGTTGCCCCATGTAAACGAAATCGTTTGAATATGGGTAAGACCATTGTGTTTCTGCGACTTAAAAAATGCAGGATAAAAACGCCCAACTGAACGGTATCTGGTATTAATTTCCATGCCTAGATACTGTGATATGGTTGTCACATCCAAACGAACACTACCAGCCTCATTCCAAACTAAATCATTAAAATAGTAATAATCGTTTGTCGATACGCTTTGGTTATGTTCCTTTGCTAACGTTCCCAATAAATCACCGTCTATACCACCTTCATCAGAGTTTGGAGTGCTAACGGCATGTGAAATAATAACCGTCGCTTGGGGTGCAGAATCTGAAAAGAAATTCTGAGTCACCGGTGTTGAGCAAAATTTTGACGTCTCAACTTGACCAGAGCTATTCCCTCCATCCTGCCAAACTATTGGTCTAACCATAACCCCAAATTGACTTCCGGTAGTTCTGAACCCCGCACCTGAGCCTGAGGTACCATCGATGTTTTCATCACTGCATATAGCAAAAGTCCAAGGGCGTACTTTAAGCTCTTGCACTCCGGAATACGTTTCACATTGTTGTTCGTCGCTTTCGTCAATTATACATTCAGTTGCATACAGAGAATACGAAACCTGACCAGACTCGAAATAGCGTAAATCTAATGCTGCTTCCGCTTCACCTTTTGAGTTCAACTCAAACCTTAACCTAAAATCGCTCACAGGAATATTTACAAAATCATCACTTGATATCTCCTTAACCTGAATAGATTCAAGGTTTAATACATCATTTATTGTAGGCTTAAGATAATTTGTAGTAGAAATAGATAGAGATTTCACACCCAGATAATCAACAGAGGTAACTGGCTGCAAGTTACCATCATCTGAAGCTTGACACTCCATAGGTTGAACGGTTGCTTTTAGAGGCCTCCCTAAAATAGCTCCAACGGATGTAGATGAAATGTTGAATTTATTTGCAACAAAAGTAACAACATGGCTAATTGAACTTGGAATGGTTGAGTCTATTAGTTCACCTACAACCGTGACTGTGCCAACGCCTGAGTTAGAAACGTCAAGCCATAACCTTCCTTGCGTATCTGCTCTATATAAACCGGAAGAACCTTCCCCCTTAACCAGAGTCAACGTTGCGCTGCTAGGTGCAGTTATACGGATATCCCCTGAGTACTCTCCAGTAGGGTTACCATCTGAGTCAGTAATTTGAAACTCAACTCGCTTAGATTCACAGCTCAAGACAATACTTGTATTTGAGGCAAGCGTAAGAAAAAAATCTTCCGTTTCTTCGATATTACATTGGGGCGGAGCTTTTCCTATAAATTGGTTCCCTGTGTCTTTATCCTCTGTTCCTATCGCAACGTGGGGCGCCGTTACTCCCCCCCTAATTACATTCCGCTCACCCCGCACTTCAAACCCGTGATAATGCCCAGGGTGAATATCCGCTGCAGGATCGATATAAAAATACGCATTTATAATTGAATCTTTCACTCCCTTCGAGAACTCAACTCTTGACTCGTCACCATGCCCAACAAATAAGAGGCTTTCTGAAGGACTTGAAGTGTTTACATAGATAGGGCCTTTTTTAATGTCGATTTCACGGTAGTGAACTTGCACATCACCCGAAGTTTGAAGTACCGAATCCTCTTCATCAAACTCAAATTTCCTATATGAACCTGGTTCGGGGTAACACACCTCATTTTTATTACATTTAAAATCCTCGTCAGACGTTTGAAAAGCTGGGAGAACAGCTGGAAATGAACCAGAACTAATACTCTGGTCAATTAGGCAATTTCTCCAACCAAGCAAAGGCAAGTCATTATAACGGCACCCACCTACATAAGAAGTACCGTTTGTAAACCCTCCAAATGAGAGTGCTTTACTCGAGTCATTTAAGACGACTACGTTGGCATCCTCGAAAGCATTATTTGCAACTGGCTGGTTGGCTAACGAGTGAAAAGCATCATTACTTTGTTCATAAATAGAAGATAATAGACGATGACTAAATGAGTCATAGGCTTCTTCGAGATTTACATGCAATGTACCAACGGGTAATGAGCCGCTATACAGATTAGTTTGTAATTCATCTTCTATATAGTGACGAATATCGAACTCAGGGGCTGGAGGCCAACACTCAGTATTATCATTGTTCAATCTTGATCGACCGGACAATTCAACAGTCTTAGCGGACAAAGAACCTTCGACCTGCGCCTCACCAGTAACCCTTATGGTATCTCGGCTAAATATATTTGCGTGTAAGGGGTTTGGGCCAGCTGTGTTTACGTAAACATATGCATCCGAGCCACCTAAACCCTCAGCCCAAATAATCAAGTTTTCGGACTTGTCATTTTTTGTAAATAATTGACTATCGCCATCAATCGATAGCGTATTCACAATCAATTTTGTGGGTTCTTCAAAAAAACAGTTGTTGAGTTCCCAATGTTTAGGTTACGAATGTGGTAAACGCCACCACTAAATTGATAATCAGCACCATCATCAAGTCTTATTTCGTCGTAGTAACCTTCAAGAATTGGGGTATCTTCATTTATTAAATCAACAGTACCTACATTTAAGTTCACTATATTGGGAGTCGAAACTAACAATCCATCATCAGCTATACAATCAAGTCCATCACAAGCCTTTTGGTCCTCCCAAGCCTTGTGGACACTATCACACCCAACGTAGCCTTGGTTTCTACGAGTACCGACTAAACTAACATCACTTTGCAAAACTAAAGAGGAGCTGCCTCCCCACGATTGTATAACATCTGGGAATATCGCACATGTATCCGAAATAGGTGGCTCTGGTGGTGCTGTTGAAGTCATCCCATTAACCACTCCTCCTGAATCAAGTTTAAGGTCTTTTGCGACTATTGAACCGAATATCTCAGTGTCCTTAATAGTTAACTTTTTTTTCGCTAATATGTGTCCATGAACTGTCGAGCCGTCGATAAACTCAGAATCACCTTTTAAGACTATTAACAAGTCATTAGGATCATCAGACAACACATCTACCCCACCACCATCAACTTTTAATTTGTTCACATATAATGTTGAAGGAGCTGTCACAATAACACTATCTCCCTCTTTAAGAGTCACATTTCCATTTGTCTTGTATATCCCACCGGCTAACATACCTCCACGTTCGTCTAAATCGATCGTAGTGGCCCCATTTGGAGGGTTAAAGTTTGGTTCTTCTGACAAAATCAAGCTAGAGTTAGCGACACAAGCTGACAAGCCACAACCGGCGGAATGATTACCATTTATAGAGGAATCAGAGGCATAACCTAGCTCATTACCATTACTAGAACCATAGATCACACCTTTCCCAGACAAATCAAGTTCAGCCTCTTCACCCTCCCAGGATTGAACTGCCGTTTGTGGGCGTACATGATTAAGTAATGGCCAATATAGTTCTGCAAGACAACTAGCCGTAATTTAGCCCAGGAAGGTTGCACCTTTAGACAGGCAAAAGATTACCTTCATGTCAAATTTGCAGTCAAACTCCTATCTACTGGTGAGTGCTCAGCTACTGAAATTGCATCACATCTCGACTATGCCGACCTTTCCCACTTTAGCCGAGCTTTTAAGCGTGTAACTGGTTCGTCCCCCTCAGATGCAACGACTAATATCCCATCTTTTTCAGCACAGCTTGAGATGTCAAAAGATATAACTTAATTATTAGATATCGCTTTCAAATATTCCTGAACCTGAGAAACTAAAGCCAGGCATGACTCTTTTCAAACATACAGATCAAATTGGCAGACTCGCATAGTCTCATCCGCACATATCTCAACGAAAATAAAACTATTGGATTTAGGCACTCATATTTATCACCACATGTTAAATTGCCCCAAATCCCCGGAAAATGCTAATATCATCGAATTAATTGCTGTTGTGGCTATAGATGATTGCTAATAGTGTTTGTGTAACCATAATCTAATTTCATCTTTCGGTACCCCACATGGTACCCCACCAGCTTAACCATAAAAACAAAAGGCAATAAATACATATGGTTGCAAGCAAAATTCAATGGTTTCCGGGTCACATGCATAAAGCCCGCAAAGAAATCGAAGAAGTTATCCCACAAGTTGATGTGATCATCGAAGTATTGGACGCTCGTATCCCGTTCAGTAGCGAAAACCCAATGATCTCTTCACTGCGCGGCGATAAGCCTTGTGTAAAAGTGTTGAACAAGCGTGACCTTGCAGATCCTGAACTGACTCAACGTTGGATTGAGCACTTCGAGAAAGAGCAAGGCGTTAAAGCGATTGCGATTACTACTAGCGTAAAAGAAGAAGTTAACCACGTTATGGAGCTAGTACGTAAGCTGGCGCCACACCGTGAACAGATGGGCAAGAACATTCGCACAATGATCATGGGGATCCCGAACGTAGGCAAATCGACCATCATCAACTGTTTGGCTGGACGTACGATTGCGGTTACAGGTAACCAACCTGCGGTAACTCGTCGCCAACAACGTATCAATCTGCAAAATGGCGTGATCCTTTCAGACACTCCTGGAATCCTTTGGCCTAAAGTAGAAAACCCACACAGTGGCTTCCGCTTGGCTGCAACAGGTGCTGTAAAAGATACGGCAATGGAATACGATGAAGTGGCATTCTACACAGTAGAATACCTAGCAAAGCAGTACCCTAACCTTTTGCAAGAACGTTACCAAATTGAAGAGCTGCCAGAGTCTGACATCGAATTGATGGAAGCGATTGGTCGTAAGCGTGGCGCACTTCGTGCCGGTGGTCATATCGACATTCACAAATGTTCGGAAATCCTACTTCACGAATTGCGTAACGGCACTTTAGGTAAGGTAACACTTGAGCTACCTGAAATGATCACACAAGAGCTGATCGAAGTTGAAGAAGCTGCTGCTCTGAAAGCCGAACAACAGATTAAGAAGAAAGAGGAGCGTCGTAAGCGTTACTTGAAGAACAAACGTTAATCTCTCTTAATCATTTTTACATCAGCGTCTAAAGTATTCATGTTCTATTCCCCATAGAACATGAATATTGCCTGATACGGTTTGTTGATCTAGCTAACATACTGACAAATCTATAGAAATGGTCGTTTACAATCCCAAAGACTGTGACATACTACGCAAATTATTGTGTATCAATCTCGGCTAATTTCTCAATGCGCTCTTATTCTGGGTTCAAGAATCAAAGATTTAAAACCTATTTCGATAATGAAATTTATTTGCCGTACATAAATTTCATCTACATCCCAATCTCAATATTCTGTGCTTTCATCATCACCGACTACATCCACTTTGGTAGCGAGTGCATTACGCCTATCATATTCCGAGTCATACTTTTTCTTTTGATGATGGCTGTCGCCAGATACTGCATTACAAGCAAACCCAACGTTTTGGAACTCGTAGAAAGTACTTTCCTTGTAATTAGCTCACTTTTCTTGGTCTATGTCGGTCGACTTGCTATTGAGCTGAACAACTTCGATTACCAAGGCGGTATCATTTTAGTGATGATCTACATTGGTACGTTTTCAAGGTTGTCAGCCAAGTACAGTATCTCTACCCTGTCGTTTATCTTTTTGGCTTATCTCATCGGCCTTGCGCCACTGCTTTATGAAGCTGAGCCAAAGCATGAGATCGACACAATTTCTGTTTATATTTCGGCTTACATCCTAATCTCAGCGGCCTGTATAAGACGTAATTTAGAAGTACACAAACGTTTCGCTCAATCCGAGCAACTACGTAAACAAGCGATTCAGCTTCGCAAACAATCCAATATGTTTGAGGCGCTTTCTTATCAAGACGCGCTAACGGGCTGCTACAACCGCCTTTATCTTCATCAGGTGATAGAACCGAGCATAAACCGTCAGCTATCCATTACATCGATCATGATAGATATTGATCATTTCAAATTGATTAACGACACCTACGGCCACCAAATGGGCGATATGGTGATCAAAGAATTGGCCGATGAAATTCAAAAACGACTACCGACCAGCAGTAACTGCTTTCGATACGGTGGTGAAGAGTTTTTGGTGATGGTTCAAGGAGAAACCGAGGCTTCAATTGAATCGCTAGTTAATTCCCTTTTAGAATCCCCTTCTCGCCTTAGGTTAGAAGTAACGATTTCAATCGGTGTGAAGCATGCACCGCAGGCCCTTGGTTCTGTAGAGCAACTTATCGACGACGCCGACCAAGCACTCTACATTTCGAAGAAAGGCGGTAGGAATAAGATCACATGGTGTGATTAATCGCCCAGTATTTCACGCGTCTTAGCGAATCATTAAAACGGCCACGAATCCAATCAAAAAAGCCCCGAACAATTTAATGCTCGGGGCTTTTGTCTTTGTTCTTCGGCTTTAAAGTAACTTCGGTCAGAAGTTGTTAATTAGCAAAAAAACCAGTATTAAACAAGAATCAACTAAGAATACACGACGCTTGCTGTTTTCTGTTCAAGTTCAACAGGAGAGTTCCAAGAAATCACTTTCTCGTTCACTTGACTACCGCATGGTGCGTTCCAAACTTGCTCAAGTTCTTCTTTGCCGCCAATCGCCTCATAAAAAGCTATCGCTTGGTGGTTCTCAGACATCACCTCTAGGTAAAGCCCTGAGTCCGAATAGTATTGCTGCAACCATTTTGATAATTCAGACAGTAGACGCTTACCAATACCTCTACCGCGATAATTATTGTCTACATGTAACGCATCAATGAACGTGCCACGCTCAAAGTTGTGATTACCAAACGCGCAGACGAAACCAACCAGTAAACCGCCTTCTTCAAGCAATAAAACATATTGGTTGAAAGGAGGATTAATCAAACGAGTCTGCCAAATAACAGATCTGTCCTCCAAAACATCATTCTCTAAGTAATCATCAGCAAGAATGCCGCGGTAATATAGCTTCCAGCTATCCGCATGTAATTGGGCAATCCGCTCATAATCTTTATATTCAGCTACCTTAATTTCCATTTATTAGCCCTTAGTACTTCCATTTATGACTTGCTACTACATTTCACACTACCTTTATACAATATTTAAGTAAAACATACTAATACACGTTTACACTTTCAATCTTGACTTACACGTGTACGCTGATATTCTAGCGCACAGATGTAAGCTCAATGGAAATTTGCTAATGAATAGTGCCGATAACCCATCAACAAAAAAGCCGCCATTAATCTGGCTCAATATTTTTATATTCTCTTTTAGTATGCTGCTTGCTGTTGTTGCGGCCCCTGTTTATGGCTACTTTTTTGGCTATGGTATGGAGCACTGGATATGGCTAGCGATCTGTTTTACGTTCTGTAACCTTTCAATCACGACAGGTTATCACCGTTTATGGTCACACAAAGCTTTTGAAGCGCATTCAAGCCTAAGATTCTTATTTGCATTAGGTGGTGCATTTGCCCTGCAGAACAGCGCGCTACACTGGTCTTCTGATCACCGAGTACACCACAAGCATGTCGATAATAATGACAAAGACCCATACTCTGCAAAACGAGGGTTTTGGTACTCACACATAGGCTGGATGATTCGTAATTACAGTACCTCAATGTATGAAAACTATGAAAACTGTCGTGATCTTAAAAAAGACAAGATTGTTATGTGGCAGCACAAACACTATGTTCTGTTGGCATTGCTGATGAACTTCGGTGTTCCTATCGCTTTAGGTGTTATTTACGGTGACGTGCTTGGCATGTTGTTAATCGTAGGTGCGGTTCGTTTGGTACTTAACCACCACACAACATTCTTCATTAACTCTCTTGCTCACATCTGGGGGAGCCAACCTTTTACTGACAAAAACACAGCGCGTGATAACGGTGTGTTAGCAGTACTCACTTTCGGCGAAGGCTACCACAACTTCCACCACATCTTTGAGAACGACTACCGTAACGGAATCTACTGGTGGCAATACGATCCAACAAAGTGGTTGATCAAGAGTGCTTCGCTGATGGGACTGGCAAGTAAGCTAAAGAAAACCCCTCAAGCTCGTATCGAGAAAGCCGAAGCGTCTATGCTACTTAAACGCACGCAGCAAAAAATTATGCACCGTGCCGACAAGCAACAAATCGCAGACAAGCTTCAGCAAGAGTTCGATGCTCTAGTATCAAACATGAACGAGTACTACGAAGTCAAAAAGCAGCTACTTGAAAGTAAACGTGAAGACGTTGTGAAAAAGTACGAACACTCAGTTCTTAAAGTTCGTTACCAGCAAATCAAAATGAATTTCGAACAACAGAAGAAAAATTGGGTGATGACAGTGGAACAATATGCTTAAGGCGGAGTAGTACGCTTAACACACCAATAACAACTCAGTTTATTTCTTATTCAAAAGCCCTCATCTTGCCATGAGGGCTTTTTTATTTCACAGATCTAATTAAATTCATGAAATTTAAGTATTTATTCAAATAACAGACACCAGTTCCAAATGTCACATTTTCAATGCAACAAAATGTCATTCCAGAATCATACCTGTGACTAATGTCACTTACAGAATGACATCCATCTCATAACATGCGCGTCCCAAAATTCTTTCAGCAATCAGCGGACCCATTTTATGAAAATGTTAAAAACCTCTATCGCTTTCGCTATCTCTTCTGCGCTTTTAATTGGTTGCAGCAGCGACACTGATTACGTTCAACCTGAAGAAGTAAAGATCGCTACTTATAACTTGTCTTTTGATCGTGCGACATTCCAAGATCTCGTCACTGAAATGCAAATCGAACCTAGCGTTCAAGCGAGGTTGGTGTCCGATTATTTGGACAATACAATTAGCGCCGCTGACAAAGAAAAGGCAGCAAAAGTTATTCAGATCCGTAACGTCGCAGCTGTGATTCAAAAGAATCGTCCTGATGTGCTTATGATGGCTGAGTTTAACAATGACGGAACAGGTGCTGATAAATCAGCGCTTGAAGGTTTTCAAAAGAACTACCTTTCTGTTGCTCAAAGTATTGAAGGTGCAGGTGGCGACGCGAACCTAGAGCCAATCTCATACCCATACTTTGAAAGCTACTCAACTAATACAGGTTTACTGAACGAATTTGGTTTTGATTTAGATAATGATGGTAACGCTGGAACATTGCCAGGAGATGCGTGGGGCTTCGGTTTGTATCATGGGCAATACGCATTTGCTCTAATGTCAAAATATGAAATCGATACAGCCAACACTCGTACATTCCAAGAGTTCAAATGGAAAGATCTCGAAGGTGCCACTATTCCAACAATCACTGTTTGCGACGACCCTAGTAAGTTCCCAACAGGTATGGTTTGCGGCGATGAGTGGTACACGGCCGAAGAATGGGCAGAAGTTCGTTTATCTTCAAAGAACCACGTTGATGCGCCGATCCTCATCCCAACCAAAGATGGCACAGAAACCGTTCACTTACTGATGTCACACCCTACTCCGCCCGCTTTCGATGTAGGTAAGAACATTGAACAGAACGCAGCAGAAGTCGACTTCTGGCACCAGTACATCCAAAACAAATCATTCATCTATGACGACTCAGGAAAAACTGGCGGCTTAGAGCAAGGTAAACACTTTGTCATGATGGGCGATCAAAACCTAGACCCAGTAGATGGCGACGGTATTAGTTCTGTAATGCAGGACTTGCACAATGATGTATTAGTTAACCAAGATGTCACCAATGGCAGCTTGTACCCAACAAGTTATGGTGCAGCTGAACATGCGGTAGATAAATCATCGTCTCACCCACAGCCAAACCGTATCACTTCAACATTTGGACTTGCTGTAGATTACGCACTGCCGTCCGCTTCATTAAACATTGTTGAATCTGGTGTTTATTGGTCAGCTTCGTACGAAGAAGGACGCAAGCTATTCAATGACTCACGAATTGGTGATTATGGTAACGGAAAAGATGTTTCTTCAGATCACCGTATGGTTTGGGTCAAAGCAGATTTCAGTAACTAACCCACTCAATTGAACCCTAAGAAGCCCTCATATTACTTGCACTTATTGAGTTAAAAACCAAGGAATTAGAATGAGTAAGCTAACCATTATTGCAACAATCGTCTCTAAAGGAAGTAAGATTGAGTTAGTTAAATCCGAGATGATTAAATTGATCGATAAAACCCGTATTGAAGATGGCTGTATTAACTACGATCTACACCAAGATAACGATAATCCGGCTCACTTCGTTTTTCATGAAAACTGGGAGTCTGAAGCTCACCTAGAGCAGCACTTAGCAAGCCAGCACATCGCTGAGTACGTAGCTGCGACCGAAGATTGTATTGAAAGCTTTGTGATGAACAAAATGACGCATATTGCATAGCCGAACGACTCAATCCTAATTCAAAAAAAACCCTGCTCTTAACGCAGGGTTTCGCTTTTCTTGCCTGTCATACTTTTTCGAGTTCATTTTGCACCCGGCTCGATGTGCCACTTCCTCCCTCATAAACAGAGCCTAACCTATCCACAGTCGAAATATTCCTAAACGAATATCAAGCAACCTCACGAAAGATCATTCACATTCATTTAAATACTGTTCGCGCGCTTTGACCATAAACTAAGCGCCAAATTACAAGAACAACAGTCGACAGGAATGTAGATGAATACCAAACAACTTGAGAACGCTGTAGGTGAAGTAAGTTTATTCAATCAGCACCTCCACTTAATCCAATCCGTGCATACCATTCCGACCCAAAAAATGAATTGGGAGTCGATTACGATGAAAGCTGCGCCGGCAATGCGAACGGTTCGATTCGATCACTGTCTATTCATCACGACTAACACTTAGTTCGTCGTGTTAAATCACTTTATATACAAAACCATTATGTCGAAACACGCTATCTCACGAACATCGCACCCATTAGCAAATACAATTTCATCCACACGATTCCTACCAAAGCTAACTTTCGTTCTAATCGCTTTCTCTATGCCCGTATTCGCAGAAGAGATTGAAGAAGTGGTACTCGAGGACGAAGTCGTATTAAGTGAAGGTTCTGAGTTAAACGAAGAAGCTGAAGAATCTCCTTTTACGACCCTGACCAAGCTCGGGTTTATCTACTCTCAAAACACCAGCTCATCTTTATCAATCAACTCTGGAATCTCTGTTGGATACAAAAAAGAGAACTGGGGTCAACGTGTCCAATTCGATACGTACTATACCGATGCTGAAAATGATGAAGACGGCACTAATCGCTATACCACCAACTATGGCATCAGCTATGACTTAAACGAAGTCACCTATTTGGTTGCGACAACACGTTTTGAACACGACCACTTTGGTACCTATCGTAAGCAGTTCATTGCTGCTACCGGACTAGGTCGTCACTTTTATGATACTGAAAGAATTAAACTCCAAGGCTCCGCTGGTCCGGGTTACCGAATCAGTAAACGACAATCCTCCGATGAAGAGTTCCCCAACAAAGAAAACTATGAATTGATCGTTAATGCCAGTGTTGATGGCTCATTAACGCTCACAGAAACGTTTTCTATGGGCGCAACCGCTAACATGGCTTACGGTGAGGAAAACACCAACTACAACCTCAAAGGCTATCTAAAGAATATTCTGATGGGTAATTTGGCGCTAACCTTTGATACCGAATATATCTACAACACCACTGTTGCATCTGACCAAAGTAACGCCGAAATCTACAGCTCAATGAATCTAAACTACGATTTCTAACCGCCCTCACTGCTTTCTACACTTAATCTAGTCCACAATAGCAAAAGGCCCTCACAATGAGGGCCTTGAAGTATCTAGCTTCTCGCTACACTGTTTTGGTTCTCAATCGAGTAAGTATGTCCATCTGTTTTAGATTCGCCATACCAACGTAAGCCACTGGCACTAAGAACAGTGAGAAGAAGGTTCCGGCTGTTAAACCTCCGACCAACACTAAACCAATATTGATTCGACCTAACGACCCCGGACCATCTGCTAATGCCAATGGCAATGAACCAAGGATCATCGTCAGTGAGGTCATCAAGATAGGACGCAGCCTTGAACGCGCGCTGCTGATCGCCGCTTCTTTTGCACTCACGCCAGATTTGCGTTTCTCGTTGGCAAACTCCACCAGCAAAATACCGTGTTTGGTCACTAGGCCAACCAATGTCAGCAGTCCGATCTTCGAATAAATATTGAGACTTTGACCAAATACCGACAGCGTCAAAATCGCACCCACGATACACAATGGCACCGTCAGCAAGATGATCATTGGGTCGACAAAGCTTTCAAACTGCGCGGCCAAGATCAGGAAAATAAAAATCAATGCTAATACGAACAGCACTTGTGCTCCTGCTGTTGAATCAACTAAGTCTTTAACAATTCCATTGAATTCGTAGCTCTGCGCCGGTTTCAATAAGCTTGGAACCGTATCATCAATGTAGGCTTTCACATCACTCGCCGTGTATCCGGGCATCAAATCTGCGGTAATTTCAGCGCTGTCTTTACCCATGAACGTCTTAAAGTTAGATTCCGATGTCACTTGTTTGATTGATACAAACTGAGACAAAGGAAGCCTTTGCCCCGACTGTGAATCCACATACAGCTTATCGAGAACCTTAAAGTCGCCGAGATCCTTTCGGTTAACTTGAACTTGAATGGGGTATGTATAACCGTCATCGGCTTGCAAATCTGCCGCTTTCACAGAACCAAGGAAGGTCGATAACGCGTTGGTTACGTTACTGTAATCAACACCAGACAACACAATCGCATTACGGTCAATCGACAAGTCATAACGTAATTGGTCGCGTAACATCGAATTTTTAATGTTGGTCACGCCCTCATAACTCTCAAGCGCCTCAACGACCTCACTTGCGGTTTCAGACAACACCGAGGTGTCGCGGTTAACCGTCGTCAGCTCAAAGATCATATTGGTCGCTATGCTTAAGTTATCTGCCGAGCGAACCTTGAAAGACATGCCATAAGCCGAGACCGAACTTTTCGCTTTGGCGATAAACTCGTTAACCAGTTCATCAGCTGACTGGTCACGTTCGCCCCATGATTTCAATAAAACGTGATTAGTCGGGGTCCCTTCGATGTAAGACAAGTTTGCCTCTACCGAACGATCACCTTTGAACACACTGTTAAGTTGCTCGTTGTTGTCTAGGTGATACTGACGACCTACCCCTGTTGGTGGCGTTGAAGTCACCTCGACAAAACCAGTGTCTTCGGTTGGAAGTAGCACTTGAGGCATTTTCCAAACCGCCAAAACAGACAGAGCAATCAACACCAAAGCAATACAGCTCATCAGTGTTTTACGCTCAAACCATTTGCCCAGTTCTTTGGTGTACAAGTCAGACAGAACATTCAGCTTCGCATCAACTTTTTTGTACCACCTTGCTGGCTTTGTAACTGGCTTCATTAAGTAAGCACACATCATGGGCGAGAGCGTTAAAGCAACAAACCCTGAGATGATCACTGCAGCAGCTAATGTGAAAGCAAATTGTCTAAATAGATCGGCGGTTAAGCCCGACATCAGGCCAATAGGTAGATATACGACCGCTAACGTGAGCGTCATCGCTATCACAGGAAAAACGATCTCTCGACACCCTTTGATTGCAGCATTAAAAGGGGTTTCGCCCTCTTCGATATGTCGGTAACAGTTTTCAGCCACAACAATGGCATCATCGACAACTAAACCAATTGCAAGAATGATGGCCAAGATAGTCAGCACGTTGATACTAAACCCAAGTAGATGCATGACTGCAAATACACCTATCACACACACTGGGATGGTAATGATCGGAATCGAAGCCACACGAACAGAACCAAGGAATAAAACCACGACCGCTGAAACCAGAACAATCGCTTCGACTAAAGTCATGAAGCCTTCGTCAATTGCGGTTTTAATGAAATCAGCTTGGTTGTAGACCATCTTCATCTCAATGCCTTCAGGCAACTGAGGTTGAATCACGTCTATTTGCTTCTTAACCTTATTGGCAACCGTCACTGGGTTTTCACTTTTCAGTGGCAGTACCTGAATCGACATCGCTAAATTGTCATCTACACGAAGAATGCTCGGCGTAAGGCTCTCTTCGCCCATTTTGACTTCAGCAATATCTCCGACACGAATGATCTTGCCGTTATCGACACGAACCACCAAATCTCGTACATCATCAACACTAGTCACTTGGTTGACTGGGTTAATGGAGAAATCTCGCACCTGACCTTTGATAGTACCCGCGGTAAACGTCGCGTTGTATGAGCTTAATGTACCGACTACGTCTGACGCACTCATGTTAAGCGCCATCATTCGATCAGGTTGTAACCACACACGAACTGCTTTTTCACTGCCACCATACGGCCCCCAAATCCCCCCCACACCTTGTATGTGCTTAAACTGGGGCACGACTTGCTGGCTAATGTAGTCATACATATCTTGCTTAGACATCTTGCCTGTATTCACAAACGTGATGATGTTACTCGGCATACTGGTGTCAGAAGAATCATCCGTTACCGTTGGCTTATCCGTCATACTCGGCGGGAAATCACCAATCGCTTCGACACTGCTGCGCAGGTTGTTCATCAAGCTGGTGTATTCGACGTCATCAATGTCATCTTCAAAGATAATTTTTAGATTACATGTTCCTTCCTGACAGTCCGTCGTCATGGTTTTCACGCTGTCGAGGCCAGTTGCGGCGGTAATTAGCTTATCTGCCACATTGCGCGACATGAACTCTGCACTGGCGCCATTGACCGCTGCTGTTACCGTTGCTGACGGTGTTTTATGTTCAGGAAAATATTGGATTGAGAGCTTTTGAAACGACAGAAGCCCAAGCAAAACAATGGTGATGCTCAGTACAGAAGCAAACACCGGGTGCTTAATACAGATCTCAGGAAGCTTCATTCAAATTCTCCTTCGTTGCGGCTTCCTTGCTTAATGTTTCCTTGCTTTGAGTTTCGCTTACTGATTTCTCAACAGTCGAGCTTGTTTCTGCTTGCTCGCTGTTTTCGCGGATCGTTTCGTCTACACCTTTTGATGCTTCAGTCCAATCAACCGAAGGCTCAATCGGATGTGGTTCATCCACCTGTGTTGCGGTCTTTTCTACTTGAGGCTCAGCAGTCTGCTGAGTGTTCTCTTTGTCTGTCGGCTCTGTGATTAACTCAACCGTTTTTTGTTCAGCATTTGGATTCATTACCTTAACTAGTGAGGCTTTCTTGAGATTCTGTTGCCCCGTCACAACGACGTTATCACCTAGTTTTAAGCCCTTTTCTACAACAACGTAACCATCGTTAGTATTTACGCCTAATTCCACAATGCGTTGCTCGATTTTTTCACCATTCACTACCCAAACAAAGCGCTCCGCATCTCTTGCTTGAACGGAATTTTGAGAAACCACCATCTGCGTCGAGTCTTCGCTCGTCATCTGACTTACTTTGGCAAACATACCCGGAACCAAGCGATGTTCTGGGTTAGTCACGTGCGCGTGTACTTCTACACGGCCTGAACTTTCGTCCACCGCCGGCGCAATGTAATCCACCACGCCAGAAAAGGCTTTATCGACAAATGCATCAACTTGGATGGAAACATTCTGACCTAGTTTTGCGTTACCCAAGTCAGACTGTCCAATTGAATACTGAACTTCGACAGGATCGAGTTTGATCAAACTCACCAACGCAGTTGAGCTATCAATCTTACTACCCACTGAGTGAGTAAAATTTGTTAGCTGCCCATCAAATGGCGCAACCAACAAATAGTCATTCATCAGCGCTTCTTTCTGACGGAAATCAGCTGCTGCTAGATTCGCCTGCTCTCCCAGTTCTTCCACATCTTGCTGAGACATAGAGTCAGGCTGTTTCTTTAGTAATTCTTGTACCCGTTTTAATTTCGACTTGGCTAACGCTAACGAGCTTCTAGCTTTATCTAAATCGGCTTTCGCTTTGGTGTTATCTAGTTGAGCAATCAGCTCACCTTTCTTAACCGAATCTCCATCTTTGAAATGGATTTCGAGAATTTTGTCGGAAGCGCTGAAGGTCAATGCAGCAGAATCTGTTGCTCTAATTTTGCCAACTTCGTTGATTGAAGAAGTGAATGCTTGTTTGTGAGCCTTTTCAATGGTCACTGGAATCAGGGGCGAGTCTTCGGCAAATGAGGGAGTGATATGTAAGGCAAACAGAGCCAAACAGATTGTTTTACTAAGCTTTGTAAATTTCATTTTTAATAACCATAACCGTCAAATTCATCTGAATTAAACGTTTTTCTAAGCAGCTATTTTTTACTTAATGAGCTTCCAGCTATTTAAATAATGCTAAAACAGCTAATAATGAGAATTGGGCCCAACTCACTGTCGAGCCCAGCAATGTTTATATGATTCCTAAAGTTTTCGTTCTAAACTCCAAAGTAAAAGTTAAAAACGATGTTGATATTGAACACCAAGTAAAACAGCGTCAGCGCTCACATCTGCAGTTATATTGGAACTCGTTCCTGGAATCGTCGTCAGGCTTTCGTCAATATCTTGTGATTCTCCGATGATAAAGCCGACACCAATGTCCACAGAACTGGCGGCCGTGAAGTTATATGTCCCTCCGAATGTGAACCAATGACGGTTAACATCAGGAATTGATAACGATGTGAGTTCGTCAGTTGGGGAAATGTCGTACATGTAGCCCGCTCGTAGAACGATGTCTTTGGACATGGTGTATGTACCACCGACGGAAATATGTCCTGCATCTTTCCATTGATACTCTTTAATTGAGTCGTCATAAGAGTCAGATGTTAGCGAGTCAAATTCAGACCAGTTCACCCACTGCAAGCTGTAATGGAAAGCCCACTGTTCGTTGAGCTGGTGCCAACCGGAAAACTCTAGAGTGTCTGGTAGAGGTACATTCATCTTGTCGGCAGGGACACCACCTTTGGTAATGTCACCTTCAACTTCAATATCTGGGCTGTAACGGTAAGTAATACCAACCTTGTTATGTTCATTGACTTGGTAGGTCGCACCAACATTAGCCCCCAAACCGAAACCATCGGCATCTACGTTTAACAAGTTTTGGCGGTATATTTCACCCTCACCGTAAATAACATCTAGCCCTGCGCCCAAATTGATTTTTTCAGACAACTCATAAGCCACAGCGAAACCAACATTGATACTGGAAAGTGCCGTTTTTCCACCAAACTCATCCGCTTCAAACGACTCATCAAACTCAACATCGGTACCGAAGTTAGAATGCACAGTGGCACCTAAGGTAAATTTAGAGCCTTGAATCGGATGAACATAGTGAAGGTTTGGAACTAATGTCCCTACGTCTAGAGATTGATCATCGAGTGTTTCTGTATCGCCTTTCATTGGTGTGTAGCTAACACTAGACACATCAATACCACTATCTATATAAATGGCACCTACAGACAACATAGGTTGGTCGATATATGCCATTGCAGCGCTGTTTTTAGCGACAATCGCGGCACTGTCTGCCATCACAGCATCACCGGCGAATGCACGGCCTAAGCCTGTTGCAGACTGCGCGTTAAGTTGAAATCCAGCCGCATTAGTCAGGCAAGGAACAATAGCAGCTACAGTGCCCAATAAGAGTTTATTCTTCATTATGAGGCACCTCTGCTTCGATGTGATCTTCGTTATTAATGACGACTACTGCACCGTCACTCATTACCATAGAAGCAACGGCAATTTGTTGAGTGCCCACCGCTTCACGAACGTCTGACATGTTTTCACCTGGTGTGCCCGGCAAGCCATTTTCATCAACGGGACCTTCATAGGGGAACAAATACGTACCATGTCCGCCGGTAGTTGTTCTCACGGCTCCACGCTTTTCATCAATATTTTCTGATGTACCTGTAATTGGGTCTAAGCCAAGCGCAGTAATCAGTGGTTCAGTACCAGTACGAATGTTATCTGGCGCGGTATTCGGAATTACGCTATCTGGGACATAATCAACACCAACGTCACAGGTTTCCCCGCAATCTCCAACGGCAGCTAACAAAAGAGTTGGTTGCTCAGCAGCTACTTGGCGAGAGATAAAGCTAGCAGGGTCAGCACTATCAATTGTTGCTTGAACCCCTTGTTTAAGGTCAGTTACAACAAGATCAAATATGTCATTCTCCAGCTGACTCACAAGCAGCGCGTTATCTGTTGAAAGTGCGACAAACTCCCGAAGCGCTTCAATGCACTGCTGATTCGTTGCTTCTGTTGTACATGTATCTGGTATCACAGTTTCAGCAATACCGCGCTGAACATCTGGGGATTTCTTAACCCCTTCTGACATTTCAGGACCTAAGGTTTGAGAAGACAAAACCAAATTGGTTAGCCCCTGCCCCGGAACAACAAAGTTCACCGTATTGAATTCGAAATTAGAATTAGTATCCGAGTGAAAATCAGGGTTTGCTTGGCTAAACTCACTCACCATTACCGACATAATTCCACCCAGCGATTGTCCAATTAAGTGAACGTCATCTTTTTTCACCCAAGCTTCTTGGCTTAGCGCATAACGAAGACCTAAAAAGTCAGACACTGATTGCTGAAGGTTAGAACGCAGTGCTAAAGGGGAATCAATATTGATGAAGAACGCCTTGTTTGCTCGAGCACTGATTTCTATTGGATTTTCTGGGTCGCTAATGTCATACCGCATTCGCTCACCATGATATGGCATGTCGATCGCAACGACGGCGTAACCTTTTTTTGTATATTCCGCAGCCATCAAAGAAGCGGTACCGCGTTCAGCCGTAACACCATGAATAAATATTGCTGTAGGTAACTGACTACTTTTGTCCCATCCATTAGGAACATAAATATCTGCAGTTATATCTAACTCTTCGGTTATCTTCGGAGTTGGGACTCTTTCCGTAGGGAAACCACCATCGATGTTTGTAATCCATTCGTAAAGTGGAGGACAGTTATCCTTCGGTTCAAACTCATCAATGATACATTCTGATTCTCTTGCTTTAGTAAAAGGTAAATAGGAAGGAATCTTAAGCTGTTTGGTATAGAGATCGTAATCTTTCTTCCGTTCTGTAATCGGATTTAACTGACTAGTAAAAGAACTTCCAAATACCTCATGGTTATATTTCATCGCATCCAAGAGAGCATAAGAACTCTGAGTTTTAAACTGTGCGGCATATACAGGAATTCCTTTACCCGGATATATCTCTTCATATGAGCTTATAGCGCTGATAACTTGAGTGTGGAGATCTTGTTCTTTGTCGTTATTAAATTGTGCCTCGGAGTATATTAATTGATCAAAGCTAGCGTCTGCTTTTAAAGGTTCGTCAAATTCAGTTTTAACTCCATCAGTCACAACGATCGAATAAGTCGTATCTTCTTTTAATCCTGATTTACACTGAATAATAATATTAGAACCATCAGCTGATATTTGAGTGCCAACTTCCTCACCAGTTGACTCATTAATTAACACCACGTTCCCCGATAAAGTTTCATTATTCAGTGGAAAACGCTTATCAGAATTAACACTTTGTAAAGGAATTAAAATCGGTTCCGCACAAAGCCCCCAACCGTCTAGGGCTGCGTATGAATTGTTATAGTCCTGATAATAAGCATCATTGGTCGATGACATCGCGGCAGCGGGCTCACCGACTCCGGTAATGGTGCCATCGTCGTCGTACCCATATCCGTCGTTCGGTTTTGGTAGTTCATTAATGTTGTAAGGAACCAATACTGAAACAGGTTCTTGAGTCGAGTCTTCAGACTGACAGCCGAGTAAGGCAAGCGTAATTAGTCCACATAGATATGGCTTATTGAATTCGTTCAAAACAGCTCCTTCGTAGTTTTCGCATTTAACTGGTGTGGTCGTGCGATTTATCGTTATTTGAGTTGCCGGTTGAGTCGGAGGTAAGTTCGACTGTTATTCGCAGAGAGCAAGGCAACACAAGTTGGAATGACACGTTGATAAAACTACGTAAGAAATTTGAGCATTTAACCCACACCCACTAAATCAGCGTCACCTGTTAATGATCCAATAGCTACTAACGGCAAGCACCTGAAACCGCATTAAACAACCTCAAAAAGGTATATAAGGAAATCTAATTAGGTTAATAATCAACATAAATTCAGTTACTTAAATATCAAAGACGATGAAATCAGTAAGTTTATGTTTGTTGTAAGATTTGTTATATTTAGGTTAGAACGCTTATAACAATGAGAACGCAGATGTCTGCTGAATTTATTATCAATGATGATATACAGGTCAATTTAGAAGAGAGTGAAATCCATCACTTTAAGACGGGCCGTACCTACCCAATAGGTTCTAATGAATCAGAGCTGCTTAAGTTTTTTATCTCGAGACCCAATGAGGTGATCACTCGCCAAGTTCTGATTGAACAAGTGTGGGTGTCTAAAGGTATCTACGTTGAAGATGGCAGCCTAATGCAGACCATCTCGATTTGCCGAAAAGCATTAGAAGATAAGAGCGGGATGATCATCGTCACTGAGCGCGGTAAAGGCTACCGATTTGCAGGACAAGTGACACAAGACAAGGAACACGCGCTGCGTAAAATTCAATCGCAACCCAAACAAGAAACGAATCAACCTGAAGACAACACAGCGACAGATAGCATAGCGACAGAAAATTCAACAACCGAGACAACGGCCGCGACGAAAAAGACAAACAGTGTAGTAGCGCTGGTTGCATTATTTGTAGTGGCTGCAGGTTTATCCCATTATTTGTTTTCTTATTTAGATAGAAATAGCCTAGGCGAAGACCTCGTGGGCCAGCATTTTATCTCTTGTAAAATTGAATCCGACGAATTCACTTTTAACGAGTTATTCAACGTCACGCTTTATGAATATAAGGGACGAAAAATAATCATCGATAATTCAGGAAAATCTCTGAGCTTTCCAGCAGGATTTAAAGGAGTGACTTGTGAATAACAAAACGAATACAGCAATTTTTGTGGTACTGCTTGGCGTATTAGTCGGCTGGCTTTCTACTTTTATTCCTAAATCACACCTTGAAGGGCATTATTTAGCAAATACAGCATCAATTATTAACCCGTCCAATAATATGATTCATAACCAGTCTTCTATTAACATCGAATTTAAGAAGAATGACAGTTATGACCTATTATACGTGTCGACCAAGCAAGTCGGTTTTACGTCATCAGGATCTTACTCTGTCACTCAACACGACATCTCACTGGATGAGAACCAACACCAGCAAATCATCCCGAATCGCGAGTTGTCGTTTTACGAAAAAGTCATGATAAGTGAAGGTTCTACACTATCGTCTGACGCCATGCCTTACATTCCATTGAATAGAGAAGAGTTTTTACTGGTGACGCGTTATGGGATGATTCATTTTTGTAAGAAGGTAGTCTGCTCTGAGCTGTCAACGTATTCAAATGACATTCCTGACGTTGATATGAACTAAACTCACTCGCTATTTTTAACCCTAATTATATTTTAGTGCTAGCTTGTGTTTTAACGCTTACTTAGGAAAATAAGTAGGCGTTAAACGTAAGTAAGTGTCAAAGCTAGTAATCGTCAAAGCTAAGATTCTCACCTCTTTACTCCGATAAATACCCACTTCGTTACACGTTTCCTTCCAAAGTACAAAAAACACTCACGATTTATAAAACCAAACCTCCATATGCAACTAGAACAATCAAAGGTGATCCAAGTTATATTCTAACGAGCCGCAAAATTTGTTTATTAACATCTAAACAACAGTAGTTAATCACGATTTACAACCACAATTAACATCGAAAAAAATGTTTGTCTTAGATCATATCAACCTCAACTATGCCTCGTGCCACAGTGCAGTTTTCTGTACATTCATTGTCATATTCTGAAACACTTTCTTATATTTTTTAAACTTTGTGGAGATTTCTATGTTAGAGCTCTTGATCGGATTAGTGATTACTATTGCTGTTGGTTACTTTATTGTAAAAGGCTATAAAGCGGCGGGTGTATTACTAACTGCTGGCCTTGCCCTACTTCTTATCACCGGCCTTATTGGTCACACAGTCTTACCAGCTAAAGTCGCTTCAACAGGTAACATGGTTACCGACTCACTAGAATTTGTTAAATACATGCTTCAGTACCGCGGGGGCGGCCTAGGCATGCAAATCATGCTTCTTTGTGGTTTTGCTTCTTACATGACGCACATTGGTGCTAACAATGTGGTAGTGAAACAGTTCTCTAAACCACTTGCTGCGATCAAATCTCCCTACGTACTTCTTGTTGCGGCTTACATCGTAGCGTGTCTAATGTCTCTAGCAGTAAGTTCTGCAACGGGTCTCGGTGTACTATTGATGGCAACCCTATTCCCAATGATGACGGCAATGGGTATTTCTCGCCCAGCGGCAGTTGCGGTTTGTGCATCACCTGCAGCCATCATTCTTTCACCAACCTCTGGTGATGTGGTAATCGCGGCAGAAAAGTCAGGCATGTCTCTTGATGTGTTTGCTGTTCAAACGGTACTGCCTGTTTCTATCTGTGCGATCATCGTGATGGCGGGTGCGGCTTTCTTCTGGAACAAATACCTAGATAAGAAAGAAAACACACCAATGGAAAAAGTTGACGTTTCTGAAATCGAAACAACGGCACCAGCTTTCTACGCTGCACTTCCATTTCTACCTATCATCGGCGTTTTCCTATTCAACGGTCGTACGATTCCAGGGCTTTCACTTGATATCTACACCATTGTGGTAGGTTCTATCTTCGTGGGCGCGGTCATCGATTACGTTGTTAAGAAGTTTGACGGCGAGAAAACATTAGAAGATTTAGACTCTTGCTACCAAGGTATGGCTGACGCGTTCAAAGGCGTGGTAATGCTGTTGGTTGCGGCAGGCGTATTTGCTCAAGGTCTAATGTCTATTGGTGCGATTGATAACCTAATCGGTCTTGCTGAATCTGCAGGCGCAGGCGGTATCGCATTGATGCTTATCCTGACGGGTCTAACGGTGGCTGCAGCTATCGCGACAGGTTCTGGTAACGCGCCATTCTATGCATTCGTAGAACTGGCTCCATCACTGGCTGCGAAAATGGGCTTGAACCCAGCGTTCCTAATCATCCCAATGCTTCAAGCATCGAACCTAGGCCGTACCATTTCGCCAGTATCTGGTGTAATTGTAGCGACATCTGGTATGGGTAAAATCAGCCCATTTGAAGTAGTAAAACGTACGTCTGTACCTGTAATCTGTGGTCTTATTACGGTTATCTTCGGTACGCTTGTATTGGTTCCTATGGCAGCGTAAGCCAACGTTAGTAAGCACAGCTACTTAGTAACACCAATATCGATATAAAATGCTTAAACAAAAGGCGCTGAACTTAATAAGTTCAGCGCCTTTTTAATATCACTGTCTCAACATCGTTAAGACTATCGAGACACGTATAAGCAGTCAGGCTTGAAATAGTTTTATTTCAAAGGAACAAGCCCTACTTCATTTCACCATAGCGTTCTAGATACAGAACCGTGGCAGCAGTACGTGAAGGCACTTGCAGCTTTTTCAGCAAGCTTTTCATATGTACCTTAACTGTCGATTCAGAAATAAACAGGTGATCAGCGATCTGTTTGTTGCGGTAACCTTTCGCAACTTCTTGAAGGATTTGCATTTCGCGTTCAGTCAGTTGGTCGAAGATATCATTACGGCTACCTGCGTCATTTAAGTAACGAGCAACCACACTGCTGTATGCCTTGTCACCACTGTGTGCTTGCTTAAGCAGTTCGATTAACTCATCGGGTTCTGTGTCTTTCAACAAGTAACCATCAGCACCCGCTTTTACAATCGCTTCAATGTCTGCAGGGCTATCAGAGACAGTCAGGATTACAATGTTTGCGCTTGAGCCGTCAGTACGAAGTGCTTTCAGCGTATCAAGTCCAGACATACCTTTCATATTAAGATCCAATAAGATCAAATCAGGTTCTTCTTCATGGGCAAGAGCGACTGCTTCAGTACCGTTACTTGCTTCTGCAATCACTTCGAATTCATCTTCAAAGCTCAGTAATTGACTTATACCTCTACGCATCAATGGATGATCATCAACCAGCATTACTTTACAAATCGTCAACTTTAACTTCCTTCAAACTTTTATATTTCAATATGACTGTACAGCCTTCACCTTGAGCTGCTTCAATCGTTAAGTCGCCATTCAGTCTTGCCGCACGCTCCTGCATAATGCTCATCCCGTAGTGGTTCGTCTTAGAACTACTTGAGTCAAAGCCATCTCCATTATCTTTAATCACGACTAATACTTCACCGTCCTCATCGATACAGCATACATCTATCAAGTCGGCATTGGCGTGTTTTATTGCATTTATTGTTGCCTCACGAATCAACTGAAGCAAGTGAACCTGACTATGTGCATCAAGCTCTATGGATGAAAGATTATTGGTTAGGTTAATCTTTGCATCTGTTCTTTCGCTGAGCTCTTCAAGCATGGTGCTCAAAGCATCTCCGAAGTTGCCCTCTTTTATGGTCAACCTGAATGTGGTGAGTAGCTCTCTTAACTGAGTATAGGCGTCTGCTAAACCGTTACCGATTTCCGACGCTATTTGTTCTGACTGCTCTCTGTGTTGCTGCTCTGGTAACTTTCCAATCACACGCTTTAATAATGTAACTTGGATTTTCAAGTAGGATAGTGATTGAGCCAGTGAATCGTGCAACTCACGTGCGATCGTCGCTCGTTCTTCCATAATAATAAGCTGTTCGGCTTTCTTTTGGGCACGATTATAATAAATAGCTCGAGATAACAGTTGAATAAAGCTCTCGATCAACGCCTTGGTAGAATGCCCATGGTGATACGAACAGTACAAGTAACCGAGAATGAGTTCGTTATCATCTAGCTTCATCTCGAACTTTTCGTAATCTAAATTCGAATCGTAGCCTTCATCCATAATCAATGAACGACCCGAGTTATCAGCTATCTCAAGCCTTAACGACTCTATTCCTTCTAGACTGACTAGGTGCTGCAGAATAGCTCGGAAATTTTCAGGCGCGATACGTGTCACCGTGAGCTCTTGTGACGAGTGATAAAGTGCCTGCAGTGACTGGTTAGCATTTTGTAGTTCTACCGTCTTAGCATCTACTACATCTTCAAGATTGCGATAAAGCACGCCGAGATCTTTCGCCATCGAGTTAAAGGTTTTAGTCAAAATGCCCATTTCGTTGCTACTGGTCACTTTGAGTTCTACTTCAAAATCACTGTTCTTAATTCGCTGGCTGGCTCCAACTAAGGCATGTAGCGGTTTAACAACTTGTTTACGTACAAAGTGAACAACAAAAAGAGATATGACCAGAATTCCGCCTAAACCAATACCACCAGCCCACGCCAGTTTTATCAGCTTATCTTCAGAGAACTCTTGCAGCTTAAAAACGAAGCCATCGATTTCAGTCACGAAGTTTTCAACCAACACGAGATAGTGTTTGCGGTCTTCACTGTTCAATACACGTTTCAGCTCATGCCAACGGCCAATGATTAGATAGTAGTCTTCTGTGATGTCTGTCGGAACTTCCCAACTTACCAAATTGGTCATCGACGGTGAGTAAAGAGAGCTTTCGAATTCACGGATATGAGAATCATAATCAACTGATTCTATTTGAATATCATGGGCTAGACGGTAACTCTGCATTCGCATTGAACCTGCGACATTCACCGCTTCTGCATCATTCAGACTTGAAGCCAATGTAAAGATAGCAAAGCCAGTCGTAGTAACCGACAACAGCAGTATAGATAGCAGTGACTTAGCTATCGTACTCGTTACAGATGAAACCGGTTTTATAAGCAAAAGAGCCTTCCTATTGATAAATGACTTGCCAGCAAGACGTATTGTCACACATCAAAAATCATAGCTCCATTCAATATGTGATCACTCGCTTCGTAATTTATTGATCTGAGACAATATATGCCCCCAATTAGCCCTAAGGGGGTATTTATACAATTGTTTCTAAAACTACACTACTTGTGAGGACAAATTACAAGATATTAATGGAATAATGACCTACAATTACAACATCTTAGCAACATCTATGGGTATCTAGTGGTAGATCTATCAAAACGCCGTCTATTTTCTAGGCAAAAAGTTGATTCAAGCCAGATTCGTTTGCCTTGGATTAAAAACCTAGAAAGCTTTGCAGATGACTGCACTCGTTGCGGTAAATGCATCGAGAGTTGTGAGACTGAGATAATCATTGTAGGCGATGGTGGGTTTCCTACTGTCGATTTCTCAATTGATGAATGTACGTTCTGCTATCAATGCGCAGACGTTTGTCCTGAACCCATTTTTACGCCAAAGCAAGGAGAGCCTTGGCAAGCAAAAGCAAGTATCTCTGATAAGTGTTTAGCGCAACAAAATGTTGAATGCCGAAGCTGTGGTGACATGTGTGAACCTATGGCCATTCAATTTCAACTTAGAGCAGGCAGTGTTGCTCTACCAAAAATCGAGTTAAATGAGTGTAACGGTTGTGGAGCCTGCGTAGCAGTTTGCCCTACTTCAGCTATTCTTGTGAGTAATGCATAAATAAAAATAACGAGAGCAATTTATGGCACTAAATGAAGTGCATATATCAAGTTTAGTCGTGCATGTGAGCCCAGAGCATCTCAATGAGATCAAAGCAGAGATCGAGCAATTCGATAACGCTGAAATCTACGGAGATAGCCCTGAAGGCAAAATCATCGTGGTCCTAGAAACCGAAAACCAAGGTTTTGTAACGGACACCATCGAAGCAATAAACAACATTAAGAACGTTTTAGGGACAGCTTTGGTTTATCACCAAATCGAAACTGGACTAGAAGAAACGGATTTAGAAACTGGAAGCAACAATTCTCAACTTGAGGGTGAAGTATGAAAATGACAAGACGTGCGTTTGTGAAAGCAAACGCAGCTGCATCAGCGGCAGCCGTTGCAGGTGTGACACTACCAGCAACAGCAACCAATCTGATTGCTAGCTCTGATCAAACAAAAATCACGTGGGATAAAGCGCCTTGTCGTTTTTGTGGTACGGGCTGTTCGGTACTAGTAGGTACTCAAAACGGCAAAGTGGTTGCGACTCAAGGCGACCCAGAAGCACCGGTAAACAAAGGCCTTAACTGTATCAAAGGCTACTTCCTTTCAAAAATCATGTACGGCAAAGACCGTCTAGAACAGCCTCTTCTTCGTATGAAAGATGGCGAGTTCCATAAAGATGGTGATTTCGCACCAGTATCTTGGGACAAAGCGTTCGACGTGATGGCTGAGAAATGGAAAGCATCTCTTAAGAAGAACGGCCCAACAGGTGTTGGTATGTTCGGTTCTGGTCAGTGGACAGTAATGGAAGGCTACGCAGCCGTTAAGATGATGAAAGCGGGTTTCCGTTCAAACAACATCGATCCAAACGCTCGTCACTGTATGGCTTCTGCGGTAGGTGCATTCATGCGTACCTTCGGTATCGATGAGCCAATGGGTTGTTACGATGACTTTGAACACGCAGACGCATTTGTACTGTGGGGTTCAAACATGGCAGAAATGCACCCAGTACTATGGACTCGTATTACAGACCGTCGTCTAAGCCACCCACACGTTCAAGTAAACGTACTGTCTACTTACTACCACCGTTCTTTTGAGCTTGCAGACACTGGTTACATCTTCAACCCTCAGTCTGACCTTGCGATTGCAAACTTCATCGCAAACTACATCATCCAAAACGATGCAGTTAACTGGGACTTCGTGAACAAACACACGAACTTCAAGCAAGCAACAACAGACATCGGTTACGGTCTTCGTGATGATGATCCTCTACAGAAAGCAGCAGCAAACCCTAACTCAGGCGCAATGACTGCAATCTCTTTCGAAGATTACAAAGCATCGGTTGCTGAGTACACAGTAGAAAAAGCATCTGAAATGTCAGGCGTATCTGAAGAGAACCTGATCAAGCTTGCTAAGCAATACGCGGATCCAAACATCAAAGTGATGTCTCTATGGACAATGGGTATGAACCAACATACTCGTGGTGTATGGATGAACAGCCTTGTGTACAACATCCACCTTCTAACAGGTAAGATTTCTACTCCAGGTAACAGCCCATTCTCACTAACTGGTCAGCCATCTGCGTGTGGTACAGCTCGTGAAGTAGGTACGTTCTCTCACCGTCTACCTGCAGATATGGTGGTTGCTAACCCTAAACACCGTAAGATTGCAGAAGACATCTGGAAACTTCCAGAAGGCACTATCCCAGCAAAACCTGGTAAACACGCTGTTGCTCAAGACCGAGCATTGAAAGACGGTACGATCAACGCTTACTGGGTAATGTGTAACAACAACATGCAAGCTGGTCCAAACATCAACACTGAGCGTCTACCTGGTTACCGTAACCCAGACAACTTCATTGTTTGTTCAGACCCGTACCCAACAGCAACAGCTCAAGCTGCTGACCTTATCCTTCCTACCGCAATGTGGATTGAGAAAGAAGGTGCTTACGGTAACGCTGAGCGTCGTACACAAGCTTGGTACCAACAAGTGAAAACAGTAGGTGAAGCTAAGTCTGACCTATGGCAAATCATGGAGTTCTCTAAGCGCTTCACTATTGAAGAAGTTTGGGGGGAAGAACTGGTTGCGAAAATGCCTGAGTACCGTGGCAAAACCATGTACGACGTGCTTTACAAAAACGGCAATGTTGATGCGTTCCCTCTGTCTGAAGCTCAAGAGCTTAACGACGATGCACAAGCACAAGGTTTCTACGTTCAAAAAGGTCTATTCGAAGAGTACGCTGCATTTGGTCGCGACCACGGTCACGATTTAGCACCATACGATACTTATCACAAAGTACGCGGCCTACGTTGGCCAGTTGTTGACGGTAAAGAAACACTATGGCGCTTTAAAGAAGGTTCAGATCCATACGCTAAGAAAGGCTCTGGCTGGGACTTCTACGGAAAACCAGATGGTAAAGCGCTGATCATCAATGCTCCATATGAAGCTCCACCAGAAGTACCAAACGAAGAATACGATATGTGGCTATGTACAGGCCGTGTTCTTGAGCACTGGCATACAGGTACTATGACTCGTCGTGTACCAGAGCTTTACAAAGCAGTACCGGATGCACTTTGTTACATCCACCCTGCTGACGCTAAAGCTCGTGGTCTTCGCCGTGGTGATGAAGTTCTTATCGAAAACAAACGTGGTGAAGTTCGTGTGCGTGTTGAAACTCGCGGCCGTAACCGTCCACCACAAGGCTTGGTATTCGTACCATTCTTTGATGCAAGAATTCTGATCAACAAGTTGATCTTGGATGCAACGGATCCTCTGTCTAAACAGACGGACTACAAGAAGTGTCCAGTTAAGATCACTAAAGTCGCTTAAGCCCTAGGCTTAGAGAGACGATCTTAAGTATCTAATATTGCGGCTACTTTTTTCACGCTTTTGAAAAAAGTAGTCCTCTCAAAGAATTAGCCTTTAGGCGGAGAAATTAACCATGAAAAAACTGATTACTGCTCTACTATCAGCTGGTCTTTTGCTAGCTGGTGCAGTTCAAGCTCAAGCTGAACTGGATAACCCAGGCGGCATTGGTGGCGTAGAATCTCTACGTGGTGCAAGTGAACTTGAAGCAACTCGCGCAGCAGATGACTTCAAAAAGTTCCCTCGTGACCAAGTACTTGAGAGTGACTACGTATACCAACCACCTCTAGTGCCTCATACTATTCGTAGCTATGAAGTTTCTCTTAACGCTAACAAGTGTCTTTCTTGCCACAGCTGGAAAAACGCAAAAGAAATGGGTGCTACTAAAGTGAGTGTAACTCACTACATGAACCGTGAAGATGCGGTACTTGCAGACGTATCACCTCGTCGTTACTTCTGTCTACAGTGTCACGTACCTCAAGCTAATGCTAAGCCACTAGTTGAGAACGAGTTCAAACCTGTAGATTCACTGCGTTAATCGTAGCCGGACTGTAAGAGAGGCTATATATGATAAAATTACTTAAAGCGTTTTGGAAAAGACTCGCGACACCAAGTAAAGCAGCCGTAGGCGTTGTTTTGTTCTTGGGTTTCTCGGGTGGTCTTTTGTTCTGGGGTGCATTCAACACGGGTATGGAGGCAACTAACACGGAAGAGTTCTGTTCTGGCTGTCACGCACCTATCGTTGCTGAAATCCAAGAGACAATTCACTACTCTAACCGTTCTGGTGTTCGTGCTATCTGTTCAGACTGTCACGTACCTCATGAATGGACAGATAAAATTGTTCGTAAGGTTCAAGCATCTAAAGAGCTATACGCACACTTTATTGCGAAAACCATCAATACTGAAGAAAAGTTCAAAGCACGTCGTGCTCACCTAGCGGAACGCGAATGGGCTCGATTGAAAAAGAACGATTCACTTGAGTGTCGTAACTGTCACCAGTTCGATTACATGGACTTCTCAGAGCAGAGCCCTCGTAGCGCGAAACAACACTCGACTGCGCTAGCTTCTGGTGAAAAAACGTGTGTAGACTGTCACAAAGGTATTGCACACAAACTACCAGACATGCACGGCGTTGAAGGCTGGCAATAAGGAGCGATTGAATGAGTACTTTAGAAAGCGTAATTTGGCACATCCTAGGTTACAGCGCTATGCCAGTTATCATTCTTGGCGGCTTCGCAGGTGTTGCAGCCGTTTCTCTTTGGATTTTATCTATGGGTAAAGACAAAGAAATCGATTAATAATCGAGATTGCATCAACGTCTACCAGTTACTTCTGATAATGCGTTGATAGGAAAAGCCACTGATTTCAGTGGCTTTTTTATTATCTGACGCTCTGTACTTTTACTTTCAAATACGTATACGTACTCTAAGCTTCACTTTCCGGTACGTCTTTCTTAGCAACTTCTGTATCAACGTTTTCTTTATCGACGATAGGAAGTACCTGTTTTACATAGTTACCTGGAGCCTTGCCAATCACAGGATTAAGCTCTGAGCCTTGATTGAAAGGTTCGATTTTTTCTTCAGTTTCAAAACCTTGGAGCCACTGATTCCAGTGTGTCCACCATGAACCTTCATTGTGAGTCGCATTCGATAACCACTCGTCTGCAGAATCATCTAAGTTATCGTTAAGCCAGAATCCATACTTCTTCTTGTCTGGGTGATTAACAATACCCGCAATATGACCAGACTCGCCCAGCACGAACGTCTTGTTGCCACCGGTATTCAAGGCACCACGGTAAGTCCCCTGCCAAAGAGCTATATGATCTTCTTTGGCTGAAATGAAGTAGCTTGGTATTTTTATCTTATTGAGATCAATCCAAACACCGCCCACTTTCACGCCTTTGTCTTGAACCAGTTTGTTTTCTAGATAAAGCTCTCGCAACAAGAAGTTATGACACTTAGCCGCCACGTTTGTGCTGTCACTGTTCCAGTACAGAAGATCAAACTCCATCGGGCTGCTGCCTTTGAGGTAGTTATCAATGTAATAGTTCCAGTACAGACTATTTTCACGAAGCAAACTGAACGTCACACTCAACGAACGACCATCCATATAGCCCTTGCCATCGTTCTGCTTCTCTATGGCGTTGATGATCGTTTCATTGATATAGGCGCCCACCTCACCCGGCTGCGAGAAATCCAACAAGGTGGTAAAGAACGTCGCGGTTTTAATACGTTTCTTCATGCGTTTTGCAGCGTAGTAAGCCACCGTCGAAGCCAACACTGTGCCGCCAATACAGTAACCTGCTGCATTAATCTGCTCTTTACCGGTAATGTCTTCAATCGCAGCAACGGCTTTAACCACGCCTTCCGTAACATAATCACCAAACTCAGTGTCTTTCTGCGCTTCACCAGGGTTGCGCCAAGACATCATGAATACGCTATGTCCTTGCTCAAGTAACCAGCGAACCATCGAGTTCTTCTCACGAAGGTCAAGAATGTAGTACTTATTGATGAACGGCGGAACGATTAACAAAGGCGTCGCGTTAACCTGCGGTGTCTTTGGATGGTACTGAATCAGCTCAAACAGCTCGTTTTGAAAGACAACATCACCTTCGGTGTTCGCAACATCCACACCCAATCGGAAAGCGTTGTTGTTGGTCATGCGGATCTTGAGTATATCGGCGCTTGCTTCAACGTCTGCTTGTAACTGCTCTAATCCATCGAGGAGGTTTTCACCATTTCGCTCAAGCGTCAGTTTCATCAACTCTGGATTCGTTGCAATAAAGTTGCTTGGAGAAAGTGCATTGATTGCCTGACGAGAAAAGAACGCCACTCGCTCTTTGGTTTTTTCGTCAATACCTTCGATCGAGTTGATGGTGTCGATATAGCTTTTACTGAATAACAAATAGGATTGTTTTATAAAGCTGTAGAACGGGTCGTTTTTCCACGCTTCATCAATAAAGCGCTTGTCGCTGCGGTCTTCTGAGATAACACTCTCGGTGTTGCCCATCAGCGCGGCATTCTGCCAGATCTTAAGTTGCTGTTCCCACCATTGAGATTGTAACTGAAGTAGAACGGCGGGTTGGTTAGCGGCTTGCTCGAAGATTTTTGATGCATCATCAAAGTTCAATTCTTGCATCGCTTGGTTTAGGGGAGATTGCGCGGCTTCCTTGTTTTGTTCAAAGCTTTCCCACCATTGCTGGTTCGTTTGTTGAAGTTTAACAAGGTAGTCCGAAAAGAAGTGTTGAAACATAACATGACTCCAATAATCGGAAAATCGCCACCGAGCCTCACAGTAAACACTGCGCTAACTCGATGGCGATTAAATTTATGCAGGTGTAACTGTTTTCAAGTTTTCAGTTGTTAGTGTTTCAACATCTTCTTTGAACTCTTTTGCAGCAGCTTGCATTTTTGAGCTATCACTCATCATCTGTTGAGACAGTTGAGTTAGCGCTGCTAGTTGCTGGCTGTTGAACGCCGTTAGGCTAGCCACGTCTTTGATTTCAGTCACTGCTTTCATTTGCGCAAGACCCATGTCCGTGTAAGTCTGCATTGCATTCATTTGCAGTTCAGTCATCGTTTGGACGTTCTTTGCAACCAACTTGTTGAACTTTAAGTACGGTTCAAATTGCTTTTCAGTTTGGTCAGTAATTGTTTTGAAAATATCCGTGTACATAAGTAACTCCTGATGAATACATAGTTTAATAAATTTGTGTCACTATCGTTTCAGCCAACGCTCATCGATTAACTCACGATGCTTTGAAAAGCTGATCCGATATTTAAGCTTGCTACCGATATATCAGGCTCTAACCTTCAATACCTTTTAGCAAAACAGCGGTTCCCATTCCTCCACCCACACAGAGTGAAGCAACGCCATAAGTCGTTTTCTGTTCAAGCATTTCATGGATGAGTGAAACAATAATTCGATTGCCTGAAGCACCTAAAGGATGGCCAAGCGCGATTGCACCACCATTCACATTGACCTTTGGCTTGAACTCATCAAGCGGTAAGTCATGCTGCTCTGACAATTGGTACATTACGCCAAGAGCTTGTGCTGCAAACGCTTCATTCAATTCAAACAAATCTACTTCTTCTAGAGTTAGATTCGCCTTATCAAGCGTTTTAGAAACGGCTTCTACTGGGCCTAACCCCATAATCTTTGGGTCCAGACCTGACTGTGCATAACTGGTCAGTTCCACTAAAGGTGTTAGACCATGTTTCACTACCGCCGATTCAGACGCTAAGATGATTGCACTCGCGCCATCATTGATGCCCGAAGCGTTACCCGCAGTGACAGACCCTTCACGGTCAAATGCTGGGCGAAGCTTTTGTAGACCTTCGAAGGTTGCGTCTGACTTCGGGTACTCATCGGTATCAAAAGTGACAGTTTGTCGACGCTGCTTAACTTCTACAGGCACAATTTGATCGTTAAACTTACCCGCTTCAATCGCCGCGACTGCTTTCTGTTGGCTTTCTAGGGCATAGTTATCTTGAGCAAGGCGAGAAATATTCAACGTATTCGCGATATTTTCAGCGGTCATGCCCATGTGGTAGTGATTAAACGCATCGGTTAAGCCATCACCAACCAGTAAGTCTTTCATTGAGATGTCACCCATTTTGTGACCGTTACGAACGCTCGCTGGTACCACAAAAGGAATTTGAGACATGACTTCAACGCCAGCAGCAATAACGACTTCAGCATCTTGTGCTTTGATGTGCGCCGCTGCATCCATCACTGATTTCATGCCGCTGCCGCAAATCATGTTCACGCCGTATGCAGGTGTTTCCTCAGGTAACCCTGCATAGATGGAAGCCTGACGAGCAACCCCCATGCCTTGACCTGCCGAAATCACGTTGCCGACAATCACTTCATCAATCGCATCCAACGCAAGATCGACAGACTCAAGTGCGCCTTTGATAGCAACGCCAGCCAAATCACCAGCAGATACGTTTTTTAGTGACCCGGTGAATGCACCAATAGGAGTGCGCTTAGCTGCAACAATAAATACTTTTTCCATCATTCCATTCCCTTCAGTTTCGCCAATTAGTGCATGTACAAGCCGCCATTCACAGACAATGTTTCGCCTGTAATGTACGCGCCAGATTCACTCGCTAAAAAGCCCACTGCGTCCGCAATTTCAACAGGTGTTGCTAAGCGTTTCATCGGGATTTGGTTCTTGATTGAATCCAGTACTTCAGGCTTCATTTGCTCAACCATAGGAGTTGCTGTGTAGCCAGGGGCAATTACGTTCACTGTTACGCCACTACGAGCGCCTTCCGCAGCCAAAGCTTTAGAGAAACCAATCATTCCAGCTTTCGCTGCCGAGTAGTTAGTTTGTCCGAATTGACCTTTAAGACCATTGACGGAAGAGATATTGATGACTCGACAATTACCCTTTTCGCACATAGGAGCGAACAAAGGTTGAGTCACGTTGAACAAACTGTTTAAGTTCGTTTCGATAACCTCTTTCCATGCTTCAGCATCCATCTTTTTAAATACGCTATCACGAGTAATACCTGCGTTGTTGACCAGTACATCCACAGTGCCTTCTTCTTCTAACAACTTGCTTAAGCTCAGCGCACATTCCGCAGTATTGGTAACATCTAATTCAAACAATCTCACTTGATCTTCGGTGAATTTTTTTTCGTTAAACCATTCCAATGCACATTGGTAGTTTCCTGTAAAATAAGTCGCGATGACACGATAACCGTCTGCAACTAATTTAGAGGAAATTGCTGAGCCGATACCGCCTTTTGACCCTGTAATTAAAGCAAGCTTTTTCATTAATGGTTCCATCCCTTACAAGCAATTAAATAACAATGATGTTAATAAGATAATGTCTTAGTTGATAATTAAACTTTACGTTTTGCTTTAATTAAACCCTACAACTCAAAATCAAAAAATATTATTACAAATGGAAAATATTTATATCTTATGATTAAAAACTTGACTTCCCTCTCAAAACCAATGAAATGTTGCAAACATGTAAACTAATGCAAGATACTGATATCAAAAAGATTTATTTACTTTCAACTTTATCACCAAGTAGATAAGTCATTGTTAACAAGAGATAAACCCATATTTCTTAGCTTGTTTCAAGAAGAATGCAAAGTGAGATTTTGAAACGATTGATCATGGTAATAATAATAAAACTCTTATTAGCCATTAATAAATGGTTCCTTATCATTCCATATAAAACTCAATATAATTAACGTTCTGGATTGGAAAACTGAACATTATGAATAGGCAAAAAAAGCCCACTCAATCTATGAGTGGGCTTAAGTAAACATTATTAATAAATAGAGCGTGGGGTTCTACCTCATAAATATTTCATTTGTATTTACGTCAAGATAAATTTTATTTTCAAGGGACAACCCACCACAATAAATAAAATAAACATCTCGATTGCTGTACTTAACCGATTTCACCCACCCGCCGAGTTCTTCAAAATCACTTGGGACACACTCCCCTTCAGAGATCAGTTTAGCCACCGAATTACGGAATTTCTCTTGATGAATCTTGAGGTCATCAGACTTAACCAAATAGGAATCTAATATCTCTTTGCTTTCTTTTTCTGAGATAATCACTTCATCATTAGATAGACCTGACATAGACACCCATTCAGCTGTCTGCGGGCCACCTTCTTTGAGAACAATATAATCAGAGATACGAGCCCATTCGCCTTGTTTCTCTAACACTTCGATCTTTTCACCTTTGTAGAGATAATCTGTTATCAACCCATCAATTTCAGGCTGTTCTACCACTTCAAGCTTTCTATCCAAAACGTAAAATTCCGTCTGTTCTGGTTCAGGCTGAAGATCCATTATGGGTGCAAGGTCAGATTCTGACTGCTGAGTAACTTCTACAGCTGGCTCTTCTATTTTCTCTGGTGGAATTGGGTCTTTATTCATGATCAAGAAGTAATACGCAGCTCCTCCTCCCAATATTAACAACACAAGTAAAGCGATCAGCGCTTTTTTCATCAAATCCACCAGCTCTTCCGTTTTAGGTATGGTTCAAGTGTACATCAACTCATGCTGCTGCTCATCTATACTCTATATAGAGAACGCGGTAAGTAGAGGAAAGTCATGAGTTTTTGGGTGAAGGTTATCATTGTGTGTGTACCTTTGAGTACTAATGTCGTGCTAGCAAACCAATGTAGCAGTGAAAACTGGCAAATACTGTTGGATCGCCAGCTCTCATTTGAAGGACGTTACAACCAATACACCAAAGAATTCAACCAAGTTCTCTCAACCTACAAGTCACAAACGCTGTTATCCAAACATTTCACCAAAAAGCAGATCATTAAGCTTTGGGCAAAGTACGAACAAAGGTTTAATGTACAGCTCAATAGTCATATGAATACCGCTTACAATGTCTCTGAGGTTCTATTAAAACAGGCATACGTTGTGTCTACCGAGTTAGATGGGGCTGAGTCTCTCACACATTCTTGGCAAGCCGTCGCTAAACATTGTGCTAGAGCAAAACTACCGAGACAAACAGAAAGCGCGCAGGTGCACGTACAAAGCTCACAATCACTCTCTCGAGATCTCTATACACTCAGTGAAAAATTTCGGCAGCTGTCTACAATATACCGTACAGAAGCTACGATGCTTGATGAAGCACGCCACACAAACCAACCGGTAAGCGATGTATCAAACTGAAGAAACCATTAGATCACCTCACTGTTCGACTGGACTTTTCCGATAAATATGTTCTACCCAGTTCATAATATTCTAAGAGCTCGCTAATCAAAGCTTTATCAATAAGTTGTAAAACTAATGTGCTAACTATCAACAATGAAGTTCAATTTCCGACCAATGCAAGCGAGTATGTGAGATATTCATCACAAAATAGATTTACAAACGCCAGAAAATTGTTATCATGAATCTTCATATAACTTAATAACAAGAAACATTTTGGCTAGGTAATATGCAAAAGACTATGGCTTTCAACTGCTTGAGTAACACGGAATGGACTGCAGAGATAAGAGGTAAACTTTTATCTGTAGCTAAACACATGGAAGAGTTCGGTTCAGTAAGTGAGCTAGAGCTATGTAAGATATTTGGAGAAACAATTTGGAATGATGGTGTGGATTACCATTCACATGCTTTTTCATTCAGAATTAATGCACAAACTGGGGATTGTTCAATCTCTCACTTTAAGTATCACTAAGTTTTGCACCTATCATATACGGAGTACCTTTCACGAGGTGCTCCGTTTTTTATTGCCGTGATTTTGTCATTTTGTGGAAGATCTTTTGTCACCTTCGCATTGTTATCCAAAGATCAAACCATTTCGTTTTCAGCTCACTATACTCGATAACACTCACACTTTCCCTCTGCTTAGTCGGTGTAAACAGGAAGCGGCGCATTGCCTTTCACTTGTCTTATCGCTAGATGAGTATGGATGTCTTTAACGTTAGAGAGACGCTGAAGCTTTCTGGTAAACGCTTCATAGGCCATCAGGTTCGAGCTAACGACTTCTAACAGATAATCATAAGCGCCAGAAACGACATGGCAGCTGATCACCTCCTCCATCTCGACAATGGCACCTTCGAACTTATCGATCGACACTTCTTGGTGGTTGTTTAGGCTCACTTCGACAAACACACTCATCGCCACACCCACCTTCTCTCGAGATAAGCTCACGCGGTAACCGTCGATAATGCCTTTTTCTTCAAGCCTTTTGATACGTCTAGCACAAGGTGACGGGGATAAGCCGACTTCATCAGCTAACTCTGCTGTGGTCAATCTACCGTCCTTTTGCAGCAACTCGAGAAGATGTCTATCAATTCTGTCCATAGTGAAAGCCATTCATTAGTTCAATTCGTTAACAATTGAAAGAATGTTAGCAGAAATCCTCAATGATAGGTCAAGTTAGAACGAAACTTGCCAACTTGAGGCACGAGCTCTCCTCCATAATTAGTCATCATTCACTTTCATTGTTTATTATGAACCTTGGCTATCTATCAATTACCGTCACTCTGCTGATCTGGGCGAGCTTTTTCCTTTCTCTTAAAGGCGGCGCGAATTCAGATTTAACACCTGCAGATATCGCTCTCACAAGATTTCTCATACCGGCTTTGGTGCTATTACCGTTGATGTGGAAAGCACGCTGCGCCATTGCAGTCGTCCCTAAACGATATCTAACGGGTATGTTTGTGGGTAGCGGATTGCCTTATCTACTTGTTGCCGGAACGGCCATGCAGTTTGTCCCCGTATCACATGGCAGTGCGTTAGTTCCGGGGACACTTCCGCTGTTCGTCACAGGAATTGCAGTACTCTTTTTTAAGCAACCACTCAGCCGACACCGTGTTGTAGGTTTAGGTCTGGTTTTGCTCGGCATACTGTTGTTTTTGGGGAGTAGCTTAAACAGCTTCAACTTTGAATACACCAAAGGTCACTTACTGTTCCTGTGCGGGAGCTTAATGTGGGCAACCTTCACTATCTCTGCCCGTGTCGCCAACCTAGATGCTTTGGTCAGTGCAGGGTTTATTTCTCTCTGCTCTACTTTGTTGTTAGTGCTGCTTATCCTCACCGGAAAGCTCCCTAGCCATTTAATGGATACCCCTTTCGCTCAATGGCCTTTCGCAGAGCTAGCCATTCATTCAATGGTACAAGGTGTTGGAGCGGGTTTAATAGCGGCGTTCACTTACCTTTATGCGGTCAATACCTTAGGGGCTGAACGTTCTGCCGCCTTTGGCAGTGCAACCCCCGCAGTAGCAACCTTGTTAGCCATCCCGCTTTTTAACGAGATTCCCGATGCGATGACTTGGCTCGCCCTTGGTTCGATTTGCATTGGCAGTTTGGTTGCGAGCAACATTTTTATGAGAAACGACCAGTCCATGCAATACCAACCGCCAAGTCATAGTAAAGCGTAGCGCTTTTTATATTCACCATTTTCGCTAGTTTTCAGGTATGCGGCATCCAGATAAGCCTGCAAAGGTAGGCTTATCTAAAATCTGCTTTTTCTAAGCTCGCTTCTCCATTAAACTGTCCGACCTTTTTGCTGATTCAAGAGAACACCATGCAACGCGACTACACCTTAACTTGTTTAATCACCATGCCTCGTCATGAACTAGAAGAATTTAGTTTAAGAATGATCCATCGCCTTGTTCCTGAAGACGCAATGACAGAATTGTTCACGTTCGAACAAGAAGAAGTAACCAGTGAAGAGCGCATGCA
The DNA here is from genome assembly GCF_007858795.1 of Vibrio sp. T20. Classification (NCBI taxonomy): domain Bacteria; kingdom Pseudomonadati; phylum Pseudomonadota; class Gammaproteobacteria; order Vibrionales; family Vibrionaceae; genus Vibrio; species Vibrio sp. T20. Next base: position 77,315 of record NZ_VFEB01000087.1, read on the forward strand.
GTCGGCAAAATTCGATGCGATGCTGCGAATGACGGCTATTGCGCTTGGCGAAGTAAACCTAGCGTTTTCTGAGTCGGATAACTCACAACAAAACATCGAGCGCATGACTCGCCTACTGCTTTGGCACTTCTACTCAATCTCTTTCAACCTTGAAGAAGCAATCGCAATCGAAGTGCACTGCGAAAAAGTAGAGAAGATCTTAAAGAACGCACCTAAAGATGCATTCGGTTGGGTTAAAGAGTTAACTGAGTTGCTTCACTTCTACGCAAAAGTAAATGAAGGCAACGAAGAGAAGAAAGACGCGTAACCTTGCTTAATCTTTAGCTGGCTGCAATTCAAAAACAGCCCAGCGAATACCAAAGGCAGAAAGAACTATATCGAAGGCAAGTAAAAGCTTTGCTGAAATGAGTTCTCTGCCTTTGTTGTTTCTAGCACACTGTGATGCAACATCAGTATCGACTGAGCGATCTTGGTTCCTATGCCCAATGAACCATTCGGTGCTTCCTGCTCCACCTCATTGTGAATCACGACTCTCACCCGCTTCGAATCCGGTTCAAAATCAACACTCAGTGAAACTGCTGTTCCACTTGGGCTATGCCTCAACGCATTGTCTAACAAGTTCAAAATCAACCTTTCAAGCAAGTCACTGTCACCAGCCGCTTTTACTCCATCAGGCATATCCACCTTAAGTTCGACATCTTTATGGCGGTACTGACTTTGAATCGTTTCTAAGCACTCACTCAGTAACCCATTCAAATCTATCGACACGTATTGATAGGTAGGAACAGAATTGTCATGTTTGGCACTGTCGAGCAGTGAATGGAGCTGTTCAGACAACTTATTGCCATTGCGGTAAGCAACGTCAATTAATGGGTCTGATTGCGGGTTTTGAATCTTCCACGTTTCTAGATAACCCAACACGCTCGACAATGGCGTTTTCAAATCATGACTGAGCTGCAATAAGCTTTGTCTGCGATGTGATGACTGATATTCAAGCTGTAAGAATTGCTGTTGAATGTGTTTCGCCATCAACTGATAAGAGCGTGCAATCGGCACCAACTCCGGTACTTGATGAATGAAGTTGGGGTCAAGACGGAAATCTTGTTCTGCTTGCTGCTGCAGTTTGTTTGTAACTTCTTCGATAGGGTTTAAGAGGCTGCGTTTCACGAGCAGGTAAGCCCCAATCGCAAAACCTAAGATAGAGATCAGCATAAGTCCTGCTAGCGCCATATAAGGTGTGTCGACTTGCGAATTAGCGATCACGGTATGGCGATTACTGCCAATCAACACATACAGATACCCAACTGTTGAACCCAACTCTTCAATCGCAGCAACGGAAAATACCTTACGAGAATCAGGATTGATCGGGTCTTCGCCAAGAATCGGATAAGGCTCGTCATTTAAAAATTGTCTAATGGGTGCTAAGTCTATCTGGCTTGCCAACACAGTGCCTTCTGGCGCAGCGTGCGTCGTGATATTTCCTTGGCTGTCGAGAAAATAAATGTCGAAATCGGGACCAATCAACATCAAGGTATGAAATATGGATTTAAGGGCTTTGGGGTTGTAGTCAGTCCCAATCATCAGAGGGTTATCATCGCGCATGTGAACCGCGAGCTCTTTGTGTAAGCTTTGTTTAGTTCTTTGTTCTATGGTCTCTTTTTGCCAATGATACGTGTAGGCAATCACCACACTCACGAGCAGAAACCACAAACTGGTAAACAACACTAAACGCGATTTGAAACTCATGTTCTCTCCTCGATGGCTCTTAAGCTTAGGACGCGACACATAGGTCTAAACTTTCGACTCGAACTTATAACCAACACCCCAAACGGTTTTAATGAAATCATCGTCGCTATTCGGCATGGCCAACTTAGTTCTCAAGCGGTTAACCGTGCTACACACCGTGTGGTGATAACCAGAATGATCGGTATTCCAAACGTGATTGAGCAGTTCGTCTTTGCTATAGACACGTCCCGGTCGGGTGGCTAAAAAGTGCAGTAACGTAAACTCGGTTGCTGTCAGTGGGACATCTTGATTATTCAAAGAAACCTGATGACGCTCAGGTTGGATGGTAAGCCCACCAAAGTTCATTACGGATTCGGTTGATTGCGGATCTTTCACTGTTGCTTCAGAGTGACTTAAGCGACGCAGTACGCTCCTTACTCGAGCTTGAAACTCGAGCACACTGAAAGGCTTGGTTATGTAGTCATCAACCCCAGCTTCTAAACCCGACACCTTATCTAGCTCAGTATCTCTTGCTGTAAGCATTAGAACAGGCCTCCAGTCTTCTTGCTGACGTAACAATCGACAGAAATCGAGACCATCTCCGTCAGGTAAGCCTCGATCAAGCACGATCAAATCAAACTGGCTTCCCTGATATAGCGCTTGAGCCTTTTCAATTGAGTTGGTTCTTACAACGTCATGCCCTTGGAACTTGAGGTGCATCTGCACTAGCTCGGCCAAGTCGTCATCGTCTTCAACTAACAATATGTTTGCCATCAAATTTACCGCAGCACTGTTCATTATCCCTGCTCTATTCGGAGTCTGCCCACCTTTCAATTGACCGGAACAGAGCAGGAATTCTTTCATCGTGTGTTCAACCAGTTACTCAGTGCGAGTAATAGTGATTCGCGCACCGGGGTTAAGGAAGCGATGATTGCCACTTAATGCAGAGGTAGCTAGACCATCATCTTGGCTGATGACACCAGAGTGGAAGCTGACGACATCGGTGTCGTTTCTATCACTGTTAAAACCTTCCCCACCACCAGCAGGCCCAGGAATGGTTTCTGCAAGCTCGTCGTTGAGCTCCGTTCCTGAATCCCACACATTCATATTCATCGTGAACGTGTCACCCACCGCTAACGATTTCAGCGATAAACCAGATTCACCAACAAACGCATCATTGGTGTTGACTAGCATTGAAGCAACGGAGATGTACCCTTCTTGATTTAGAACGACACGAATAGACACCGTGTCTTGTTCTCCGGAAAGAATCAGCCCATTTCCTGAGATGCCCTGATAAACATTAGCGTCGCTGTCGCTGAGCGCTAGGAGTTCAGCATTACTGCCGCCTTCAGCTAAGTATTCAAGGTCAACGGAAGCACTTTGGCCGATTTCAAACAGATCAAAACTGGTGTTGTGCGTCAGCACTGCGAGTGGCGACATGGGTTGGTTGGGCGTGAGGTTAGTAACACTCACATCGTAACGGTAGTAATCATCGTCATCATCAGGACAACCGGCCAATACGGCGACAGAAGCAGCGATAAATAAAATTCTAGCTTTCATACATCCCCCTTACTTCACGACGATAGTGATAGTTGCCACAGGGTTTAACCAGCGATGGCTACTGCTATCGAGGTCACTAATACCGCCTGCAGCATCACTATCACCAATGTTACCCGGATGAATATGAACCTTAGCGTTAGACACGGCAGTTTCTACACCTGTACCACCAGCGCCAAACGTAATGAAAGGCGGATTTGGCATACTACCAGCCAACTCATCATTGGCTTCAGTACCTGCATCATAACCATTCAGTGTGGCTTTATAGGTACCGGCTTGAGTTGGGATTTTCCAGCTGTCTAATCCAACAAAACCATCGTTGGTCGGCAACAACATCGCGCCTAGTGACAAGTAAGCTAAATCACCCGTATCAATATCGAATGTGGTCGCGACACCTGGGTCAAGAATGCCACTAGCGGGGTTTTCTACTACTACACCACCTGCATTAGCTATGACACCAGAAAGGCCTGAGATGTCACCACCTTCCGCCATGGATTCCAACTCGGCAGAAGCGGTTTCCCCTGTTCTAAACATGAACAAGCTTGAGTCATGAGCCGCAGCTAAGATTGGCGTAAAGTAGATCCCTTTCGTTGCATTAGTGACAGTGACTTCAAGCTCAGCAGCCTGAACTTGAGCCGCTCCGAAGGCCAGCATAGCCGAGCTGATCACTAAGCTGATTTGAGTACGTTTATTCATATTGATTCCATCCTTTATCGAGTCCTTTCGTGACTGGCGAATCAATAACATCGAAATACGTGTTATCTAGTCAGCCACGAACTGTGGTGTTGTTGACTCTAAGAATGGCGATCGAATCTATCAGCAACTTCATTGAATTCTCATAAAAGTCTCACAAGTTTATCCAAACTTATTACAGCCCAGACAAGTAGCCATAGAACGCTGATATCTAAGAGAAATTGATCGATTCACAAAGCAAGAGGGAAACATTAAAAAGAGAATAAGAAAGGAAGAAAACACAAAAAGGCCGAATCGACATACCGATTCGGCCTCTGTTTTTGTGTATGGTTGCTCGTTCTAAAAGCCGTGTAGACCTCTAAGCAAAGCTAACAGTACAACATCAATTTAGAACGCGTAGTTTGCGTCAATAAGCTCGCTGACTTCAACTTTCGTCACTTCAGCACGCGCTTCAAGCCACTGTGCAACTTGCAGTTGCTCTGCTTCAGTTACAGAACGGTAACGCTCGATAGAACACAAGAAACCTTCAAACAGCTCAAGGCCACCGCCACCAAAGCATAGGCCGATGCTGTCGATGAAATCGATGAACTCATCAATGAACACATCGTATTGGTCAAAATCAGTAATCGATGTCTTGCAGCTTACTTCAAAACCCAGAATCGCGAATTCACCTAGGTATAGCTTTTTGCGTAGGCGACGATTTTTGTTTTCGATTTTATCTAATTTCATAACTGTCTCTCTTTTCATTTGATTAAGCATTTATACACAGTTCTAACCCAATCCCCAAGAGTTTTGTATTGCATGAGCGTGTTAATGGCAAAATTCGTGCTACAGAAACAAAACCTTAATCAAATCTATAAAAATCTGTCACTTAACTGCTTCACGATTAGTCACACATTGACCTAACTTATTAACTCATTAGTTAATAACTGGGTTAGTCATGAATAACGAATAATAAAATCAGCCAATAGGAAGCAGTCGAGATGAGCAAGGAAACATTTGATAGCACTCGTTTTAACAAGAGCAAAAACAAACCCTTCGAAGAAGTTCTAGATGCAAACCTTTCAAGAAGAAACGTATTAAAAGGCGGTTTAGGCATCAGTGCAATGACCGCTTTTGGCGCGTTTGGTTTAGCGGGTCACAGCACAGCTAACGCCGCAACAATGCAAGCAACGGGCGCGCAGAAAAGCACCGCAACTCTAGCGTTTGAATCGGTTAAAGGCTCATTGACTGACAGTGTTGTCGTACCGAAAGGCTACACAGCACAAGTGCTCGTTCCTTGGGGCACGCCACTTAACAAGCAAGGTAATGCTTGGTTAAAAGACGGTACAAACAACGCACAAGACCAAGCTAATGCACTGGGAATGCACCACGATGGCATGCACTTCTTCCCGCTTGATGGCAACAGCAATGATGGTTTGTTGGTGATCAACCACGAATACATTGACCAAAAAGCCCTGCACGCTAACGGCCCGACATACAATGAAGGCGCTCGTCCTAACATTGATGAAGTACGCAAAGAGATTAACGCACACGGCGTGAGTGTTGTTCGCGTTAAGCTTGAAGACAACCAATGGGTAATGGTCGACGACGATCCGCTTAACCGCCGCTACACAGGCGCGACAGTCATGGATCTATCTGGCCCTGTCGCTCACAGTGAGTTTACCAAAACCAGATTCTCACAAGACGGCAGCCAAGCTCGCGGCACATTAAATAACTGTGGCAACGGCTACACACCTTGGGGCACTTACCTAACTTGTGAAGAGAACTGGCCAGGTTACTTCGTCAATAAAGGGACAACGACACCAGCTCAAGAACGTATCGGCATCGCTACTGACAAAACACGCTACGGTTGGGACACACTTTCTGGTGACAAACAAGAACGCTTGGACGAGTTCGCACGCTTTGACGTGACACCAACCGCTGATTCTCCAATGGACGATTACCGTAACGAAGCACACGGTCACGGCTACATTGTTGAGATCGACCCATACACAGCAAACTCTCGTGCGAAGAAACGTTCTGCTCTGGGCTGCTTCCGTCATGAAGGCTGTACGTTTGGTAGGCTAACCGAAGGCGAGCCGATCGTATTCTACTCTGGCCACGATTCTCGTTTCGAATACCTATACAAATTTGTTTCTGAAGCGAAATGGGACCCACGTGACGCTGAGCCAAGCAACCGCCTAAGCGCGGGTGACAAATACATGGACAAAGGCACGCTTTACGTCGCTAAGTTCAACGACGATGGTTCGGGCACATGGTTACCGCTAACATTAAGCAGCAAAACCACCAACGGTGGCAAGCTAGGTGATACGTTTGACTCTCAAGCAGCACTTATCGTAAATACAGCGGGCGCAGCTGACCTTGTAGGCGCAACGCCAATGGATCGCCCTGAATGGTGCTCTGTAGACCCAATGACAGGTACCGCTTACCTAACGCTAACTAATAACAACAAGCGTAAAGAAGCCAATTCAGCGAACCCTCGCGTAAACAATAAGTTTGGTCATGTTATCCGTTGGGATGAAGGCAAAACGGCAGGCGAATTTGATTGGGATATCTTTGTATTCGGTTCACCTGCAGCGGAAGACAAGTCTATCAACCGCTCTGGTCTAACAGACATGAACCAATTCGCGAGCCCTGATGGCCTAGCGTTTGATGCTCGTGGCATCCTGTGGATTCAGACAGATAACGGCGCAGACGAAGTAACCGGCTACACCAATGACCAAATGCTGGCTGTTGTTCCATCTCAATTAACGGATGACAAAGGCAACAGCGCGGTGATTGATGCAAACAACCAAGCACAGCTTAAACGCTTCTTTGTGGGTCCAAACGGATGTGAAGTAACTGGCTTTACTATCAGCCCAGACTTCAAATCACTGTTTGTGAACATTCAACACCCAGCAAACTGGCCATCGTCTGAAGATGCAACGGCTCAAACTCAAGGCAATGTTCGCCCGAGAGCATCGACAGTTGTCATTCGCCGTGAAGACGGTGGTGAAATCGCGGTTTAATAAGCAAATCTAGCTAAGGTCAGCAATCTTACTGCTATCTAGTTTCTGTTCGCTAGCTAAGTAAAATCAAAAAGAGCGATAAGGCTAATTGCCCTATCGCTCTTTTTATATTCTATTCATTCTTTGGTTTAAGTAAGAATCCGAATTTTCAAAACTCACCGTAATCCTAAGTACTCATCATCCCAAGCACGCGTCATCCTCGAGAAGGAGGAACGACTGAGTCGGGGATCTCTCTACCCGTTGTCGTTAAAGCAGAATTAACTCACGAACAACCATACACCCACGCCCATCATTAGCGTGCCGGCAATACGGTTCATCAACTTCACATTGTCAGCCTTGCCGAGCATGTGTTTAAGGCTCTTACCGCCTGTCGCGTACAGAGTCATACAAACAAATTCAGAAGCCAAGATAATAGACACCAAAATCATCAGTTGAGGCGCTAAATCTTTACTGCTGTTGATAAAAGGAGGAAGCAGAGAGATCATAAATGCCCACCCCTTCGGGTTCGCAATTGCAGTCACGAAGCCTTGAACCACCAAGTCCCAATCATTGTTCACTTGAGCTTCTTGATTATCAGTACTGATCGCCAGTTTGCCTCTTGAACGCCACATCTGAACGCCTAAATAGAACAAGTACCCTGCGCCCACAAACTTGAAGCCTGTAAATAACCATGGGTAATTCAGCATGATCGAAGCTATACCCAATACTGCGGCCACTGAAACTACCGCGACGCCAGCCAGTTCACCGATCATCATCCATAATGTACGCTTGTAACCGATGCTCATGCCCAACGTTAACGCCAAGGTCATACACATGCCAGGTGTGATTGACACAAAGAAAAACGTGGGAATGAAAGCCCAAAGTAGCGCGCTATCCATATTATTACCTTATCGACTTATTTTTATTTGAGTGTTTTAGCTTGTTGAACTGTCTTTGTAAGGAGCGACCTTGTATTTAGCGACACAACGAAAAAGAGCCACAATACAGTGGCTCTTTTTCATTACCAACCGTAATTTTACTTACGACGGTTTTTAATTCGCTTCATCATAGTCAAACGACGTTCTGCACTCGCTTGATCTTGAGGCTCTTCGTTCGCGTTGTTCTTACGACCTTGGCGGTTTTTGTAAGCCGACTTGGTGTTCAGCTTTTCAATGTAAGCGTCGCGCTTCTTCGGTTCGTAACCTGGTTGTTCGACACGACGAATACGTTGTTGAATCAATTTCTCAACCTGAACCACGGTTAACTCTTCTTCGCGGTTAACGAAAGAGACAGCATGACCTTGCTTACCTGCACGACCAGTACGTCCAATACGGTGAACATAGTCTTCTGCTAGGAAAGGCATGTCGTAGTTGATTACGTGTGGTAAGTCTTCGATATCAAGACCACGAGCCGCAACGTCTGTTGCTACCATTACACGCGCTTTACCTTCTTTAAAATCGTCTAGAGCACGACGACGAGCACTTTGCGCTTTATCACCGTGACACAATACTGCTTTAATGCCATCTAGCTTAAGCTCTTTAACCACGTCATTCGCTGTTTCTTTGTAGTTCACAAACACCAGCACTTGGCGCCAGTTTTTACGGCCAATCAGTTCAGAAAGTAGTTCTGTTTTACGTTCTTGATCCACGGGGTAAACCACGTGACCGACAGTAGCAGCCGTTGAGTTTTCACGTTCAACACTGATACGTTTTGGTTTACGTAGAATATCAACCGAAAGTTGGTTCAACTGAGTCGAAGTCGTTGCAGAGAACATCATGATTTGTGGAGAGGTTTCTACATCCAACATGATCTTACGAACCGCATTGATAAAGCCCATATCAAGGATACGGTCAGCTTCATCGAAAACTAGGAATTCTAGGTTAGCAATAGACACGTTACCCGCTTCTAAGTGCTCTTCCAAGCGGCCCGGAGTCGCAACCAGAATGTCCACACCCAGCTCTAATTGACGAACCTGTGAAGACATCTTGTTACCACCGTAAACCGCAGAAACGCTTAGTTCAGTGTATTTAACGTAGTCTTTGATGTTTTGAGCGATCTGCGCAGCAAGTTCACGAGTTGGAGCCAGAATAAGGCCGCGAGCCGTTCCTCGAGATGCTTTTTTGCCGCTATTCAGTAGGTGCTGAATAACAGGCAATGAGAATGCCGCTGTTTTACCCGTACCGGTTTGAGCAGTAGCAAAAATATCATGGCCTTTACGAGCCATTGGAATCGCTTTTTGTTGAATTGGAGTGAGTTTTTCATAACCACACTCAGTCAACGCTTTGACTAATTCAGGAGCAAAACCTTGAGAGGAAAATGACATTGTTACGGGTTCCTTAAGCAGACAGCCTACATTCTTATTTCAGCCGAGCACTATAAAGTAATTAGAGTGATTTATCTCACATTTATCGTGATATAACGCAAACTTTCTCATTTAATCCGGTGTTTACCACGCCATCGACGAAGTAAACACCCGATTATTCAGTTCAAACAGAGATTAAACCCTATTTGATGCCACACAGCTTGAGCAGAATCTGTTCAAGATCGCCCCATGGCATTAGCTGTGAGTCGATCACTTCCAGTCGAGATTCAAAGCCATCGAGTGTGATTTCATTGACTGACACGACTTGATTCGCCACGTTAAACGCGTAGCAACCTTGGTCTGTATTCACCACGGCTTTTACACGTTCAGCCGTCAAATCAGACAACATTGAGAATAGTGCATCAAAGTCGAACTTATGCTCTGCACCAAACAGCCATCCACAACTAAAATAACCCTGTCCTTTATTCTCTTTACGGATGAAAGCTTCACCGGGAGGAAGTTGGAATTGAGGTTCTTGTTCAGCGTGATCGTGATGGTGCGCTTCAATATGAGATGAAGCACTGCCATACACTCTTTCAATGTCCAACACTTCCAGTGGCACTTCGCCGTCATGGATTAGCTTATGGAAGACTTTTGCTGGCGTTTGAACAGTCACCCAATCATTAAACACATCGATATCTTCAGCATGAACAAGGTCTACCTTAGTACCAAGAATCACATCTGCACTGTTTAGTTGATCATTGAAATTCTGATTCGACGTGTACTTTTCATTAGATAGATTTCGTGGGTCTACCAAACCAAGCGTCGCTTTTAAATCAACATAAGGTGTGTATTGTTCTGAAGTTAACGTTGCAATCACTTGTTTAGGGTGACCAAGCCCTGTTGGCTCAATCAATAAACGATCTGGCTTTTGGCGAAGTAAGGCATTAATGCCCACCGACATAGGAACGCCTGCTGTACAACACATGCAACCACCCGGTACTTCTTTAATCAAAGCGCCTTGATCTGTCATCAATGCACCATCAATACCAATTTCCCCGAACTCATTAACCAGAACAGCCCAGTTTTCATTTTCAGGTTTATTTTTTAACAGGTTCAAAATGGCTGTCGTTTTACCAACACCCAAGAAACCCGTAATAATATTTGTAGGAACTTTTTTAGTCATATCAGTTCTCCTTTTTAAGGGAGTATATACTCAATCACTAAAAAGTTGACCCCAATCGATTGTTTACACTGAGATTCGTTGATAAAGGTTAGCGCGAAAATAATCAGAAGAGATAGACAGTAGAGGCAGAATGCGGAAATGGGATGCTCCAGACAGACTAAAGGCGTACTTACTCAGTACGCCTCACCCTCGTTACTCAATCGTGAGTTCGCGAATCAGGAAGCCTTAAATATCGACCTGAACATTTAACGAGGAACTAAAACTTTGTTTCTGAATCCATCCAAATTGTGTGTAAAACCTCACTTCTCCTTGCGGTTCGTTATGTTGCTTTACGATTTAACTATGGTTCATTTTTGGGGATATTCAAGCCGCCACCAGAGAAACGATCAAAATTGTGACGGCGATTCCACTATTGCCCATAGATTCCATTTATGTAACACGCACATTCCATAAATGAAATTCAACTTTCCATCTTTGTTGCTATAGGATATGCAGAGGAAGCGTATAATTTACGGCAAGCCCGCCTCAACCTATTCAGGAGCCTTATCTCAATGACCAGAAGAGAGAAAATTAAGCAGTCCCTACTAGCCAAAATGCCAAGGGATGCTATGAATCAATTTCTCTCAAGGGATAAAACCCCAGCTTCCGTTCTCTTTCTTTCTTGTATTGTAGGTGTACTTGCTGGCGTGGTGGGTACCTATTTCGAAGTCGCGGTTCATTTCATCACAGAAACTCGTACCGATTGGCTTAAAGATGAAATCGGCAGCTATTTACCCCTTTGGCTAGCCGCTTTCCTTATTAGTGCTGCATTTGCCTTTATTGGTTACTTCCTCGTTCATCGCTTTGCTCCAGAGGCTGCAGGCTCAGGCATCCCTGAAATTGAAGGGGCGATGGACGGTATGCGCCCTGTTCGATGGTGGAGAGTATTGCCAGTAAAATTCTTTGGCGGTATGGGCGCATTAGGTTCTGGGATGGTTTTAGGTCGAGAAGGACCAACCGTTCAAATGGGCGGCAGTATTGGTCGCATGGTCACCGATATCTTTCGAGTCAAAGATGACGACACTCGCCACTCACTATTAGCTTCCGGTGCCGCAGGTGGTTTAGCCGCCGCATTCAATGCACCACTGGCTGGCATCATGTTTGTAGTCGAGGAGATGAGACCACAGTTTCGCTACTCACTCATATCGATCAAAGCCGTCATCATCTCAGCGATTTCAGCCAACATTGTGTTTCGTTCTATCAATGGCCAATCTGCCGTTATCACAATGCCTCAATACCAACCGCCTGAACTGGATGCTCTGTGGTTATTCTTGTTGTTAGGCGTATTGTTCGGCCTGTTTGGTGTAATTTTCAATAAGCTGATTACACTTTCGCAAGACCTGTTTGTGGCAATACACAAGAATGACCGTAAACGCTACTTAATGACAGGTTCCCTGCTGGGCGGTTGCTTTGGCTTATTGCTGCTCTATATACCGGAGTTGACTGGCGGTGGTATTGGTATCATCCCGAACATCACTAATGGCAACTACAGCGCAAACGTGCTGCTGTTAATCTTCTTAGGGCGCGTGCTCACCACGCTACTTTGTTTCGGCTCTGGTGCACCGGGTGGTATCTTTGCACCAATGCTTGCTCTAGGCACACTCTTTGGTTATGCGTTCGGGCTTATCGCGGCGGCATTCTTTCCGGAACTGAATATTGAGCCGGGCATGTTTGCAATTGCTGGCATGGGAGCCTTATTTGCCGCCACCGTGCGAGCACCTATCACTGGTATTCTATTGGTTATTGAAATGACCAATAACTACTACCTCATACTGCCGTTAATCATCACCTGCTTAGGTGCGGTAATCATTGCTCAAATGTTTGGTGGGCAGCCAATTTACAGCCAATTACTCAACCGTACGCTGAAAAATGAGAAGCTAAGACAACAAGACCTCCCTCAGCAAGAGGAAGTGCGTTAATTACAAATGACTCATGAAACAAAAGCACACATTCAACGTGCTTAATCTCCCGATTCTGTATCAAAATCAAAAAAGCAAACGTTAAACTTGATATCATCCACTCAAAATTAGTTGAGTGCCCTCAAAATCTATTGATGGGTGACCTACACACTCTAACTAAAGCAAAAAATGCAATATTCTGTAATTAACTAAGTCGGAGTAAGTCGTTGAACTGGAGAAGATTGACCCAAGTAAAAAATGTGCCGCCATCTCAGGCGTCTTTAGCACTTGGCGTTATTGGGTTAGGACAAGCTTGGGCATTATATATCCCAGGCATTGGTGAGATCATTCGCCCCTACCTCGCTTCATTCGGCGCGCTATTATTGCTGCCTGTTTTACTCCGTTATCTAACGAGCTTTAATACCTTCCTTAATGACATACGCCACCCACTAGTGGGTAGCTTAATGGCACCAATGAGTATGGCACTTCTGATTCTGTGCGACTATTTAGCCGAGATATCGCCAGTCATCGCCTACCCAGTTTGGTTCTGTGCGCTATTGCTGCACTTTACCATGATGGTATTGTTCTTTAGCTTTCAAATCATCAACTTCAAAATGTCGAACATTGTACCGAGTTGGTTTCTATATCCGGTGGGTTTGATCAGTAGTTCTTTAGCAGGTACACAGTTCGGGCACACCGTCTTTTCAGAAACACTTGCGGCCACTTGTATTGGTATCTATTTCCTTATGCTGCCAGTAGTGTTGTACCGCTTGGTGTTCGAAGGTAATCTTCCTCGCAGAGCAAGACCAACACTCGCTATCATGGCGGCTCCGGTTAACTTATCTTTAGCCGCTTACTTGGTTAACTTCGACAACCCAGACCCGATTCTGACAGGCGCATTGGCTGGCATTGCTATCACCATGACACTGCTGATCTACTTGTGTTATATCCGCCTAATGCGTCTGAAGTTCCAACCTTCAATTGCTGCCGTCACCTTCCCATCCGTGATCAGCGCTATTGCCATGCATCGATTAACCACGTTTTTCGGCGAGGAATACCCACAATGGTATTGGCTGCACAAATTCGGATTCTTTGAGCTAACTATCGCAACCATCCTAGTGATTTGGGTTGCAGGCGGTTACGTGAAAATGTACTGGCCTGAGTTTTTTGATACTCACTATATGTCGAAAAAGACGAAGCGCTCTTAATCAAGAGCGCCCTCTTTGCTAGAGACATATCTATTCAGCGCTACACCAAACAAAAAAAGGCCTCACACTGTGAGGCCTTTTGAATAGGCAAGGTTCTTAATAGATCGGGCGGGTGTTAATAGAACAGCCGGGAGATCTTAGAAGTTAGCGTGAGGGCCGAATACTTCGTAGTGAACGCGTGAACGGTCAACTTTCAATGCATCTAGCTGCTCTACGATGTTTTTCATGAAGCCAACAGGGCCACAGATGTAGAAGTCGCTCTCTTCAAAACCTTTAGTATCAGAGATAGACGCTAGATCCATTTGACCTTGATGCGTATTTTTACATGCAGACTCATCTTTGTTCATGTACCACGTTTTCGCTTCCCAACCTTTGTCGGTAACAATGTCTTTAACACGGGTTGTGAACGAGTGTTGACCTACGTTTTCACAAGCGTGAAGGTAAAGTACTGGTTCGTTTTTATCTTCCGTGTTTAGGAACTCAAGCATAGACTGCATTGGTGTAACTCCCACACCTGCAGAGATAAGCGTTACCGGCTTGCTGCGTTCTTGATACATGAAGTCACCCGCTGGTGCGTACAGACTAACCTCATCACCAACAGCAACCGTATCGTGTAGGTGGTTAGATACAACTCCTTGTGTCTCTTGACCTTGTCCTTCACGTTTAACAGAGATGCGGTATTGCTTGCCGTTTGGCTTATCAGACAGTGAGTATTGACGAATCTCGCTGTATTGAGAGCCTTCCGGTTTCACTTCGATACCGATGTATTGACCTGGTGTGTAATCCAGAACGTCACCGCCATCTTTTGGCTGAAGAATAAAGCTAGTTACTAGAGCTGATTCTTCAATCTTATCTGCAATCACGAACGTACGTGCTGCTTCCCAGCCACCTACCGCTTGCTTACGCTGCAGGTAAAGCTCTGCTTCACGGTCGATGAATACTTGAGCTAAGAAAAGGTAAGCCGCTGTCCACGCCTCTTCCACTTCTGGAGTGAACGCTTCTGTTGCCAATTCACGCAGTGTTTCAATCAGGTGCAAACCAACAATTTGGTAGTGCTCTGGTTGAATGTTAAAGCTTGTGTGTTTCTGAGCAATACGTTCAACGGCTGTTGTTAACGCTGCTAGGTTTTCAATGTTCTTTGCATAAGCCGCGATAGCTTCAAACAGTGCAACGCCTTGGCGACCTGTTCTTTGGTGAGTCATATTGAAGATATCTTTCAACTCAGGGTTATGCGTGAACATACGTTGATAAAAGTGCTGAGTTAAAGCTGGGCCTGCGCTCTCAAGTAGCGGGATAGTAGATTTGATGATTTCGATATGTGCGTTGTTAAGCATGAATTTACTCCGAACACTGAGTCTTATGACCTATATGTCATTTTGACTACTTGAAAAATTAAGAATGACTTTTCGATTTTCTGAAACCTTAGTTATTTTTAGAAACTGAGTTATTTTGACTCATTTATGTTTCATAAAAATCGTAAAACCTGATTAATACCACCTGATTGATTGAGATCAAGAATACTCTTTTTAATCAGAGTTATAATCGGGCTTCGATGACTCTTCTGCACAATCGATGCCAAGTTTATCAATCCCCGTCATTACTGGTTTTAATCTCAAAACCCATCTTATAAAAATGTCAAAAAGACCTTTTTTTTAGGTCAATAAGACTCTATTATGTATATAAACACACAGAGTTAGAGTTTTTTATGCAAGATATCTCCGCATCTACCCTCATGGAAATGACCATTGGCCTTGCAAGTGGTGTGAACGATCAAGATCGTTTTAATCGCCTTATCGATGCCATCCGTAAAACCATTACGTGTGATTGTGTCGCGCTTTTAAGCCTTCAAGGTGACACACTAGTACCTATCGCAATGCAAGGGCTCAGTCGAGACACGTTCGGTCGTCGTTTCATCATTTCAGAGCACCCACGTTTTGCGGAGATATGTGCATCTCGCTCTCCTGTTCGTTTCGATTCTGATAGTTCACTCCCTGATCCTTTTGATGGTCTGCTGATCGATCATGATGGCGATCTGCCAATGCACGCCTGCATGGGTTTACCTCTGCTGTTTGGTGACAAATTATTAGGAGTGCTAACCCTAGACAGCCTAAAACCTGATGTCTTCGCTAATATTCCAGCACGTAACCTTGAAGTACTAGCAGCGATTGCGGCTTCAAGCATGCAGATGGCATTGACCTTTTCTCAGCTTGAACATCAAGCCAAACAGTCTAAGCAGCTATTAGAAGAGTTAAACGTTGAAGCGTGGGAGCGTGACGGCGGCGAGTTGATTGGTAACAGTGATACCATGGTCGCGCTCAAGAACGACATCGCGGTTGTCGCACCGTCTGAATTTAATATCTTGATTCATGGGGATACTGGTGTTGGTAAAGAGCTCGTTGCTCGTACCCTGCACCACCAATCGCAGCGTAAACGTAACCCACTCGTCTACGTAAACTGTGCTGCAATTCCTGAAAACTTAGTAGAAAGTGAATTGTTTGGTCACGTTCGTGGTGCGTTTACTGGCGCAGACAAAAACCGCTTAGGTAAGTTTGCTCTAGCCGATGGTGGCACACTGTTCTTAGATGAAATTGGTGAATTACCCTTAGCTGCGCAAAGTAAGTTACTGCGTGCGCTGCAAAACAACGAAATTCAACCTGTTGGCCAAGACAATATCCAAACCATTGATGTTCGTGTTCTGGCTGCAACCAACCGAGATTTAAAGCAAGAAGTTGAAGACGGTCGATTCAGAGCCGATTTATACCATCGACTGAGTGTGTACCCTATCGCGGTGCCTGCACTGAAAGATCGTGGTGACGACATCAGCCTATTGGCTGGTTTCTTCTTAGAACAAGCGCGTCGTAAGCTTGGTATCAACCAAGTTAAGTTCCGCTCTGACGTTCTTTCTTTCCTAAACCGTTATGGTTGGCCAGGTAACGTTCGTGAACTTGAGCACGTGATCAGTCGTTCAGCATTGAAAGCATTGGCGCGTAGCACCAATAAAAACCTCGTGACAATCACTAAAGAAGATTGTGGTCCACTCGACCAAGATCAGCCGATTGCGACTACACAGGTGAAGAACACGCCATTATCAACACCAACGATCGACCTCTCTGCAGGGTTACGTGGTGCAACGGATGATTTTCAACGCAGTATCATTACTGAGGTATTGGAAGATGCCAATTTTAACTGGGCACAAGCAGGCCGTGTTCTGAAAACAGACCGAGCAAACCTGACTCGACTGTCTAAGCGTTTAGGGCTAAATGTGGCTAAGTCTCACACGATCGAACGGACAAAATAGATATTAGCGGTTTGTTGCGAGCATCTGACAAAACTTGTGTATATAATGCTGCAAATTGTAACGCTAATTTTAAATATGTAGAGAGAGTTATGAAGTTTATCCGTTGGTTCTTAGGTCGTGTCATCTTGTTATTGAACTTTGTTTTCAGCCCACGTGGTGTGAAGCGTTCTCAAGAAGAGCAAAGCAAAGTGAATGAGCAAGCAAAAACGCACACGTTATACCAATTCGAAGCGTGCCCATTTTGTGTGAAAGTGCGCCGCGCGATGAAACGTCAATCGGTTCAATTTGAACTTCGTGATGCAAAAAACAACGAGCAACACCGTGCAGAACTTGAAGCTGGCGGCGGTCGTGTGAAAGTGCCTTGTCTACGTATCGAAAAAGACGGCAAAACTGAGTGGATGTACGAATCTTCAGATATCGTGACTTACTTAGAAAAGCAGTTTGCATAAGCAATAAAACTACAAAAGCCAGATACAAAAAATCCCTCGAATGTGAGGGATTTTTTATGTCTGTTATTTAGCGCTAGTCGTTTTCAAATTAGGAGTGAAAGCTCAAATGACTACTTCGCGACAATCAGCATCAATTCCACACGGCGGTTACACGCCTTGCCTTGCGCAGAGGCGTTCGTACAAGCTGGTACATACTCACCAAAGCCTCGTGTATAAATGGAGCGGCTTGACACGTAGTTACTCTCTAATCGAGCCTTCACTTCTTTTGCACGCTGCTCTGATAGCGGATCATTGATTCGATCTGTGCCCGTATTATCGGTGTGACCTTCAATCACCACATCAATATCTTGGCGCTGAGCAAGGTAGCTGCCCAACGTATCTAGCCATTGGTTATAAGCTGGTTCAGGGAAAGCAGAACCTGTTTTAAAGTTCACGTGCTGCTCAAGCTTTACCATCACATGGTTACCCGGCAATACTTCAAAATCGATGCGGTTTTGTCTTAGAAAGACTTCCAGTGGATCGTTAGTCGATACGCCACGTCCGTAGTTGGTAGTGATGGTGCTTTGTTGATGGGTGCTGCTCTGAATCGAGTATCCACGATTGCTTACTACATGAGTCGTTTGAACCACACCCCATTCAGGATGCATCAAGTCGTAATCGGTTTGCGGTGCAGTTTCTAGCATATCATCGCCCAACATGCCCGTTGGTAATGTCGTTTCACACCCTGCCAAAGCTATGCTTAACATTATCGCTAAATATCTCATTACTTCACCAACCACTCATGCATATAAACCATTCATTAATGTCTATATCGGCACCGAGGGAAAAACTTTAGACGAAAACTTTATACCAAAAGAAACCAGACAAAAAAAGTGCTGTTGATCACAATTAACCGTCAACTAGCCTGCCGTCACCCGCTAGTTCCAACTGTTTGCATTTATTTACCTTATAATTGTTTTCCAATGCGTACTAAATAGTTAGAATCTCACGACTTCTCAACGCTAGAGCAAACATTATGTTTAAACCATTTACTAAATTCATCACAGCACTCGCTGCCGTACTTATTATCGCGGGTTGTAGTGAAACAGACGAGCCACAAAAAGGCGTTCAATACGAAGCGCTTCCAACTGCTCTAACAGAATTTAACTTGTCTCCGATCACTGAAATCTTCTCTCTTAACTGTGGTCACTGCCGTCAAATGGAAAGTGCTATTCCAGAGATTGAATCTCTAACAGACCAAACTATTGGCAAGATGCACGTGACGTTCAACGAAAGCGCTCAAATCAGCGCAATGATCTACTACACAGCAGTGATGCAGCTTGATGCGACGCCTGACCACGCGTTTATGGACGACCTATTTGGTGCCGTTCAAATGGGTGCAGATGCAACACCAGAGCAGCGTCAACAAGCACTAGAGACAGCGTTTACTGCTCGTGGTTTGATTAGCCCATACCAGCTGAACAAAGAACAACAAGTCGCTCTTTTCGACTACGTTAAAAAAGCAGAAGAGATCTCAGTAAAAGGTCAGATCAACTCAGTACCAACCTTTATCATCAAAGGTAAATACCAAGTACTAACAGCAGGTCACCAAGACGTTGCTGGTATCGCAAAAACGATCAACTACCTTTTGACTCAACCATAATCGCTGCTTTGCCAGCGGGTTAACACATTCTGCATTAACTACGAAATTCAGCACTCAATATAAATAGGTTTTACTATGTCTAAATTTGTCATCCCGGTCATTGTCTTTCTTTTGGCGGGTTTCATGATTTACCGTACTTGGACGAATCATAAGTCTGGCGGAGAAAACTTCGAACAAGGCCAGCAATTTCTAATTGAAAACGGCACTAAAGAAGGCGTGATTACGACTGAAAGCGGTCTTCAATACCTTGTTCTTGAAGAAGGTACAGGCACAGAACACCCAACTAAGAACAGCAAAGTAACGGTTCACTACCATGGTACGCTGATCGATGGCACTGTTTTCGACAGCTCTGTTGAGCGTGGCGAGCCAATCTCATTTGCCCTTAAGCAAGTAATCAAAGGCTGGCAAGAAGGTTTGACTTACATGGTTGAAGGCCAAAAAGTTCGTCTATTCATTCCAAGCACTCTAGCTTACGGTAAAGGCGGTTCAGGCCCTATCCCACCATCATCGACTCTGATTTTTGATGTAGAACTCATCTCTATCAAATAATCGAAGTGACTGATTAAGCCCCAACATACGCGCTATGTTGGGGCTTTTTTATATCTGAACATTTAAAAGCACTTTGACCACTTTCGCAAAGACCGCATATAACTTAGAAAACCGCCATCTAGACGACTGGTCTAATTTAACTTATAGTACCGCCCATGAACGAAAAAACGAATGACACACGCCTACATGTTTTAGATGTTGGCTATCAACTAATAGTAAACAACGGCTTTAACGGCGTTGGCCTATCGCAATTGCTTAAAGAAGCGGACGTGCCGAAAGGATCGTTTTACCACTACTTTAAATCTAAAGAGCAATTTGGTGAGGCATTGATTCAGCACTATTTTGAAAACTACATCACTAAGATTGAAGCTATTTTAGTACACGGTGAAGGTAATCATTATCAGCGAATCTTGAGCTATTTCTCGCTATGGGCGAAGACCGAAAACGGTACCTGTAATGCTCATAAATGCTTAGTCGTTAAACTCAGCGCGGAAGTTTCTGATCTCTCTGATCCTATGCGCCAAGCGCTGTTAAAAGGTGCTGAGAAAGTGACGAATACCGTCGAACAGTGCATTGTCGGCGGTATTGCAGATGGCTCTATAAAGGTTGAAGACAGCCAAGAAGCAGCTCAGAACCTATACTCTATGTGGTTAGGTGCAAGCTTATTAAGCAAACTGAGCCAGAGCTCCCATAGCTTACAGACGGCTTTAAGCCTTACTGAACGAATTTTAAAAGGTGAAAGCCAATAACGCGCAGCACGTTTGATTGGCTTTAACTTAAAACAAATCACCCGCCCTCTTATCAATTTGATGACGGCGGGATTTTTAGACAACAAGACTAGACGACTGGTCTAATTCTAAATATATAAAACATAAATTAAGGATATCCAATGACTCAACAAGACAATCGCCGCATCGTATTGGCTTCTCGCCCAGTTGGCGCACCGACTCAAGACAACTTCCGTTTAGAGACAGTAGCCGCGCCAAGTATCAAAGACGGCGAGATGTTACTTCGCTCAGTTTACCTTTCTCTCGACCCATACATGCGTGGTCGTATGAGCGATGCTAAATCCTACGCAGATCCCGTTACGGTTGATGAAGTAATGGTTGGCGCAACCGTATGTCAGGTTGAAGAATCAAACCACGCTGATTACGAAATTGGCGAATGGGTTCTGGCTTACACAGGTTGGCAAGATCTTGGTGTGTCTAACGGTGAAGGCCTAATCAAACTAGGCAAAGAACCAACGCACCCTTCTTACGCGCTTGGCATCATGGGTATGCCTGGTTTTACTGCTTACATGGGATTGCTTGATATCGGCCAACCTAAAGAAGGCGACACGCTAGTCGTTGCGGCAGCAACAGGTGCTGTAGGCGCAACCGTTGGACAAATCGGCAAACTAAAAGGCTGTCGTGTTATCGGCGTTGCAGGCGGTCAAGAGAAGTGTCTGTACGCGAAAGATGTACTTGGCTTTGATGAATGTATCGACCACAAAGCTGACGACTTCGCGGAGCAATTGGCTAAAGCGTGTGACAACGGCATCGACGTTTACTTTGAAAACGTTGGTGGCAAGGTATTCGATGCAGTAATGCCTCTGCTTAACACAGGTGCTCGTATTCCTGTGTGTGGTCTTATCTCTCAATACAATGCGACTTCACTGCCTGAAGGCCCAGATCGTATGTCTAGCCTGATGGGCATGCTGCTGGTTAAACGAATTAAGATGCAAGGCTTCATCATCTTTGATGACTACGCACACCGTTACAACGAGTTTGCTGTTCAAATGACAGAATGGCTATCTCAAGGCAAGATGCACTATCGTGAGCACCTGGTTGAAGGTCTAGAGAATGCGCCACAAGCATTCATGGGCCTATTGGAAGGTCAGAACTTCGGTAAGCTTGTTATCAAAACAAACGAAGCTAAATAAATTCAATAAACTGAACCCGTTAACTAGGTAGAATCATGATTACTTTGCATCACCTGAATAAGTCACGCTCAAAGCGTATCATCTGGCTATTGGAAGAGCTTGGGGTGGATTACCAAATCAAACCATACCAACGAGACAGTGTCACTTTTCTTGCGCCACCAGAACTTAAATCCATTCACCCATTGGGTAAATCTCCTGTCATTGAAGACGATGGCGTCGTGATCACTGAATCTGGTGCGATCACGGAGTACCTAATTGACAAATACGGTCAGGGTAAGTTCGCACCTACACGCGGCACCGCAGACTACGTGGAATATTCGCAGTGGCTTCACTTCGCTGAGAGTTCAGGTATTTTGCCAATGTTGCTTAAGATCTTTGTGATGAAAGACGGCTGTGAAACTAACTTCCTAGGCGGTTATGCAGACGATGAAAACCAAAAGATCTTAACTTACGTGAATAATGCACTTGAAGGGAAAACCTACTTGGTTGCAGACACACTAACAGGTGCAGATTTTATGATGTCGTTCATCGTAGAGATCGTTGGTAACTTTGGTGCAACTGCGCTTTACCCTAACATTGCTAAATACGGTGAGCTTTTAACGAGCCACCCTGCTTACCAAAAAGCCGAGCAAGTAGAGCTAGTGCACTCTAACTAATCAAGATTTGTTCCATTCAATGCTTCCATAGCATGAACATAACAATCTAAATGAAGCCAAAGCCGATTTATCTTCTGCTTTGGCTTCTCATTTGTCTTCATTTCGACAACAATACCGAACTCTAACTGAACAGCCATAGAGTTTGATCTTAATGCCAGCAAACCTCGCTCAATACACACCTCTGCACCTAGCAAACACGAATGTAGATTTAGCGCTACCGACTCGCTTTACGTTTCCGTATTACTATACCCCGCACCCTACGTGTGAATTAGCTATGCTGCAGATTCAGCAATCACTTATCGACTGTGGTGTGAATGAAAACTCGCTAGGTAATCTCTACGCTGTGCTTCTTGTTCAGAATCCAACCACACAAGAGTTAGGTTACCTTTCTGCGTTTTCAGGCTTGCTGTTAGATCCGGCTTTGGTCTCTCAGTTAAACAACATTCACTTTGTTCCACCAGCCTTCGATTCAAAACAGTTTCAATCTCAAAACAGTGCCAACCTCGCTCGCCAGTTACAACTCGCGGACGACATTAAGAAGCTACAACAATCGCACAACCTAGACGCATTATTGGCTGAACTTGAAGGGTTAAAAATCGAATCAGCACAATCTATCAAAGCCTTTCAGTTAGCAATGACCGCGAACAAAGCCCAACGTAACGAACTCAGAGAACAAGCCAATCAAGAAAAAGCATTAGGGAATCTAGAGTCAGCGGCGAATTTGCTCAAACAACTGGGCAATCAAAGTAGCCAAGAGAAACGTGACCTAAAAGCGCTTCGTATTGAATGGAAACAGAAGATCGCAGAACGTCAATCACACGTTGATTTGATTGAAAACGAACTGAAAAACCGTAAGCAAGATCACCAGGCAGTTTCAGAACAATTGGAAACTCAACGTCTCTCTCACTATCGCTTTATCAATCAAGCCAAGCAATCTAAGAATTTACTCGAGTTACTCGATGGCAAAGATGCGCTTGAAGGCTCTGGTGACTGCTGCCTACCTAAGTTGCTTAACTTCGCCTTTGAGCATGGGCTTAAGCCGTTAGCATTGTCTGAATTTTGGTGGGGATTACCAACTACAGATATCATTCGACAACACGCAAACCTCTACCCTGTTTGCCAGAGTAAAAGCTTTGAGATCCTCGAACACCAGCTAAGTGGCATCGAATTGGAAGATAACCCTTTAATCGTTAACCCTGCAATCGGCAAGTCTTTCGATATTATCTATGAAGATAACGAGATCGTGGTGGTAAATAAACCTGAGGAATTTCTCTCGGTTCCTGGCAAATTTATCGAAGACTCGGTTTATTCCCGTATTAAAGCGCGCTACCCTGAAGCGACAGGGCCTTTGATAATCCATAGGTTAGATATGTCGACGTCAGGCTTATTGATCTTGGCGCTGACCGCAGAGTCAAACAAGCACATCCAGAAGCAATTCATTGATAGAACCGTAGAGAAACGATATACAGCTCTGTTAGATGGTGAAATCCATGGTGAATCCGGCGATATTAGCCTTCCCTTGCGTGGCGACATCACCGACAGACCAAGACAGCTCGTTTGTCATGAACATGGGCGCAACGCAGAAACGCACTGGCAAGCAGTCAGCACCAATAACGGAAAAACCAAGGTGCACTTGTATCCAAAAACAGGCCGTACCCACCAGCTACGCATACACTGCGCTCACCCACAAGGACTTGGCGTACCAATTCGTGGTGACGACTTATACGGATACAAACGCGAGCGCTTACACCTGCACGCTGGCTACCTAAAGTTGATTCACCCGACAACAGGTGAATGGATGGAGTTCGAAGTGCCTTCTGAGTTCTAAATGGTTTCGGTTTAGTAGGGCTTCGTGCCCTACTCTTATTTTCTTTAGCTCTCATCTCTATCGCTGCAGACGAATAAACTTAGTACGATGCAATGACCAAGAAGCCAGAACCCAACAGTGTCACCATCGCGGGAATACCATCCTTCCACGTATCGAATCTCAAATGAAAGTAAATCGCCCCTAGTGAAGTACTTGCTAATATCAAACCTCCCATCAGTTGCGTATGTTCAGGTGCTAAACCAACCAAAGCACAGAGCAACAATACAGCTCCAGTAAACTCAACCATGCCAACTAGAAACATGATCACTCGGTTTAATCCATAGCTTTTAAAAAAGCCAAGTTGAATTTCAAACACTTTACGCTGCCAAGCAAGTGTCTTGATTGAGCTTGCCAATAAAAAGAACACCACCAGTAATACACTCACCACTGTAATCATATTGTCACCTTTCTTAAGAGTTATTAACGTCAATGGGATTATTTAATCATTCATAAATCGAACGATAAATGCTAATTTTATGATAGTTAAGATTCCAATTTGGAATGATTAAGTTTAGATAGCAGACATAAGGCAAGTAGAATGGATAAAATTGAGTGTATTCGTATCTTCGTGGAAACTGCACAGCTGAACAGTTTTACTGCTACTGCCAATAAGCTCGATATGACACAAAGTGCCGTCAGTAAAAAGATTGCGTGGTTAGAAAGTGATTTAGGAATGACGTTGTTTCAGCGAAACAGTCGCAAAATATCCCTAACCCATGCAGGCAAAGACTACTTGACTTATTGTGTCCGCTTCCTAGAAGAAATGTCCGCAATAGAAAGTCAGCTCAAGCGAGAAACTGAGTCCGTAGAAGGTGAATTAAAAATATCCGCTCCAAGTGCCTTTGCAACCATGTTACTCAGTGAACCGCTTCAAGCATTCATTGAACAACACCCAGGGATACGTATTAACCTCAGCGTTGACGACCACATCGTTAATCTCAATGAACACAATATTGATGTCGCCATCCGCGCATCACAGCTTAAAGACTCAGGGCTAAAAGCACGCTTGTTGTTTAATAACAAAGTTCACTACTTCGCATCACCTGAATACCTAGAGAAACACGGAGCACCGCAACAGCCACAAGAACTGAGCAAACACCAATGCTTAACCTACTCACTGATGACGCCTGCGAATGAATGGCGTTTTACCGACCAGAGCCACAAAGCCAGCAGTATTAAAGTAAATCAAATATTCACTTCAGACAGCCCGGAAATGCTGCTTAAGATGGCTCGTCAAGGTTTAGGTATTGTCGCTTTGCCGAATTGGATGGGTAAGGAATTTGTTGAGAAAAGGGAATTAACACGGTTATTGGTAGACTGGAGTAATGACCAGTTACCAATGTATGCGGTGTATCATGCGAGCGACTATTTGCCCCAAAGAATCCGAGTGTTTATCGATTTTCTTGCAGAGCATTTGAGCTCAACGAATAGTTAAAGCTCTAAGAACAGCTAGAGCTCAACTGAGATCGATAGCTAAGATAAAGTCTTAGCCCATTACATCCTTGCGCTGATCAACGCATTCATAAGAGCCCATTTCGAACTCACGGCAGATCCAAGGTCGGTTTTCGTAAATAGTACACATCAGTGTTTCTCTATCTACCGCAGAACACCAACCGTCGTCTAATCTCAACATGGTTTCGCCACCCCACTCGTCATACGCAATATGCTCTTCAGGAACGCCGGTATCTGTGATGATCATAACCTCTAAACGACAACAGCATGCCTGACAATTGGCACATGTTACTTCGGGCTCGGTTACGTTCTTTATCTCTATCGTCATAAGTGACTACACTGCTAAATTTTGCGTATAGTAATCGAAACCGCCCGCTACGGCTAATAAAGATGGTACGAAGCGGTGTTTTCATTGATGTAAAAATAACAATGGGCGCTGTGATTCACTCACAACGCCCAATTTTTCTACTTTTCATTGCGACTTATCGCCACAAGCTCTATTTAGAATAGGCTCGCGAAGAACAACTTAACATAGTCCATTAAACGTTTGAACAAACCGCCCTGTTCAACCGCTTCCAGCGCAATTAACGGCTGGGTTTGCACATCTTCACCATCAACGGTGTAATGAACCACCCCTAACGTTTGACCTTCTGCAATTGGGGCTTTCAGTTCAGAGTTAAGCTCGATAGATGCAGTCAGCTTTTTACTGTCTGACTTAGGCAGCGTAATAAACGTGTCTTCTGCAACACCTAACTTCAATGTGTCTTGATCACCAAACCACACCTTCTCTTCAGCCACTTGATCGCCGCCTTGGTGCGGGTTTAGTGTATCGAAGAAACGGAAACCATAGCTCAACAACTGCTTGCTGTCTGACTCACGGCTCTTAACACTTGATGCGCCCATCACAACCGCGATAAGTCTCATCTCACCTTGTGTCGCTGAACTCGCTAAACTGTAGCCTGCGCCAGATGTGTAGCCCGTTTTCATACCATCAACCGTTAAGCTTCTATCACGCAACAAGCCATTACGGTTGTGTTGTGTAATGCCGTTATAACTGAAAGAACGCTCGCTGTATAAACCATACACATCCGGTAAATCACGAATAATGGCACGACCGAGCAGCGCGATATCGTAAGGAGTCGAATAGAGATCGTCAGCGTCTAAGCCATGTGCATTGGCAAAATGGGTGTTTTCTAGTTTAAGAGATGCAGCCCAAGAGTTCATTAAATCCACAAATGCATCTTGTGAGCCCGCAACGTGTTCCGCAATCGCAACACTCGCATCGTTACCCGATTGAATAATCAAGCCACGGTAAAGATCCATCATAGCTATATCAGTGTTTACTTCTATAAACATTTTTGAAGAGTCAGGGAAATTCTTAGCCCACGCATTTTCGCTGATTCGTACCTGATCGTCAGCAGAGATATTGCCTCGCTTCATCTCTTGTCCAGCCACATAGCTGGTCATCAGTTTGGTCAAACTCGCTGGATTTAACTTAGTGTGTGCATTTTTTTCGACCAGCACATCACCAGAATTAAAATCAATTAACACATACCCTTTTGCGCCTAGGCTAGGTGGGCTTGGTACTATAGAAGGTGCTGCGATCGCTGCATTACTTACCATCGCTGCGTTACTTACAATGAATATACTTAATAGAGGGAGAGAGTATTTGGAGAAGAGTTTCATTGAATCAAACCTAAGTTAACGTTTTGTGCAGTATAGACAAATGCTAGCAAAAGAAGCGCGAACTTTACGTTGCTTTACGTATTTGTACCGTTCGTTACAAATAAAAAAGCAGAATCTGCGATCTGACCATTTTTTCAACAAGAAATATTGATTCAATGAATGTGTACATCGCTTAATTCTAGCGTTCGGGCATACGTCTAAATAGCATATCTATAAAGCCAGTAATGCGCTGTTTGCTTTCGCTTGGCTCTAAGTCAGGCTGGATACCAGACTGAGCTAGAGCTTGCCACAATACGACTTCAGATTCAGGAACGAAAAAGGCAATGTACAAAGACCCTTTCTCCGCTACTTTACCTTCACCATCGTAAAATGGCACACCAGTAGATAGCTTAATCGCATCGAAGATAGACTCATCGTTCAGTTCCGATTCTTCCGCTAATCCAAAGCCTACAACAACATCGCCGACACCATCCTGTTTTAACTGATAACCCTTACTAGAGAGCTGTTCTTGAATCGCGTCACGCACCAGATCAGTAACCACGGTTTCATCGTATTTTTGAGAAAGGTAAACCTGTTCTGACTCAGGATGCCATGAATACGTCAGCACGCCGTGTTTCATGAAATCAAAATCACCGCTAGTGACCACACCATAATTATGCGTGGGTGGTATTTCTTGCGTAGTACATGCGGTCAGCCCAATAGCCATCAAAGCCAACAGTGCTACTTTTTTTATGCTTTTTGTTGCACAAATGGATCGTTTTATCATTCGTGACTCCCTTACCCATATAAGAATAACTATCAATTCAACCTCCAACATAAATAGTAATTATGTTAATAGAAAGGTCATTAAACGTTTGCGTAATCGCTAACCTTCACTTCTGTCCATTTTGGGGGTTTTATCACAAAAACAGAGTTGGTATAGTTTACCCCGTTAAACAAAACCAGACCATTCGAGGCACGGAGCTTCCTCAATCATCTCATGAAGAGAAGAATTGGTACCGACAAAGTATCGGCAAATTTAAGAGGGTCAAACAATGGAATTCAATATGGTTGAAATTTTAGGTTACGCTGCGTCTATTATGGTCGCAATTTCATTAACAATGAAAGATATCGTTCGTCTGCGTGTCCTTAACTTTGTTGGCTGTACACTCTTTACAGCATACGGCGTTATGATTGACGCATGGCCAGTTGTCGCGACCAACGGTTTCATCGCTTGTGTAAACATCTACTTTCTTGCAAAAATGCAAAAGGAAAAAAAAACGGAAGCGATGAAAGCAGCGAAAGCTTAAATTAGCGATTAGCATTTCAAATAATTCTGAAAAAGCCCAAATAAAGCGATCTATTTGGGCTTTTTTATATCTGTTATTCCTCTACACGCTCACTACCTTCTACTTTTTCACCGTTCGGACATAGCGGGCGTAAAACATAGTAAGACCATGAATAAAAAACGCCGAACAGGATTGAGTTCGGCGTTTGACTCTACGTTAAGTGGTTTGTTTAAGGAGGTGGGGATAGAAAGCTCTCACCTCTATCAACAAATCAATACTATGAACACACTTTGGTCCAGCTACCGTCACTGCCCGGCTCAGAACTTGTCCACCAGTTAGCTTGGTAAATACTACCGTTGTGAACGACTTGGTCACCCGTGTTTGCATGGCTTGGATTACCTGCCCAATCTTTCTGAGGTAGATCTGGGTAAACAGTTAAACCTGCAGTATCACACGTACCAGGGTTTGTGCCACCATCGCCAGGGTTACCACCACCAGAGCTGATATCACCTAATGGTAGATCAGGTTGCTCGAAGCTAAAGGCATAGTCGACGCCATTCACGCTCACTGCATAGTTTGCAGGGCCTGAAATTGGCAAGTAATACACCATATCTAGCTCATACACACCACCAGCAGGAAGATCTTCCCATGCAGGTAACGTGAACGCTACGCGGTGCATAGTACCGTCTAGTCCGCCGATGTTATCCGCACGAGTATGACCCGAAGCAATCACAGACAAACCACCGCCCGATTGATCTTTCGCGTTATCAGGTGCTGACACTGGGATATCGAATTGGAACTCAGTTCCCCCCGGAAGTGCTTGCCCTGTGTTGTTCGTGAACGTGATCTTAGGGTTGATTGGGTAGTTTTGGTCACCGACTTTGAAGCCACCAACCGATACCGCGATATCTAGCGCTTCTGTTGGGATAGCACCCGTCGCGACTTTGTTTCCATATGGTGTTGCAGACTTAAACTTATCGTAGATAGCTTTCGTCATTGTGTTACCCATATGGAACTCACCGTTACCGCTGTTACATGCTTGCTCAGTGGTATCGATTGAAGTTCGGTTGCCGCTCGCATCGAGTACATAACAGTTATAATCCCCTGCTAGTTCCCAGAACATAATGCCGCCGATTTCTTTATCGATAACGTAGTCCGCTTTCACATCGATAGACTGCTTATCTTCTGTAGAAAGGAATACGCCCTTCTCTGCGTTCCACAACCAAGGTGCAACCGCCACACTATCGTAGTTACGCGTGTAAGTTCCCGTTAGAACATCTGAAGGATCATTCATAGGATCAAGCTTGTAAGCTTCTGCATATGAGCCCCAAATTCCTTTTTCTAGGTTCTTCGCGTGCCACATTGGGTTTGAACCCGCACCCATCTCGTTGCCTTTCGGATCGGTATCGTGCCACATGTTGTCGATACCAATAGCGCCATGACCACAGTTGTTCTTCTCGCCTTCGCCTGTACCCGCCGCACATTCAGATTGATTTGGTAGCGCAGCTCGCCCCCAAAGACCATTTTCGCCACCAGTTACACCTTGCCAACCACGCGTGTAGTAAGGCACACCGATGTTAATACGACCTGCTGGCATTGAGCCACGGAAGTAATGGTAAGCCCAATCCGTGTTCAAATAACCGATACCGCCGTAAGCCGCCGTGTCGTAAACATTCCACTGTGCTAACTCAGAATCTTTACCTGTATCAAACAAGGCAGCGTTATGACCAACGTGATCGTTCCACGCACCGTGAAGATCGTAAGACATGATGTTCACGTAATCGAGATACTTGGTTACATCAAATGTTTCCATACCGCGCAATAGGTAGCCAGAAGAAGGCGCTGCGATCGTTAACATGTAGTGATTGCCATCTTGCGCAGACGCAGCATCGAGCTTCTCACGTAGCACTTTCATCAACACTTGATACGAAGCCCATAGGTACTGACGACGTGGTTCCATGAAATCTTTGTCGTATGGGTTACCAGCGCCTGCCATTGAGGTTGGGTATTCGTAATCGATATCTAGACCATCGAACTGGTATTTACGAAGCATTTCAACCGCTGAAGTCGCGAAGGTTTCGATACCTTGATGGTTGATAGAACCATCAGCATTTGTCGTCATGGTGTAGAAACCACCGTCAGCAACTCGGCTGCCATCGGTCGCGAAGTGACCTCCGGTTTCCGCCCAACCACCGATTGAGATTAGCGTTTTCACTCCATGTTTTTTCTTCGCTGTCGCTAATGCACCGAAATGACCTTTGAAGCCTAATGCAGGGTCAACTTCCACGCCCGGCCACTCTTTACCAACCGCTGCGTTGTTCGGATCGTTCACATCACCAACGTTTACTTTACCGTCTGAACCGATGCTCACGAACGCGTAGTTAATATGTGTCAGTTGTTCCCAAGGAATATCATTGACTAAGTAAGCAGCTTGTGGGTCATCCCCAGCACGCCAACTTGTGAAGTAACCAATGACACGACGTGGATGATCCGCGCCCATTTTCTCACGACCTTCATCATCGTAAATCGTACAGTAAGGAACATCGACACCTTGAGTTTGGTATAAGCCATCAGGGCGACATGTGTTCACTGTTGGAGCGCCATTCACAGTTAAAGAAGCCAATGCTGAATCTGCCGTCGCACCTTGGTCGTCTGTTGCTCTCGCGTAAACCGCTAAAGAACCTGCTTGAGTTGTTGTGTAATCTAACGTGTACGGGCTAGTTGCAGCTGTGCCAACAAGAGCACCAGCCACGTAGAAATCAACCTTATCGACAATGCCATCGCTGTCTGTTGCTGTTGCGGTAAGTGTTACCACACCACCAACATCGACCGAAGCTGCTGAAAGCGCAACCGAAACTGTCGGTGCTTCATTTCCAGGTGTAACGGAATCGACAGAGACAGAAACCGCGCTTGCTAGACTTACCGCACCTTCATTATCCGTTGCAACAACAGAAACCTGATGATTACCCGACGTTGCAGCCCAAGTCGCTTCGAAAGGTGCCGCTGTGACTACCGCAACAGATACGCCATCAACAAAGAACTCAACCGAAGCCACACTGCCATCAGCGTCTAGTGCTGTTGCACTCAATACAATATTGTCGCCTTCAGTAATCACGTCAGAAGCAGAGGGTGCCGTTAATGAAGCTGTTGGTACTTCATTAGGCGTACCACCACCTCCGTCGCCGCTACACACATCGACTTTCTTCCATTGTGCGTAGTCGCCTTCAAATTGGCTTGGGTTGTTATTTTGATTCCAGTAATTTGCCGTATAAGCACTGCCGTCATGTGAAACCTGATCACCTCCTGTGTATACAATGGCAGAATCCCACGTTTCTAACGTTGAGCAATCCACAGCCGCATAGCTGTTGAACGCCATTAAGCATGACGCGGTGAGCGTACTGAGTGTAAAAACCTTCTTAGCCACTCTTCCTTGATTTAGGTGCATGTTAGCTATCCCTTAAGTTGTTGTTTCAAGATGTTTAATTTAAATGGGATTTTCCTCGCCACTTAAATCTCTTCGCAAAACAACTGTAGGTAACAGCGCTAATTTAACACCTAAAATATTCAGTATTTATAAAATGACTCGCATTAATTTGTTTATAGCATGCAATGAGTCGACACTTATTTTGCACCAACAACTAATATTAATTTATTTCGGAAAGCTAAAAAATAACGTCTCAAAAATCAGAAATGTGATTTGGATTCGAGAAAAAATTCGTATCAAAACTAGCCAAAAAGTAGTGATTTAAAGGCGATTTGGGATTCATTTGGGAATTCGCCCACTTTTTGATAACAAATGTGTTAGTATCGGCGGCTTTTTTGACGAACCTCACATTTCTATGCAAGTGTGGGAGAAATACATAGGCTTGAAAGAGCCAAATATAGCGAAGAAATAATGTCCAACTTGACGCAAGTCGCCAACGAAAACATCAACGCAGAATCTACTTCTATCAATTTCAATAAAGCTCAATCTTTGGGTGAAAAGCTGGAACTCGGAAATCCAGTCTTTTGGCTTAGTGGCAGTTTTTTAACCCTCTTTGTCATCCTCGCTTTCACCAACACCTCCGTGTTGTCCGAACTTGTTAACATCGGCTTTAGTTATTCAACTAAGTGGTTCGGTGCTTTCTGGCAAGTCCTACTGCTTCTCAACTTCATTATCGGTTTAGTGCTTGCACTAGGTCGCACAGGCCAAGTTCGCTTAGGGACGCTTGCCCTACCTGAAATGACCACCTTTAAATGGATGTCTATCGTCCTATGTACGCTCCTAGCGGGTGGTGGTGTATTCTGGGCTGCCGCTGAGCCAATTGCTCACTTCGTTTCAGCTCCGCCACTGTATGGCAACGCAGATCCTCAAGCGATGGCATTCAATGCCCTGTCACAATCTTTCATGCATTGGGGTTTCCTTGCATGGGCAATCTTAGGTGGCTTGTCTTCTATCGTGTTAATGCACCTGCATTACGACAAAGGCCTTCCTCTTAAGCCTCGTACTCTGCTTTACCCAGTACTTGGCGACAAAGCAATTAACAGCTGGATTGGCAACGTAGTAGACGCATGCAGCATCGTCGCTGTAGCCGCAGGTACTATCGGTCCTATCGGTTTCCTTGGCCTACAAATCAGCTACGCGCTGAGCGAACTGTTTGGCATTTCAGATACATTCGCAACGCAAAGTGTTGTTATTATCTTTGCTATCGCTATGTACACGCTTTCTGCTTTGAGCGGCGTGAACAAAGGTATCCAACTGGTAAGCCGTTACAACATCATCTTGTCTGTGTGTCTAATCGGCTACATCCTTCTTGTTGGCCCAACGAGCTTCATTGTTGATGGCTACCTGCAAGGTATGGGTGAAATGGTTGATAACTTCATCCCAATGGCACTATACCGCCAAGATACAGCGTGGCTAGGTGGCTGGACTGTGTTCTTCTGGGGTTGGTTCTTAGGTTATGGTCCAATGATGGCTATCTTCATTGCTCGCATCTCACGCGGCCGTACTATTCGCCAAATGATCGTTTCTATCAGCATCGTTGCACCACTTGTAACGTGTTTCTGGTTCAGCATCGTTGGTGGCAGTGGTTTAGCGTTTGAACTAGAGACCCCAGGTGTCATTTCTAACGCGTTCGAAGGCTTTAACCTTCCAGCGGTGCTACTGGCCATTACCGCTCAACTGCCGTTCCCGACTTTGATTGCGATTCTGTTCCTGATCCTGACGACCACGTTCATCGTGACAACAGGTGACTCGATGACTTACACCATCAGTGTAGTAATGACAGGCACGACAGAGCCGAACGCAGCGGTACGTACTTTCTGGGGTATCATTATGGGTGCGGTAGCTATTGCACTTATCTCGATGGGCTCAGGCGGCATCTCCGCTCTACAGTCGTTCATTGTGATCACAGCCGTTCCGGTTTCGTTCATCTTGCTGCCGTGTCTATGGCACGCACCGAAGATCGCGAAACAGATGGCAAGAGATCAAGGCATCGCTTAATACCTAATCCGATTTAGTTTCAGATAGCGTAGACACTAAAAAGCCACTCAAGTGATTCACCTGAGTGGCTTTGTTTTATCTGCTCGTTAAATGTATCGACGAAGCTTATTTCTACCGATAGTTCGGTTTATTGAAACTGTTCACCCGCAGCAACCATGAATGACATTTCAACCAATAGCTCAGGATTAGCAAGTTCTGCTTTCACGCATGCTCGGCTTGGCGCGCAGCCTTCAGGGAACCACGCTTCCCAAACTTCATTTAGTGCATCAAAGTTAGCGAAATCCGTTAGGTAAATCGTTACGGACAACACGCGAGATTTGTCACTGCCTACTAAGCTCATCATTTCTTCAGCTTGACCAAAAATTTGCTGAACCTGACTTTTGATACCTGCCGTTGTATCCGTTTCAGCAACTTCCACAAAACTTGCGATACCGTTGAAAACAGTCACATCTGACCAACGCTTGGTCGGGTTAATTCTATGAATTTTCACTGGTTATACTCTTCTTATAATTAGGGGGAACATCAGCGTAATTTAATCCAAATCGCAAATATTGAAAACAAAAATTGGAAAACTCGTAGCTCCTTTTGAACAGCATGATCGTCTACCTATTACTTCAGTTCTCAACACCACTAGTCTTTCGGTTCATATCGAGACAATTAGTCGCCACCTGTTAAATCTCTAGATAAATATATTAATTATTATTCTCGACGCGAAATTTAATCTGAACTCTTGCGGTCATATTCAGGGATTTTATTAAATGGAGTACTTTTATGCATGTTCAAACCTATGATTTAAAACAGAGTAATGTGGGATATAACCTTGGTGTGGTTGGCGTGGCATTAGTGCTAGCTTGGATTGGTATTTATAAGTTTACGCCAACCGAAGCAATGCTCATTGAACCGCTAATCGCAAATCATCCAGCAATGAACTGGCTTTACAGTCTGTTCTCGGTACAAGCTGTGTCTAACATGGTGGGTGGCACGGAGATCATTGTAGCGATTGGACTGATAGTTGGATTTAAGAAACCGACGGTTGCCTTCTACTCAGGCATTGCAGCAGCGGCTATCTTTGTTGTGACACTCAGTTTCCTTATTACAACGCCAAACGCTTGGAAAGTATCAGATGGTATCTTAGTCACTAACTTCTTCCTCGTGAAAGACATCCTGTTTTTGGCTATCGCGATTAGCGTAATCGAACGTAACAAACCTCAGAAGTAACCGTAACGTAAACCTTTAAATAAAAAGGCTCGAAGCTGGCTAGAAGGACGCTGCCAGCTTCTGATGTATAAGGTTTTACTTGGCAATACCATCGTGATTAAAGCACTGTCTCGTTACTAAGCCCCATTTTTCGTCCTGATACTGGTCTTCAACGAAGTTGCCTGAAGTGTAGTCATTGACCACCTCTCTCCAGAATTTAACAGCATGCTCTGCACCTAGTACTTGCTTGATCTCCCAACTGCCCTTTAGGTGTTCAAACAGTTCAGAAATAAACTGTTTTCCTACTTTATTTTTTCGAAAATAAGGCACTACATAGAAGTCGCAAATCTCAAACTCGTTTGGCGCTTTGGTTTCAATGGCGGTTAACGCGGCAGGAACTCCATCAATGTAGAGTAAGTAACCCGTAACGCTATCACCAAGCGTCGGGTAGATCTCAAACAAGCCGTACTCGTCTGGTTTATCTCCAATGATCTTTGAAAACTCGGCCGCATACCCCTGATACAAATTCGCGTATACCTGTTGATTACCGCTATAGACTGTCACAATGTTCATAAACAACTCTCTTTCTAACAATCACTATTGATGCCATATATTATGAATCATAAACGGTAACTTTGTCTTCTCGAAACTAAGGTAAGTCTCTTAACTTCTTAGCTGGGTTACCTGCATAGATACCTTTCTCAGTGATGTCTTTGGTGACCACACTGCCCGCGCCGATTACTGCACCTTCACATATGTTCACAGGCAGAACCGTGGCGTTAGAACCAATCGTGACGTTGTCAGCTATCCAGGTACGACCCCAGCTTTCAGGATTGGGATCTGGCTTGCCATCTCTAAATAAGTCGTTGGCAAACATGACTCCGTGGCCAACAAAGCAGTCACTGCCAATAGTCACATACTCGCAAATAAAAGTGTGAGATTGAATCTTAGCTCTTGCACCTATCACGGAGTTCTTTTGAATCTCAACAAAGGGGCCAATGAATACATCATCTTTAAGCTCACAGCCATAAACGTTGCTTGGCTCGATGATAGTGACATTCTCACCACAGGTAATATCAGTAATCTGTGCTTTTAAAACTCTAGGGCTTGCCATGCTTCCTCTAAGATCAACACCATATATCAATCTAAACAATTGTGCCGTAAGCAATTAAGTACAAGCAAATTGTAAGAAAGAGAGTTGGTAGTGGATCAAAGATTCCATGAGTCTGATAACTAAAACAGCCCAACCAACACGACTGACATCAGTACCCCACCTATAAAGCTAGGCGCATGAAATGGGCGAGCTTTAGATTTTACGTACTCTATCTGAAGCTCTTCTTGATAAGTTTTGACGGCGAGTTCTTTTACGTAGTTATTTTGCATAATAAGCTCCTTTTCTATGATTAAGAGAAGCTTAGGACTTGAAGCTAGGTTGAGGTAAAGCAAAAATTCAAATTAATTGAACACTTTATTTCGCTCGACCTTCTAATGTTTGTAAGTGTAGGAATGTAAACGACAGACAAGAAGACTAGAGCAGAGATCGGTACACACACAACTCACGATCTTCACCATGAATTTTGCGTACCTGTTTCTCAACGAACTCAACACCGAGTTTTCGGATAACAGACTCTGAGCGTTTATTTTCAGACAAGTGCATCACTTCCAACTCAGTGAGTCCCAAATGAGCTTTACCGTATTCTACTAGCGCAGAAGAAGCTTCAAACGCGATGCCCTGCCCCCAAAACGGAACACCAAGCCAATAGCCAAGAGTACCAACGCCATCGACTAAACTAGGGAAGCTGACCGCACCAATGATTTCATCGTTAGCTTTAAGAGTTATCGCGTAAATCACACCCTTTTCTTCATTAAAGAAAGACTCGTGCGAGTTAATCCATTCAACCGCCATCGTTGGTTTGTATGGATGAGGAATGGCAGCTGTCATATCCGCTATCACTTTCTCACCCGCGAGATCAGCGACGCGCTCGCTATCACTCAACCTAAATGGCCTTAAGATTAATCGTTCTGTGATAATGTTCTGCTGCATAACCTTTCCCTCACCTATCGTCTTATAACGATTATTCAAGAATGACCCTAAAGACATCATTATTCACGCCACCCACACCCACTAATTCTCCAGTTTCCATATGAAGTGAAGTGTTTAATTGTCGAGTTGAGCGTGGCTCTTTCGTTTCTCGAATCACGAGCAGATCGACCAAGTAGCCAGAGTATTGCTTTCGTATTAATCCTGAAAAAGTAACACTTTCAACCCTATCCGCGAGTACAGAATTAAATGTTTTATCTTCTAAAACACCCGCGGAGATGGATGTATCACCATAAAATAGCGTGATGGTTGTTGGGTCGGGAGTTAACTTTTGATTGGATGAACACCCCATCATAGCTAAGCACAACATTAAAATAACTCGAAATTGCATAAACTGGTTTTCTTACGTTAAGCGTATGTTTTTCATATTAAAACACTTCACATCAATAAACACCATATGTCGGGCAGAAGCTTGTTTAGAGTAAGTTATGTAGTGAGGCTTAACGAAGGAGTTACGTCTTGAGATGGGTTCGTTAATCAGAGAATCGGCTCTAGCTCCTTGTTCAGAAGCTAAAGCCGACATTAGATCGAGATTATCGAATTGGGTTCAGTGAATTAAGCAACAACGTCTTGTGGAGGTGTGCCTTCGCAGTTAGAAACGACAGCATCAATTTGAATCAGTGCATTCATAGGAATCTCTGAAACCCCCACCACCGTTCTTGCCGGTAAGTCAGCATTAAAGAACGTAGTGTAGACCTCGTTCACCGCATCAATATCTGAAATATCTTTAAGTTGAATATTAATTTTCACCGTATCGTCCATGCTATGGTCAACACTTTCAATGATCGCCTTAATATTCTTAAGACACTGTTCAGTTTGCTCTTTTATACCACCAGCAATCACTGCATTGGTTTTCGGATCTACAGGTAGTTGACCTGAAATATGGTTATAGTGAGAGAAAGCAACGGTGTGCGAATAAGGCATGAATGGTGCAGCAACAGTATTATTAGCTTCAATAACCAGTAGGCGCGTATCTTCTGGTAATTGCGGCGGTGTACCGTCGCCATGTGAAACGGACGTATCGATTTGAATTAAAGCGCCCATTGGCAGTTCAGCGGCATTAACAACCGTTCGCGCTGGTACGTAACTTGGGAAGAACTTAGCACAAACTTCATTTACCTTGCCTGCATCTTCAACATTTTTAAGGTAAATAGTGGTTTTAACCACATCATTCATTACATGACCGATGCTTTCTAGAATAGCTTTAATGTTTGATAGGCATTGTGCTGTTTGCGCCTCGATACCACCATCAACCAACTCACCTGTGGTTACATCTATCGGTAACTGAGCTGAAAGATTGTTGTAGTGAGAGAAAGCCGCTGTCTGAGTTGATACAGTACTTTGAGGCGCATTATCCGTATTTCTTGATACCTTTACTAGCGCGCAAGGTGCTTGTGGTTTAGTGCCTTCTCCGTTTGAAATCAGAGCATCCATTTGAACTAAAGCGTCACTATGCGGTAGCGCAGTTACGCCCACGACTGTACGCGTAGGAAGAGTGTTGTGGAAGAAGCTTTTGTAGACTTCATCAATAGCATCGATATCAGAAATATTCTTAACGAAAACATTAATCTTCACGACATCATCCATAACATGGTCGATGCTTTCAACAATGGCTTTAATATTATTTAAGCATTGTGCTGCTTGGTCTTTAATATCGCCAATCACGACTTCACCTGTTTTAGGTTCAACAGGTAATTGAGCTGAAAAATTATTATAATGAGAAAAAGCGACCGTTTGTGTAGATACAGAGTTTATTGGTGCATTTTCAGTATTTCTTGAAATTTTAATGATATCGCTACTCATCGGAATTATCCTTTTAATAATAAATATATACGTATTTATATTTAACAATTGTATTGGGAAGAATGATTAAAGTAGCGCCATGTTAAGTGAATTGTTTTAGGGTAAACGTGATATCCATCAGAGTATTACCTGACTATAAATCAGTGATTTATAGAATAATTAGTCATCAAACGCCTAATTATCCGCAAATAAGATGGTGAACCGAGTAATAAGTCCCCTTTATCTTTTGATATATTCAACAATCATGAATACCCACTCAGATAAAGATATAGATAACTTTTAAAATTTAGAAAACATTTGATAGGTTGTTCACATTAAAGCCCTGAAAAATCACTTACTAGATGAATTGTGAAGAACACACTCTTAGATTTGTGCATAAACTATTAGCCCAGATAAGTAATTATTTTAGAGCCATTTAATTATATAAATACGTTAATAATATATTCCACAATCGAATACCAGAACACTAACATTGCCCACCATTAGATACATTTACTCACCTTACTTAACAAGGAGGTTGTGATCGTTCAAACTCTCTCTTTTTAAATTCAACCTCTCTCATAACCACTCACAACGGCCAATCCATAAATGAACCATGATATGCGTAAGACAAATAACTCTTATGTTTCAAGGTCATTATCCAACATGTGCCTGCCAAGATAGTATGCCCCCAACATGAAGACCACCTATAGCTTCATTAAGTCTAAATCTATTTGTCGACCTAGAAGAAATTTCAATATCAATGATTTAACTAATTAGTTTAATCAACTTGAGGATTAGAAAGTGAACAAAAGAACGAAACTGTTAGGGCTGAGCTTAGCTATAACCTCCCTCTCAGCCCTTGCTGGTGGTGGCTACATCACAGACCCAACAACTCACATTTCATTCAATTACGACAACGTGACCCTTGAGGTTGCTCAGAAAGAGCTCGCAACGTGTCAAGGTGTTGCTGAATCAACACTGACAGCCCCCACTGAAACCAAGAAAGGAAGCGGCGTAAAAGGCGCAGCTAAAGGGGCGGCCGCTGGCGCTGCTGTTGGCGCTATCTCTGGTGGCTCAGGCTCTGACGCTGCCAAGACTGGCGCGGCGATTGGTGTAGTCTCCGGTAGAGTTAGCGGCCGACGAGCAGGGGCTCAGGCTGAAGAAGATAACAAAGCCATGTATGCGACAGTGTTGAGAAACTGCATGATTGATAAGAAATACAACGCCCTGAACTAAGGAGATTCGGCAATGACAAAGTTCATTAAAAAAAGAATGTTAGCTGCTCTATTAGCAGGATTTTCTGCTCCCTCTATGGCTGATATTGCGTTCGGCTTGGGGTATCAGGAGGGAGATAAACTCTCATCTCAATACATCGACCTGATGCTTCGTGGTGACATATTGGAGATTGGCGGTGAATACCAGCACAGAAAGCGTGATGATAAGCTAGAAGACTACGACCAAGACGCGATCAGTGACGGCATGGCATTTTTAAAGGTAGGCGCTGGTTACAGCTTCCCGCTTAAACGTATCACAGTTCGCCCTTATTATAATTTCGGCATCGGTGGCGCTCAGGTCAGCGACGAGGTTGATGACGCGGCCAACCCTGACGCAACCTATTTCAACGCCCTCGGTGTATCTACTAAATGGAAATTTGCAGAGCTAAAAATGGAGTGGAGAAACTACCAAGTGGACAGCGGCGAGTCAGAGGGTGAGGAGCTACCTTATGACATTGATGAGGACACGTTTAACGTATCTATTGGTGTGGCTTTCTAGAGATTGATTCTTATGGGGCTAAACTAAACAAACTCTTTGTAGCGGTGAGGTCTTTGGCTTCAATGTTTACTATCAGGAAATGATATTAACTCGT
Organism: Vibrio sp. T20; assembly: GCF_007858795.1. Classification (NCBI taxonomy): domain Bacteria; kingdom Pseudomonadati; phylum Pseudomonadota; class Gammaproteobacteria; order Vibrionales; family Vibrionaceae; genus Vibrio; species Vibrio sp. T20. Next base: position 118,133 of record NZ_VFEB01000087.1, read on the forward strand.
ATCGAAGTGCAGTGAAGCCTTCTACTTCCTCTCGTCAGCCTACAATATAAAGAACTAAACCGCTCTTGGGGTTGTGTTGAAATGACGCTTAAATTCGCGACTGAATTGGGATGGACTAGAATAGCCAACTCGGCGTGCGGCATCACTAATACGCAGGCCTTCTAACTGGATCAGCTCCTTGGCTTTGTTGAGCCTTACCTTCTTCAAATATTGAAGTGGTGACTCAAACGTCACGTTGCGGAAAGCATTATGAAAAGCAGACACACTCATGTTTGCTTCGTCAGCAAGCGATTGAACAGTAATGGTTTGGTCGTACTCTTCATGCACTTTAGATAGTGCTTTCGCGACACGTGCGTAATGGCCATCATGATGCGCCAAATCAAACAGCACTCGCCCTTCTGAACCGGTTAAGGCGCGGTAGACAATTTCGCTGACCATGGCATCACCCAATATGTTGGCTTCGATGTCGCAATGCAGCATTTTCACCAATCGAGTAAAACTTTCTAGCATTTGCTCTTCCATCGGTGTCGATTCTAAGCCGCTAGAATTCTGTTTGTGCTTATTGCAATAGCTCTCAAGAAAACCTTGGTCTTCTAACTTTTTTACCAAGCTGTGCAAACGTTGAGAGTCAATGTTGATAGATAAACCAAGTAATGGTTCGCCATTAACAGGCAAGGCTTCACACTCCAATGGCATTGGCACGCCTACCACAAGATAATCACCTGCAGCGTAAGTAACGGGTCTGTCGCCAATGTAGATGTTCTTTTTGCCCTGCCCGAGCATGATAATACCCGACTGATAAGTGAATGGCTGACGCTGGTTGCCGCCACTGCTTCTATACAACCACACACCGCCAATTTCAGTTTCTCTGATCCCTTCAAGATCATCCCAACCTTTGTGTTCTACATAAGACTGTAATAACTGCGCGAGTGTTTGCATAAGTGGCGACTTTCCATTCTAAGTGCTAAGAGTAAGTAAGTTAAAGCAAAGGAAGAATATCAATTTTGTAGAAATAGGCAATTAATTTGGAGGAACTGGCCTTCACCACCCTAGATTCCTGTACTAATATGCAAATATAGAAATTAAGCAACACATCAGAATAAAAAATCTAGCTTTACACAAGGAACCTACAATGCAATTTACTTATGTTAACCCTACTGTAATCCACTTCGGCCAAGGCCAAATCAATGCTATCAGCCAAGCAGTTGATACTTCTAAGAAAGTGCTAGTCATCTACGGTGGCGGTTCAATCAAAAGCAACGGTGTTTACGACCAAGTTGTCGAATCTCTTAAAGATCACGCTTGGATTGAGTTTTCTGGTGTTGAAGCTAACCCAACGAAAGAGACGCTAGATAAAGCAGTCGCTCTTGTTAAAGAAGAAGACGTAGAATTCATTATCGCTGTTGGTGGTGGTTCGGTAATCGACGGTTCTAAATACGTTGCTGCAGCGGCTAAATACGACGGCGACGGTTGGGATATCCTAGCGGGCAAACACCAAGTAACTGAAGCTACTCCTATTGGTGCAGTACTGACACTTCCTGCAACAGGTTCTGAATCTAACATGGGTGCTGTAATCACTCGTAAAGAGACTCAAGAGAAACTGGCGTTCATGAACCCTGCTGTACAACCTAAGTTCGCGGTTATGGATCCAGACGTAATGAAGTCTCTTCCTGAGCGTCAATTGATCAACGGTCTAGTTGATGCATGGGTTCACGTGTGTGAGCAATACATCACAATGCCAATAGACGCGATGGTTCAAGACGGTTACGCAGAAACACTACTTAAAAACCTACTTGTACTGGGTAAGCAATACGACGAGCGTGACAACGACGCATGGCGTGCAAACCTAATGTGGACAGCAAACCAAGCGCTTAACGGCCTGATTGGTACTGGCGTTCCTCAAGATTGGGCAACACATATGATTGGCCACGAGTTCACAGCACTATGGCACGTAGACCACGCACGTTCTCTTGCGATTGTTCAACCTTCGCTACTTCGTAATCAAATCGAAGCGAAGCGTGGCAAGCTAGAGCAAATGGGTCGTAACGTATTTGGCCTAGAAGCGGGTGCTGACTTGGCAGAGCGCACTATTGCTGCAATCGCAGCTTTCTATCACAGCTTAGACGTTCCAACGATGTTCGACGGTTACGAAACAAACAAAGCAACTGCGATCGACAATGTTGTCGCTCAACTTGAATCACATGGCTACCTGCAACTAGGCGAAAACCAAGCAATCACACCTGAGAAAACACGCGAGATTCTAGAGTCTGCGATTCAATAGCGATCAAAATTAGAGCAAGGAAAACAGGGGTCTAAAGAAAATCACCATAATCTAAAAATTTATTCCGTGAAACTGAACCAAATTCTTTGCCCTTGCGTATATCCTCAAGCAGCGTCCAAATCAGGCGCTGCTTTTTAATTTGCCCTACAAGATGCCATTAAATTCTCATAAGTCCTTAATTTTATGTGCATTCAGATTTCTATATTGGTAAGGTAAACCTGTCTCTTTACTAGGTATGAACAACGATTTGAACAATCTCAAGGAAATGGTTAAGTTTAAGTCACTTAACAAGTGGTATGGTGCTTTTCATGCCCTAAAGGATATCGATTTAAATATTGAACAGGGAGAGATAGTGGTGATTTGCGGGCCATCAGGTTCGGGGAAATCAACCTTGATCCGTTGTATCAATCAGCTAGAACCTTTCGAGAGTGGCGAGCTTTCTGTGCTAGAGCAAGTACTTCCGAGCAAGTTCAACACCCCAGGCCAAGTTGGGATGGTGTTTCAGCACTTTCATTTATTCCCCCATCTTACGGTGCTTGAGAACTTAACTCTGTCCCCGATTCGTACGCTTAAAAAAAGTAAACAAGAAGCCGAGAAGCTTGCAATGCACTATCTCGAGCGCGTGCACATCGCAGAACAAGCCAACAAATACCCAGTGCAACTCTCTGGCGGTCAGCAACAACGCGTGGCTATCGCCCGCTCTCTGTGTATGAAACCCGAGTTACTCTTGTTCGACGAACCAACTTCAGCGCTTGATCCGGAGATGATCAACGAAGTGCTCGATGTGATGGTTGAACTGGCGAGCGAAGGCATCACCATGGTGTGTGTGACCCATGAAATGGGCTTTGCGAAACAAGTGGCCGACCGCGTTATCTTCATGGATGAAGGACAAATTGTGGAATCCAATACGCCTCAAGCGCTTTTTGAAAACCCGCAACATGAACGTACTCAAGCGTTCCTAAATCAGATCCTAACTTATTGATGTTGATTCGAATTATTAAACCCGCCCTATCCGCTTTGGTACAAATTATTGTGCTCGTGGCTGCGGTTGTCTGGATCCTCGATTCTGGCGCACAAACCATGGGATACAGCTGGCAATGGGAGCGCGTGCCAGACTATATTGCTTTCTATGAAGATGGTGAATGGTGGCCTGCAGAATTAGTTGAAGGGCTACTGGTTACCATCAATATTTCTCTGATTTCTTTGGTCGCGACGCTGATCATTGGTTTAACCACAGCGCTATTGAGAAACTCCAACTCAGTGGTTGGACGCACCCTAGCCACCAGCTATGTTGAGTTGATTCGTAATACGCCGTTATTGGTCCAAATTTATTTGCTCTATTTTGTATTTGGTCCCGTATTAGGGCTGGATCGTTTTAGCACTGCCGTTTTAGCCTTAGCACTTTTCCAAGGTGCTTACACTGCCGAGATATTTCGTGCTGGTTTAAACGGTATTGCGAGAGGACAATTTGAAGCGGCACAATCTTTGGGCTTATCAAAAACCTATACTTACTGGGATGTGATTCTTCCTCAGGTGGTACAACGTACCTTGCCGCCTTTAACTAATGAAGTGATCTCTCTTATCAAAAACTCTTCGATTGTGAGTGTCATGGCTATCTTTGACCTAACAACCGAAGCCAGAAACATCGTTTCTGAAACCGCGATGCCATTCGAGATTTGGTTCTCTGTGGCGATCATTTATCTTGCTCTTACACTTTCACTTTCTGCCGTTGCTGCTTGGCTTGAGCATAAGCTCGGATCTAACTGGCGAACACAATAAGGATTTATCAGCATGAAGCTATTTAAAACCGCAATTACAGCCCTACTTGCGCTTGCCGTGAGTTTGCCTGCACTTGCTTCTGAAACGCCTAACCTAGACAAGATTAACGAGCGTGGATCTCTACGTGTCGGTATGTCGACTTTTGTTCCTTGGGCGATGCGTAACAAACAAGGCGATCTTGTCGGCTTTGAAATCGATGTGGCGAAACGTCTTGCTGAGGATTCAGGCTGGAAAGTCGAATTCGTACCGACGGCATGGGATGGCATTATTCCTTCTCTATTATCGAAGAAGTTTGATGTGATCATCGGCGGTATGTCTATCACTGAAGCTCGTGCTAAAAGCGTATTGTTCACTGAACCTTACTCGCACTCTGGCGTTCAACTGGCGGCTAACAAAGAGCTAGCGGAAGGTTTTACTCAGATCTCTGATTTTGATTCTCGCCGCGTAAAAATTGCAGCACGTCGTGGAGCATTCACGGTTCAAGTGGCTCGTGAAACCTTCCCTAAAGCGAAAGTTCTGCAGTTCGATGACGATGCTCAAGCATTCCAAGAAGTATTGAACGGCAACGCACACGCGGTTATCGCGTCTAGCCCGAAACCAGAACACGAAACGATCAAAAACGCAGACACGCTATTTATTCCATTTGAAGAGCGTCTATCCAAAGGTAACGAAGCATTTGCAGTTCGCCTAGGTGAAACTGACAAGGCAGAATTTTTCAACGAATGGATCAAAGCACGTACTGAAGACGGTTGGTTGAAAGAGCGTTACGAGTACTGGTTCTCTACTTTAGATTGGCAAGACCAGATTGCTCAAGGTCAGTAATCTGAAGTTGAGCTCACTTTTTAATATGAGCTAATCTGTCGAATCTAAATCAAGGCAGTGCACTGTTTGCACTGCCTTCTCATCGACAGCTTAAATTGCTTTAGATCCATGTAACACCCCAATAATAATTAATGTTTAAACAGGAATGACGTGAGTAGTACTAGCGCATTGACAACACCTAAGCCCAACGTTCATATGAAGCCTTGGTATCAACGCCTCAACCTTTTGGATGGCGTGTTACTCGCTGTTATTTGTGTGTTTGCAGGTTGGCTCTATTATCGTTCTTCTGTCGGTATTAACTATCAGTGGCGCTGGGAAGACGCGTTCACGTTAATCTTTATTCCACCTTCTCAAGGCAGTATTCCTTATTTCTTTCAAGGTTTGGTTGCAACATTGCGTTTGAGCTTATGGAGCATGGTATTAGCGCTCTCTTTCGGCACACTGTTAGGGGTAGCAAGACACTCTAAGATCACTTTCTTCAAAACACCGGCACTGATTTTCATCCAATTGGTTCGAAACATTCCTCCACTGGTGTTCGTGTTTATCTTTTATTTCTTTGTTTCTAACCAGCTGATCCCTCTGCTTGGCTTAGAAAGTCTTTTACGTGAACATAATGGTGAGATTAATCAACTTCAAGCCTTCTTATTTGGCCCTGCTAACCTTTGGGAAAACTTAGCGTCTGGTGTTATTTGTATTGGTTTGCTCTCTTCGGCTTATATTGCGGAAGTGATTCGAGCGGGTTTAGAAGGTATTCCTAAAGGCCAATGGGAAGCGGCCGATTCGCTTGGCTTATCTGCATTGTCTAAGTATCGATTTGTGGTTGGCCCACAGGTATTAACAGCAATTACGCCACCTTTGGCTGGTCAGGCAATTTCGCTGGTCAAAGACACCTCGATTGTGTCGCTGATTTCGATTCAAGAAATGACGTTTGTTGGTACTGAAATGGCGAACTCTTCCGGTTTGATCTTCGAGATCTGGTTGATTGTAGGCTTCGTATATTTTGCTTTGTGCTTTGCACTTTCACGTCTGTTCAAAGTGATTGAACAACGTTCTAGTGCCTACCTTAATCATCAATAATAGAACGAGTAACACCACCAACTGAATACATTGACTCACCAGATTATTCATCACCCTTATCAATTCCACCTGATTGGTTTAAGCCATTGATCAATCAGGATTAATCCCCTCCAATTTCTTCTTCGAAACACAGCAAAATACTTATCCAATCGCTATACTTAAAGTATCGAACTACGTTGATTCATCTCAAGGACATCGCTCAACATGGACAATCATAAAGAAAGGGCTTTTTACGCCGTCGTTGGCGCATTGGTTGGAGACGCCGCTTCCATGGGGCTGCACTGGTTGTATGACCAAGAGAGGATCTTACACGTAGCTGGTTTTGAACCAGAATTTCGTTCACCAAACCAGTTCGATTATCAAGACAAAGGCTACTTTGCCCACCAAGGAAAAACCGCTGGCGACCAATCGCAATACGGTGCTCAGTTATTGGCGATGGTCGATAGCCTAGTCGACAATCAACACTACGATGAAGCGAGTTACATCAAACACTTCCGCTTCTGGTTTGATTTTGGTGGCAGTTGGCGAGGCTACATTGATAAAGCAACGCGTATGAGCTTGTTGAACATCCATCAATTAGAACTAGAGAACGCCTCGATTACTGCGTGTGGCGCAGATAATACACAACTTCCCGCAGTCTCAAAGATCATTCCATTAGTGGCATGTACTTATACCTCTCACACCTTACCCGCGATGGTAGAGAGTGCGGTGCGAGTCACCAACAACAACGACAAAGCCGTGGAATGGGCACAAGCCATCACCTTATTGGTTCAAGCGGCAATTCAAGGCAACTCGCCACTGCAGTCGGTAGAAATGGTGCGACAAACTTGTAGCAAATTTATACATGATCAAATCGACGAAGCACTGGCTGATCCGGAGCTTTCGATTACAGATGCCGCGAAGAAGTACGGACTACATTGTGAATTGAGTGCTGCGTTCCCACTACTGATTCGCATCATCGCGGGTGCTCAGAGTTATAAACAAGGCATTCGCGACAATATCTTATGTGGCGGTGATAGCTGCGGTCGTGCGATTGTGATTGGAGCAGTCTTAGCGGCGTGTTTCTACGAAGAAGATGGCGCGATTCCAACAGAATGGCTGAACCAAATCGAACTCAATGGTGGCGTGCTGTCTTTGCCTATTGAGTGATTCCCACAATAATGAACTAGAGTCTGACATAAGACAAGCAAACCTCTAGGTCGGATGTCGTTCCTATAAAGTTGGAACACACTGCGATAACTCATTCTTCAGCCAAACAACAAACGGGCTTTCTGGCTCATCATGGTTGCTATCTTGTGTGAGCAGTATGTACTGATGACCTGAAGGCACAAAGCCAAACGGCGCGATCAAGTTACCTCTTTCAATATCGTCGGCTACAAGTGGATAAGACCCTAGAGCGGCTCCTAGCCCATCAACGGCCGCTTGAAAGCAAAAATAGAAGTGTGCAAAGGTCTGGTTTGAACGAGCTTGCGACACCATTCGGCTATCAAATTCACTACCTTTGGTGATGGATACCCAATGGTTCCAAGCGTTTGGTCGTGTGCTGCTGTGCAGTAATTTCACATCGGCTAACTTGTCTTTAACTTGTTGCCAATAGCCAGGCGAGAATACAGGGCCAACCCATTCTTCGACTAGCGGAATCTGTTTGTAGTACTCGGTTACGTTAAAGTCGTCTCGGCGAATTGCCATATCTAATCCAGTTTCACCTAACGTCACAGGCCCACCCGCCGTAGACAAGCGAACATCAATTCCGGATTCGTTATAGAAATCACCGAGTCGAGGCATTAACCAACGCATGGTCAATGTGGGTTCACATGAAACTTCCAACGCTTGATGATTCAGCTGATTAAGTTTATGGACTCCTGTCTCCAAGGCTTGGAACGCTTGCAATGTGTAACCTTTGAGTAATTCCCCTTCTTTGGTGAGACACACATTCCTGCCCTGTTTGTAGAACAAAACTTGGGATAAGTGATTTTCCAATACCTTGATCTGCTTACTCACCGCACCATGGGTAATATTGAGTTTATTCGCCGCTTCACTGTAACTGCTCGAATGCGCTGCTACATGGAAAATATGAAATGCTTTCAAATGTCTCATGTGTGATTTTTTCTCACAGATAGGTGGAATTCATTTCGATTATAGACAGCAATAAAAAACCATACAATGCTAGCTCATCAAATATAAAGAGTTGGAGTCATTATGGAGTGGTTAAGCCTAGCAGTATTGGGACTATTAATTGTTATAAGCCCAGGCGCGGATTTTGTTTTAGTTTTGAAAAACAGTATCAATCAAGGACGACAAGCAGGAATTTGGACTGCAATAGGTGTGAGTTTAGCGATTTGTGTTCACATCAGTTATTCAATGCTTGGGATCAGTTACTTAATCTCACAGAATGAGCAGCTGTTTGACATGATCAGATACGCAGGTGCAGCCTACCTTATTTATCTAGGACTAAAAGGTATCTTGAGTGCGGACAACAAGCTTGCACCTTTGGAAGGAACAAGGCGAAGCACCAGTGTTTGGCGCTATTTAGCACAAGGATTTTTGTGTAACGTGCTGAATCCAAAAACCATGTTGTTCTTCTTAAGCATTTTCAGCCAAGTCATCTCACCCGAAGCTGAGAACCAGCATGTCGCTCTCGGTTATGGGTTGTACATGATAGTTCTTCATGGATTGTGGTTTGGAATTGTCGCAATGTTGTTTACTTCAACGACTTTGCAAAAACACTTGTTGAAAGCCAAGAAAAGGCTCAATCAAGCGTGTGGAGTTGGATTGGTATCTTTTGGCTTAGCGCTAGCATTAAAATAACCCGATGAGTCAAACTATGGCAGCAATAAAAGCTGCCATAGTGATGAACTTAATTAGCCTTCAAAGCCTCCCACTTCCCATTTATTACTCACTTCGTTCGTTAGTAGATTCTGGAAATGCACAACATCTTGCGATTGCCAAATACCAACGTTTAATGCAAAAGACCGATCTTCATCTTGAGTCGCGTGAATAAAATTTGAAGACATCGTTATTGTGTTCGCCTTGATGGTATGTTCAGTTTCTAGGTCAAGACTGAGGTACGACCTACCATCGTTAGCAACAAGGCCACGACGCATATTGCATCGAAACTGAGTTAATACATAGTTGCCCGGTTTGATACCATCAAACAGTGCGTACTTCGTGTCTTCATACACAAATACACGTAAGGTTTGTGGTTCAGAATCAACTAATTTACCATCGACTTTTTCTTGTATATCAAACGAAAACGTTACGCATGGGTAAGTTGAATCGTACTTAGAGATGTTGGTCGCGATAGCTAATGCGCCGTTACCTTTTGGTTCTGACAAGGTGTCGGTAGCCGAAGTAGGGATACTTTTGCAGCCCGAAATACTTACAGCTGCAGCGAATGCAACAATCAGAAACTTATTCATATAAAGCCTTTATTCTTATCAATATAATTATCCGGCGACCCTATCATTAAAAAATCAAACCGAAAACGTGAATTCATAAAATATTGATATGGTTGGCATTATTTTATAGGAATACTAACAATTCTCTTATTTAACGTTCCCTCCAAGCAAGCTCTCCCTAATCGCGTTTAACTTTCGTGGTTGATAGAAACCAACTTATTCAAGTTTCACGATTTTTTCACTAACACCTACTTATCATTTTATGGAGCATCGTTTTTTATTTTCAACGATGCTTTTTTGTTTTCTAAGTTGAGGTAAACGTGCAAAATTTTCGTCAAATCGTTGAGCTTTCCAATGCTGTGCACCCAAACACCAAAGGTTTAACCCGAATCAAGAAAAATCTGCGCTTTACACTATGGGGCGTTATGAATCCTAAGGTCATTCGCAAAGTGCATCAGCTTAAAGAGAAAAGCAATCTCTCAAACCTTCTTGAGCAGAATCCTAAAATCTTTGAAAAGCCACTCAAACCATTCATCTGTATTGGCATCAAACCTAAAACACGTGCTTCGTTACTGCATTCTCACTTCGAACTCTTAGAACGAACATTTGGTCCAAATACAGTGCATCTGCACCTTTCTAACTTTGAGCTTTTGACCTTTGCTGACCGAAATGGAAATGAGTTCAGGATTGAGACTTTCTCGGGGGAATCTCGTGAAGGTTCCTTGGGGATCCGACTCGTCGAGGCCAATACCGGGCTGACTATTTACTCGGTCACCTTCAATATATCTGATAATAATGGGCGTCGCACCATGCACATAGGCTGCCTACAGGGTACAAACAAGCGAATCACCAGCAGCCAAGACAAAATCAAAGAACTGACGCGTTCGTTACACGGGCTAAGACCAAAGTCACTTATGGTTGAACTCGCAACTATGTTTGCTAATTACATGAAAGTTAATGAGATTTTAACCGTTTCGAATAAAGGTCATATCTATCAAGCGATGCGCTATATCGGTTCTAAACGTAGTGCTATAACATTTGATTACGACACGTTGTGGACTGAAAATGGCGCCTCTTTGGTCGATAAACATTGGTTTTCCTTGCCCATTAAGCCTCTTCGTAAAGACACTGACACATTGAAAAAGACCAAACGTCGCTTGTACACAAAACGCTATGATTGGCTCAAGCAAACTGAAGAACAGCTCATTTCAAGGTTAAACGACATTAAATCTGCTCCCAAGTTACATTAATTGTTGATAGAAGCGCCCTACTAGATGATATCCAGTGGCTTTACCATTTCACTATCAGGGAAGATGGTGTCTAGCTGCTTCGTTTTTATAGATAGGTGTTGACCAAGGACACCTTTAATTACACCTCGCATATCAGTCGTTGGTTTGAGATCTCGCCCTTGATACAGATCCTTTGGGCTTAATCCTGCATCCAGAGTTTTAAGTTGGTTGCTCAACCTTCCATTTACACCACCCTGATTGGCGTGAGTGGCCCACCCACCTAGTTCCATAGGGAGCTTTACAAGGTTTTACGTTAGATGGGTGTCAGGTGCCTATCAAGTTACGGAGATGGTGTGATCTTTTTGGGGGAATGTCTATTTGCGCCACATATAAACAAACTGTTCGTTCTGCGAGGTAATTTCAAAGCCAAATCTCAAGTACAACTCCCCAACTCGATTACCTTGTAGGTAACAAAGTTCGACGGGTTTATTGAGGCTGTCAGCCTTAGTTAAACAATCTTTCAATACTTGGCTACCAATGCCCTTGCCATGATACTCAGGCAGTAAGAAGAAGCGGCAAAAATAGAAGTGTCCGCCTTTGTCTTGCAACAACACACTACCAATCGCTTTACCTTGATATTCGATGATTTCAGGCCGTTCTTCTGCCCACTCTTCGGCGTGTATATCTCGTTGAGTTTGCTCATCCCAGCCAAATACGGCCTTGATTGCCTCAAACTCAGCGGCCTTCTTAAGCTCAAACAGAAATTCATAATCTGATAACTGAGCAGGTCTTGTTGAATACTTCAAAATACCTCCAACAATAATTGGTTATGGCCTCATTTTCGTTTAAACCGGGACATAGTAACCCCGATAAAACCCCAAAATGCCACGCTTAAATGTTCATTTTCGTTCTAGTTGGTAACGTAAGACTTCGTGTTTATCTTGCTCCGAGTAAAAGGTATTCAGGAATTGTCCACCGCACTTCTCAATCACCTTTTGCGAAGCTATATTGCCCCTCTCACACGTAATAATAGCGTTTTCGGACAATACGTGCTGTTGAACCCAAGACAACATATGACTTGCGATACCCCGCCCTCTCGCTTGTGGCAAAGTCTCGTAGCCGATATGTCCTATGACATCGTGAATGTACGGACTGGTACCATGACGAACTCTTATCACTCCAAGAATACGTCCAGACTCGAAACAAAAATAAGTAGAAGCAGGCGTCCACCCTTCTGGCAATCCCTCACCTTTTGAATAAGCAATTCGTCTTTCCAAATAGGCATCACTGCCATCAGAAATACCCGTGTAAATATCTAACCCATCTTCAGTACAGGCATTCACATAGTGATGAAAGGCAGTTGAATGTGAAAGAGCAGCTTTAACCATGTCCATATAATGTTGATTCCTAGTTACTTTTCTTCCGGGGTTAGCTATCAAGCTTAAACTAAGTGCATGGTGTATTCTTGGTGTCCGGTATGCTCATCAGATTGTTCGCTCACAATAGAAAAACCTTGGGACAAATAGAACTGAATCGTCGCCTGGTTTTCTTTATATACATTTAAAGACAAGTTCGGACATTCAAGCTTTGCGTGTTGGATTAGTTGCTTACCAATACCACTGCCTTGATGTTCTGTACTGACAAAGATCGCCGCTAGTATCTCTTCGTAAAGTGAATAGAAGCCACGAACCTCACCATTGACTTGGTACACATAGGTTTGTGATGCAGGAATATATAGGTCGCGCATATTACCAACCTGGGACTCCCAGAACTCAGGAGCCACAAAATCATGCGCCTTGATCGAGGCGGTTAACCAAATGTCTAAAACGGATTCAATATCGGCTGGGCGGTATTCTCTGATCATTTTAATTCTCTGAAATTATTGCGGTTTAATATGCTAATCAGTATGGCCGAGAAGCCACTTAAACTTATTGAAGGTTTACGACAATTATTTGAAATAATGGTTATTGCTTCTTAACGTACTTCGCCGTAACGAGCATTTCACCACCACCATCAAGCTTGCAATCTAACTGGTGGTCCTTACCTTCATTGATGCGACGAATCACTGCTTTAGTACCGATTTTCAATACGCTAGAACTGCCTTTCACTTTTAGATCTTTAATGAAAGTAACTTTATCGCCGGTATCTAACACTGCACCGTTAACGTCCTTAACGCGCGCGGCTTCTCTTTCTAGACGCTCTTCTTCTGGGTTCCATTCGTAGGCACACTCAGGGCAGATTAAGTGATTTTGGTCTTGATAGACATATTCAGATTGGCATTGCGGGCAAGGAGGTAAAGACATACGTTAATACTTCATTTAAATAGAATTTGTTCCATTTTAATGACTCTTGTTAGGCTTAGCGAGCATAAATCTAACAAGTTTCCTTGAGAGTTCATTATCTTAAGCACCCAAAACGAACAAACACAGCCGCTAAGCTGTGTTTGTTTAAAGGTTTGAGAAGCAGAACAGCTTAGCGTTCAACTTTTGGGGAGTAAATGGAGTAAGCGGTGATTTGCCCTGCCACGATTGCCGAGAACATGAATAACGCAGACAAACCAATACTTGGAATAGGCAAAATCGATTGTTCAAACACTGACTGGCTAGCACTCACTAATACTCGGCTACCCGGAACCAAGATGATGATCCCTTGCACGATATAAATAGAGCCCGTGAGCTCCATCTTCTTGGCAATCCAAGTACCGTATAAAGTGATAAGAACTGTGGTTACCCAAGTGCCTACAACCCAACCACTATCAAAACCTAGATAGAACGGTCCCCACATACCGAGAACCGCAACTGGTAAGCCAAGCAAGATGTCTTTAGGGCGTGCGTTGAACATCACACCGATAGATACAGAGATCAGCACCAAGCCAGATATATGCATCCACATCGGTACCGCATTGGTATAGTCGATGGAGACCGCTTGTCCCCATATCGCTTCACCAATATTGAGCCCCATGATTATCCCAACAAACAGCTTAATCAGGGTTAAGGCGCTCTGCCCTAGCAAGCTGGTACCAGAGACGAGATCATTAAACGCCAAACATTCTAGTGCGTTGGCTATGGATAATCCGGGGACGAACAAGACTATCGAGGCGATACACAATGCCCACACCGGAATCGGCAACCCTGTGCTTGCCAAAAATGCCACAAAGATACCCGTTAGCAGTGCCGAAATGAATTCAACCGCGATAGCGCGACGTGAATGAAGAACTTGCTGACATACCCAAACCATCAAACCCAATAACGCAGAAAAGCCAACCGCTTCCAACGTACTGCCCACCAGCATTAAATACGCAGGCGGTATACCCATATTAGCAAGAGCAGTCACAAATTTAGAATAACCGACAGGCTCAGGGACAGGTTCACTGCTTGGCTGATTAATACGAATGATCGTATTGGCCAACAAACTCAGGTTAATTGACGCAGGCTTTAGACGCTTAAGAATAACGGCGTTGTTATCGTCTGGAAATTGATAGTTAATCGCCGTTGGCGTTGCTTGGATCATCACGTCCACACCATGCTTTTTCGCATAGAATTGGGTGTATTTCTCTAGCTTGTAAGGAGCACAGCCACTGCGGTGAAGAGTGTCACCAATTTCAACAATTTTGTTAATTCGGAACTGAGAAGGCATGGGTATTTTAGGGGAGACAAAATGTGCGGCAAATGTACCAAACGATAGACGGAATGACGAGACTTTTGCGTGAATTATCAACTAAACTCGTTACTTTTTTCTGCAAAGGCTTAGAAGTGCCTATAAGTCTACTCATTTGGGATTAGTTTACTGAATGTTTTGACCGGCTGATAAGTTAAATTTATGCATTCAGATTGTTATTAGTGAACGCCAAAACACGAATAAAAAGCAGTTTATGTTAACACTTCAAATTCCTTAATTTGCACGGATTTTATTACAGGCTAGTGACGCCAATCAGGTTTATAAATCAACCCAAATTTGTCTCAAAAATAGCGGAGCATGTTCTGCTATTTCTCGCCCTCTGTTTAACGAGAGTTTAGTCACACTTTATTCACTCTGAAAATGCCGAACATGATGGAAAAACTAGCGGAGTGGTGGTTATGCGAGCACTTAGAATAAAAATGAAAGAAAAAGGTTTCGTTTTCAGTTAGATGTGGCATTATCAAACTCGTTAAGACGATGTGCGTGCATCGTATAATGGCTATTACCTCAGCCTTCCAAGCTGATGATGCGGGTTCGATTCCCGCTGCACGCTCCAGTCTCTTAATGCCTCAGTCTTACTCATAAGACAGTGTGCGTGCATCGTATAATGGCTATTACCTCAGCCTTCCAAGCTGATGATGCGGGTTCGATTCCCGCTGCACGCTCCAATTCTATTTAAGCTTTATACAGCCAAAGCTCTATCTACCCCTCTTCAAAATTATCTATTGCCCTAAAATTAAGCCCGTTAACTTCCTATATCGCTCCACATTTGACCCCTGCTGTCAGTCATCTTTGCACTACTAATGCTTATATTAGATTTCAAAATTGTTCTAATTTAATAACCTTGGTCAATATCCGAAAAAATAGTTATGTTAATGTGCGCCAATTATAAACAACCAAAAAACAATAAAAATGTTTAAAAGCAATCAGTTGATCATAAACATCGAAACAATTAACACTGCTCTAGCAAAAGTTGAGAATGCCAATAAAATTCAGCTAGATACATTGAAAGGTTATGTGAACAGCGAACCTGAACAGGCTGTACTGGCTTTTCGATCGCTAAATGAAGCTGAATCAATCGACGACAAACTGAAAAAGATCATGTCAGAGTTACCGCACCTGAGCGGCGAAGCACACCACCTGCTTGAAACTTCTATCTTGCTACAGTGATTCTAGCTATAGATAAGCCTCAGCCGATACAAGTTAGTTCATGTATTCCTGGACAGGTTGAGACTTATCTTTAACTGAACATAGCATTTAATCAATGACTTAGCGGTCACACAAAGCTGTACTGATTGGTTGAAATGAATAGGTGATGTAAGGCCCTCGGATTACTCCCAAAAGTTCCACCACTTTTTGCTGTTTTCTTCACGCTGCTGTTGGCCTTTTTCTGACCCTTTTCCTTCTTCTTTACGCTCTTGTTCCGCTTTCTTGTCTTTCTGCTTTTCTAATCCCGACTTTTCTTCGTCGTTATCCATATCATCTTCAAGCTTTTCTTTCTTATCTTTGAGCTTCTCTTTACTCTCTTCGAGAGCTTCTTTCTCGTCTTCCAAATCGTCGAGTTCTTTATCTAGTTTCTGCTTATCTTTTTTGTTCTTACTTTTTTTCGCTTTCTTCTTTTTCTCTTCGATCATTGAATCAAGCTGCTTCTCACGATCATCAATTTCGCCTTCAACTTTTTTAGCCTCAGCGAGCGTTTTTACTTCTTCTAAATCGGGCTTACCTTTACCAGCCCACTCAGGTTTAGCAGCAATGCTGTAATTAGACCAAGCTAATAAAGCACTTGATACAGCAACGACTAGTACTGTTTTGTTCATCCTTAAACTCCTACTTACTTGTTCTAACTAAAATTTTTCTATTTACTTATTAAACTTAATCGTCTAATACGAGAAAAACAAGAAAACGCACCAAACTAATCAATATAAGTCTGGTGCGCTTTATTAATCGATACTACAGCTCAATTTTTTTCAGCATTCCCGCTTCAGCGTGACCAGGAATATTACACGCGAACTCTACGTTATTATCACCATGGAAATGCCACAGCAATTGCTTCGCTTTACCCGGCTTAACTGTGACTGTACTGCCCGAGTCATGAGCGTGGTTACCCATATTTTTCATCATTTCTCGATGCTCTAACTGCTCTGAAGCAGAACCAATCGAGAATTCATGATCAATCTTGCCCGTGTTCATCACAACGAACTGCACCACGTCGTTCGGCTCAATATCAACCTTGTTCTTAAATGTGATTTTCATATCGTCACTTAGCAGAACATGAACCACTTTATCCGGCTTTGCGCCTGTCGCAGGCATACCGACTTCAGACATGCCTTCCATATTCATCATTGAATGGTCCATCTTTCCATCCTTCATCATGCTGTGATCCATTTTTGAATGATCCATCTCTCCACTCTTCATCATCGAGTGATCCATATTTGAGTGGTCCATTTCAGCAAAAGCCGTTGCAGTAGTTAACGTCAGTGCAATCGCAATAAGTGTCTTTTTCATGATCGTTCCTTAGATTAATTCAGTTATTTATTTGTTAGTTTCACATGTTCATATGGTGCGCCCTTACCCACTCTGTTTTGGTCAGTAAGGGCTAATAATCAATACGTTATTTGTTTGTCTCGTTTTGGCTATGCGTAATCTCACGCTGTTTCCAGAGCTTAAAGATTGCAGGCAACACCAGTAGGGTAAGCAATAGTGCAGAAGCCATACCGCCTATCATTGGTGCAGCAATTCGTTGCATCACTTCTGAGCCCGTACCCTCGCCATACATGATTGGAATTAGGCCGATAATCACCGTAAGTACTGTCATCATCACAGGGCGCACACGCAGTCCTGCGCCTTCTCTAATGGCATCGGTTAGATCAGCTTGTTGAAGCGTTTGTTGGTTTTGTTCTGCATCGAGCTTTTTGTAGTGCCACGCTTGGTTGAGATAAACCAACATGATCACGCCTATCTCGACCGCAACGCCTGCAAGTGCAATAAAGCCAACACCCACCGCAATCGAGAAATTGTAATTTAGGTAATGCATCAACCACAGTCCGCCCACCATAGCCAAAGGAAGTGTTGCCATGATCATCATCACTTCACCGACGCGGCGGAAGCTTAGGTAGAGCAACAACATGATGATGGCGATGGTGATTGGCACAACGACACTCAAACGCTCCTTCGCACGCTCCATGTATTCGTATTGACCAGACCATGCCAATGAATATCCAGCAGGCAAGACGATTTGATCTGTAACGACTTTTTGCGCCTCTGCCACGTAAGAGCCAAGATCGCGACCTTCGATGTCAACGAACACCCAACCATTGGGACGCGCGTTCTCCGTCTTAATCATTGGGGGCCCATCTTCATAACGAATATCCGCGACATCAGACAAAGCAATTCGCGCTCCATTTGGTGTCACTAACGGCAGGTTCTGCAACTTAACGACAGAATCACGATAGCTTTGTGGGTAACGGACATTGATTGGGTAACGCTCTAGCCCCTCAACGGTTTCACCCACATTCATACCACCAACCGCCGTCGAGATAACCTGTTGCACTTCTTTAATGCTCAAGCCATATCGCGCAGCCGAGCGACGTTTAATGTCTATCGTCACGTAACGACCGCCCGCAACACGCTCTGCGTAGACAGAAGCCGTTCCACTCACGCTGTTGAGGATGGGTTCAAGTTGCGAACCAATATCTTCAATCACGCTCAGCTCTGGGCCAGCGATTTTGATACCGATTGGGGTTTTGATACCGGTCGCTAACATGTCGATACGGGTTTTGATTGGCATAACCCACGCATTGGTTAAACCTGGGAACTGAATCAGATCATCAAACTCTTTACGCAGAGACTCTGTAGTGACACCGTCACGCCACTCATCTCGCGGTTTAAGCTGAATCACGGTTTCAATCATGGTTAACGGTGCAGGATCGGTTGCTGTCTCTGCTCGACCAATTTTGCCCCATGTAGTTTCGACTTCTGGAATGGTTTTAATTAGCTTGTTGGTCTGTTGCAACAACTCACGCGCTTTACCAATTGAGATGCCCGGATACGTGGTTGGCATGTACATCAAATCCCCTTCGTCCAAAGGAGGGATGAATTCGCTACCAAGCTTACTGGTTGGGTAATAAGCAGACGCCATTAAGCCAAGTGCGATAACAATCATCACCTTTGGATACTTTAGGCTGAGGTTCAAAAGCGGCTTGTACATCGCCACTAGGCTTCGGTTTACTGGGTTTTTGTGTTCAGGTAGCACGTTGCCGCGAATGAAGTAACCCATTAACACAGGAACAAGCGTGATAGCCAAACCCGCCGCTGCCGCCATCGCATACGTCTTGGTAAACGCAAGTGGCGAGAACATCTTGCCCTCTTGCCCTTCTAGCGCGAATACAGGTACAAAGCTCAAGGTAATGATAATCAGAGAGAAGAACAGCGGTGCGCCAACTTCTTCTGCTGCTTTGCCAATCACTTGCCAACGGTTTTTGTCAGTGAGCGGAGTCCGTTCAATGTGTTTATGAACGTTCTCAATCATCACAATGGCACCATCTACCATGGCGCCAATCGCAATCGCTATTCCGCCAAGAGACATTATGTTGGCGTTAATACCCTGCCAATGCATCACAATGAATGCACCTAAGATACCAACAGGCAGACTTAGTGCGATAACCAACGACGAGCGGATATGGAACAAGAACAGCGCACACACGATCGCAACCACGATGAACTCTTCAGCCAGCTTCTTCCATAGGTTTTCAACAGCTGAATCAATCAAAGTCGAACGGTCATAAGTCGCGACAATCTCGACACCATCAGGTAAGCCCACTTGCAGTTCAGCGAGTTTGGATTTCACCGAGTCGATCACTTCACTGGCATTTTCACCAAAGCGCATCACAATAACGCCGCCAACGGCTTCACCTTCACCATTCAGCTCAGAGATACCACGGCGCATTTGCGGGCCAAGATTAATGTCAGCAATATCACCCAATAACAGCGGGGTTCCCTTATCGGTCACTTTTAGCGGCAGAGATTGAATGTCTTCGATGCTTGTGAGGTAACCCGTAGTACGAACCATATGTTCGGCTTCCGCAATCTCAACAACAGACGCACCTGTTTCTTGATTACCATCTTGGATCGCCTTGTTGACTTGCTGAAGCGTTAGGTCGTAAGCACGTAACTTGGCAGGATCAATCTGTACTTGGTACTGCTTCACCATGCCGCCAACGGTCGCCACTTCAGACACGCCTTCTACGGTTTGCAATTCATACTTTAAGAACCAATCTTGCAAACTACGAAGTTCGGCCAAGTCATGCTGACCAGTTTTGTCTTGCAACACGTAGCTGTAAACCCAGCCCACACCGGTTGCATCCGGCCCTAGTGTTGGCTTGGCACTCGATGGCAAGTTAGGTGCAACTTGGCTTAAGTACTCCAACACTCGTGAACGCGCCCAGTACATATCGGTATCGTCATTGAAGATGATATATACATAGGAATCACCAAAGAACGAGTAGCCACGAACCGTTTCAGCTCCTGGCACAGCTAACATGGCGGTGGTCAATGGGTAAGTCACCTGATCCTCGACCACTTGTGGCGCTTGGCCCGGATAACTGGTTTTGATGATCACCTGAACATCTGACAAATCAGGAATAGCATCGACCGGTGTGTTTTTAACGCTGTATAAGCCCCCAAATACGATGGCTACAGTGGCAACCAGCACCAAAAAGCGGTTACTGATGGACCAACGAATAATTGCATTGATCATAATGTGCCCTCACCCTTGCTATTCGTCGGTTCTAGAGATTTGAGCGTGTAATCAGAACCCTGCTTCGCCACTAGAAACCGAATGGTTTGACCCTCGGCAAACTCCGATAAATCAAGGTCATCACTGGCTTGGAAATTCATTTCACCCGCTTTCCAATTCCACTCAGGGACAGGCTGATGTTTTACAGTGATCATGCCAAAATCTGCCATCAACATGGTGATGTCACCCGTTACCCAAACTTCGCCGGCGATCTTGTGTTTGTTGACCTTGTAATCAATAACCTCGTACTGCCCTGACTCTGTCTTTCTCATCTCAAAATTAATCGCCTTACCACGTTGCACGTCACTCATGTCTAAGCCTTCCGCAAAGGTGAAGTTCATCACCATGCCCGGCCAATCCCATTCAGGAACAGGCTGATGGTTAATCGTCACCATGCGACTGCCTTGCATAACTTCAGAAATTTCACCGTTTGCCCACACGGTTTCAGCCTCATCCTCAACACCATTGATGCGTGACAGATCAGCAGATTGGCTCGATTCAGAATCCAACATGAAGTGCGCAGAAGTGACAATGTTTTCGCCTTGCTCTAGCCCTTGAAGCACCTCTATTTTTTCGCCAGCTTCACGACCAACTTCAATACGAGCAGAGCGATATTTGCCGGAACCTTCTGACATCACCACTCGAGTCATACCACCGGAGTGAATCACCGAAGATCTTGGAATAGTAAGAACAGATTCATCACTGATGGGTTTCAGTGCAATATTGGCGAACATGTTTGGCTTAAGCTCGCCATTGGGATTGGAGAACTTTAAACGAACACGCAAGGTCCGAGTTTTTGGGTCAAGGATTGGGTAAACGTAATCAACATTACCCACCCACTCTTTGCCGGGAATGGCATCTAGCGTCATCACCGCATTGCTGCCTGATGAGATCCAGTGTGCTTGACGCTCAAAGACTTCAGCATCAACCCACACTTCATTTAGAGGTCCAGCACTGATTACCGCTTGAGCTGGCGAAAGGTAACCACCCTCTCGAATATTCAAACTGGCTATAACACCATCGGCTGGCGCTTTAATTTCAATGGTTTGCGTGGCTTTACCTTGTCGCGTAATAGCGCGGATTTGCTTCTTATCAACACCCAAGGTAATTAAGCGTTCAGTCGAGCCCTTGATCAAACCTTTACGACCCGTTTTATAAGCACTGATCAACTCTTCTTGTGCTTTAACAAGCTCTGGAGAATAGAGTGTGAAGAGTACGTCGCCTTTATTTACCTTCTCGCCCACTGCGTTGATGTAGAGTTTTTCCACCCAACCAGAAACACGCACGTTGGTTTGCCATAGTGCACTTTCATCGAATGCCACGTAGCCAACAGTTTCAATGCGCGGTGATAGCGCTTCTCTTGTTACTTGTGCGGTTTTCACGCCAAGGTTATTTTCTACCGACGGATCGATAAATACGGTTCCTGCCTTGTCTGCTCCCGCACTTGAGTCATCTGCATACACAGGGATAAGATCCATCCCCATTGGCGATTGACCTGGCTTATCACGCTGATAATTTGGGTCCATCGGAGCTACCCAGTACAGAGGCTCATCCTTGGCCTGTTTACTTACATCTGCGTCTGTACTCCTTGCCATTGCTGACATGTTATGTGCTGACCCAACGACAAAGTGATTCACACTAAAACCTAATGCTCCACCGACCAATAAAGCGATAGTCGCTACTTTTACTGTATTCATTGTCTATTCCCTTATTGATTGGCTGTATGTTTAGTTGCGCTTGAGTTGAGTTGTGGTTGGTTTACTTGGTATTCAAAACCACTGACTAACGCAGCTAACTTGCTGTTAACGATGTTGAGGTCGGTGATCAAACGTTGTTGCTCTAACTTAAGTGCCAGCTCATCGGTCGTTGCTAAAATGACATCGTTAAACTGAGCGGTATTGTTTTGATAGCCCCTCTCAACCGCGCTGATTCGTGCTGCGGTTTGAGGAAGCAAGGACGTTTGATAGCGATCTAATCGCTGGATCAGGTTTGATCTGTCCACCAGCAATGCGTTCACTTGCGCATTCATTTGGGAGAGTAAAGTGTCTTTTTGAGACTTAGCCGCACCAACTTGATACTGAGCAGCCGATAAGTTTTTATCTTGTCGATTCCCCGTAAACAACGGGATGTCGACAGTCAGATAGGCACTCACAAGATCAGAAGCAGGTTCACCCGCCATGTTATTGGCTTGACGGTGTGCATACATCACTTCCACCCCAAACTGCGGGGTATAAGCTTGTTCGGCTAACTCAACCTGAGTTTGATTAGAGGAAATACTGACATCGGAGATCTTAACCAAAGGATGGTCAGTCAATAGCTGGTAGTGCTTGGTTGAATCGATATTGGTCGCTAGTTTGCTTTCCAACAACGACCAATCGATTTGGTTAGTTGCATTCAGTACGCCCTGAGAATCCAGAACCTGAGAGCCTAGCCAATCAGAACCCAACCATTCAGAAAGCTGAGAGATTAAGCGACGCTGAACCTGCTGGTTTGCCTGAAGTTTCTCATCAAGCTTGCTCACTTGAAGCTGAGCATTAAGCAGATCTTGCGCTTCACTTTTACCAATTGAGTAATTGGTTTGTACATAGTTTTCAAGCTCAACCAACAAACGACGATTTTGACGAATCACCGACTCAGCCTTTTGCTGATAACCTAACTCAAGCCAAAGCTGCGTCATGCTATTCGCAACCGTCAATTCTCTTGCTTGTACCTGCAAAGCTAGAGCATCTGCCTGTTGGCCTGCCTTTTTCTGTTGAAGGTTAAGCGTATCGCCACGCTCAAACTGCTGCATCAACCCTACCGATATATTAGTCATCGGGTCTTCGTCGAATTGAAAGCTATCGACAGGCAAACCGCCAAATCCAACTTTTAATTTCGGGTCCATTAAGGTCGAGCTGGCAATGCCAGTTTCTCGCATCGCTTGAGACTGAGCAAAGTACTGTTTGCGATTTCCATCTTCGCTTAAAGCAATCTCAATCAGTGTATTGAGCTGCTGCGTCGAGCTTGCTTGGTCATGTGCTGAAATGTGTTGAGCATTTGAAGCTGACGCCGTGGTAGCCGCGAGCGTAGCACTTGAAAACAAGGCCATAGGCAAGGCAGCAGCAACCACTAAGCTCGTGTTCATGACAAACACAGAGGTTGTTGGTTTCATATTCACAATGAATGTCCATATCTAGCGCTAATTAGCGCATAAAAAAGAATGGCTTATCAGATTTACCTAACTGATAGAGCTGTATTTTTAGATATAGATTTATACGGAAGGTGGGCGTAGCAAAGACTGTGCACGAGTCACTTTTTGACCGATAGTTACAGAATGATGAGGTGCGAATGAGGAGGAAATTTGGTAGTTGGCTTGGAGCGCCTGAATTGTATGTGATGCTGTAGAACAAACAGAATAGCAACAGATACGAGCAGAATCCGAACCACCACAACAGTTGTTGCCCATCACATGTTCACCGTGAGCATCCATTGACTCTTGATGCGAGGCCATCTTTTCATGAGCAGACAGCTCAACATAAATGGTGTGTTCATCATGAACAGGCTGGTCGCCATTCGGCGTGCTTGCATGAACATGATCGTTCATATCTGAATCGCTAACGGTCACATGGCAACCAGCAGCAAATTGATAGACGGCATCAAGATCGCTCGGCGAATCGCTTTGCTGGCAGATAGATTTATTCGACATCATCTGCGTTGCCATGATATTTGCCATCATGGCCGATGAGCTTGAGGCATAGCTAGACATCAACATCGCAATGATGCTGAAAACAGTAATCCAAGTTGTTCGGAGTGTGTTTGTCATAGCTAACCTTTAAATTTATAAGGCAAGTATAAAGGTTCCCCTTAGGGTAAGGTCAATGCCATTGTGATTGAAATTTGCCTAACCATTGAAAAAGCATTCATCCTTTTTTTCATCAAAATGAGATAATTCTTCGACTTTATAATTTTTCCTTTAAAAATTATCTAATTAGCTAGCGAAACCTCTATCTGTGTATTTTACTTAAAATAGTGCAACCAAGATTCACGGATGAGAAAAATGGCTAACAAAAAAAACGTCGAAACGAAGAAAAAAAATACCGAACTTAAAGATAAGAATAGTCATGAGCTAAAGCAAAAGAAACCAACACAAAAAAAGAAACTCAGACTACATTCACATCTAAAAGTGAATATCCCACTTTTTCAGTCACTCATGATGATTTTGCCATCATTGGCTAAACAAGCTGCTGCCGAAAGTATAGACAATTCCAGCGACTCTGCAGATCAAGTAACCGTAAATAACGTGAGCGAAAAAGATGTCACAGATGACCATAGCAAGGCGGGCTCATCAGCGGTTGTTCATCAAGAAGCTCAGACGAGTGACAGCGACGTAAACTCAACCTTAAGTGCAAGTCACGCCTCCCATGGTTCGAGCGCTCACTTGGTTCCTTCTCATCATTTATCGACGCTTTCTCACCCACAAGTCCATTACATTCCTTCGGTATCGATGCCAACTATCTCCTCAGGAAGTAACAGTCAGCCGACTCATTCGAATGCGCCTACGACGCCCGCTTTACCCGTCACCTTCATGCCAGAAATCATAAAAGGTACGTATGGAGAGCTTCATGTTGATGTAAATGGTCAATACACATTCGTATTGAATCCAAATTCTCCTCAATACATCCTGTTAAATCAGCACCAACCAGGTACTGACCATTTTGCGTTACACCTATCTAATGGCTCGAGCATCATTGTCCAGATACCGGTAACAGGTAAGCAAGACACGCCAAGTATTTCTGGAGACTTAACAGGTGTCGTAACAGAAGATCACAATATTGATTCACAAGGCTTGTTACATGCGAACGGTAAAATTGATGTCATAGACCCTGACCAAAATGAAAGTTCGGTTACGCCAGAAGTTATCTCAGGTAAATATGGTTCATTAACCATCAACGCAGATGGGCATTGGCAGTATCAAGTTGATAACTCTCTTTCGAATGTTCAAGCGTTAACCGCAGCCACTTCATTGCACGAAAGCTTCACTATTCACACCAAAGATGGCACGCCTCAAACCATCGATATGACAATTGGTGGCAACAATGACAATGCGGTTATTACTGGGGTAGACGCGGGCTCGGTCATAGAAGATCTAACGACACAAGTTCAAGGCCAACTTTCGGTAACAGACCCAGACCTTGGAGAAGACCATTTTCAAGCTTCACAAGTTGCTGGCAATTTCGGTACATTAATTATCACGAAAGATGGAGCGTGGACCTACGATCTAGACAACTATAGCCCCTACGTGCAAAGGCTTGCCCAAGGCTCGACTGCAACAGACATTATCACGGTTCATTCCGCCGACGGAACCGCACATCAAGTCACTATTACTATTAATGGTACCAATGATTCAGCTGTGATCACTAATAGCACAGGAGGTTCACCAAATTCATTTTTCGTTGTTGGAAAAAGTCCCCACTTAGATCAAGTTATTGAAGATCATAAGCTCACGGTTTCAGGAAAATTAAGCATAAGTGACATCGACGCAAAAGAAGAGCATTTCTCCAATACCGATGTTGCAGGTACTTTAGGCACGCTCCACCTTAAAGACAATGGGGCATGGGCTTACGATCTGGATAACACGAATCCAGCCGTGCAAGCCTTGGGCAAAGGCGCTATTACCACCGATACGATTACCGTTCATTCGGCTGATGGTACACGCCATCAAGTGACGATCATAGTAAACGGCACCAACGACAAAGCCGTGATTGGTGGTACCAACTCCGGTGTAGTAACGGAAGAATCTCAACTGCAAACATCCGGCAGATTGACGATTAGTGACGTTGATACTGGGGAAGCGCACTTCTCCAATACCGATGCTGTCGGTGCTTTAGGTACGCTCCACCTCAAAGGCAATGGAGCTTGGACTTACGACCTCGATAACACCAATCCAAAAGTGCAAGCCTTGGGCAAAGGTGCGACGGCCACCGATACGATTACCATTCATTCAGCAGATGGTACGCCACATCAAGTTACCGTCACGGTTAACGGTACCAATGACCGCCCTACTATCTCAGGTACCTCTAGTGGCGCGGTCATCGAACAGGGCTTAAACACTGCTGGAACGCCAGATGCGACAGGCTCTCTAACAGCAGCCGATTTAGATAAATCTGACACCGTTACATGGGCAATCAATCAACCTCAAGGCCAATGGGGAACGCTATCGATTGATCAGCATGGTCATTGGCACTATCAGCTAGACAATTCGACCGGCGGTGCCGCGGATAAGCTCTCGGCTGGTGAACATCAGTCTGAATCATTCTGGATCACCGCCACCGATTCAGCTGGAGCAACAGTCCCTCATAAAATTGTTATCGATGTGCAAGGTAGTAACGACAAACCAATTGTCAGTGCGTGGACTCAGCTTCCTGCTGGAAAAGAAGATCAACCTGTAACCATAAAAGCTTCTGATTTGCTAACGCATGCAAGCGATGTGGATAGTAGCGATGTATTGCACGTGGCAAATCTGCAAGCCACACACGGTAGCCTGACTGATAATAAAGACGGTACTTATACCTTCACACCAGACAAAGATTTCAATGGTGAGATTCGACTCACCTATGATGTGGTTGACGGCCATGGTGGTAGCGTCAGCACTCAAGCTAAGTTTGATCTTACCGCAACTCCAGATAACGCGATTATTACCGACGCACAAACCAATGCTGACTTAAGGGGAGTGACCGAAGATCGTGGGTATATAGATACCCACTACCAATTGCATTACGACGGCAAATTAAACATCCAAGACCCTGATAAGGGAGAGGCACAGTTTGATCCGAATATAGGCCCACAAACCTATCAAGGTATTGGCTACGACACAAAATTAGGTGGCCACATACTGCTCATGCGCGACGGTCACTACACCTATACGCTCGACAACCGCAACATACAGAACTTAGCGCAAGGTGAAGTTAAACACGACTCAGCTGTCATACGCTCAGCAGATGGTACAACGCATACGATAGAGCTAACGGTTCATGGTACCAACGATGCCCCAACCATCAATGCACAATCTCACTCAGTAACTGAAGGTGGAAGCGTTCTAAACGGTCAAATGGTTGGCCAAGATATAGATACCGGTGCGACCTTGACTTACAGCGCACCGCAAATTGATGGTTTGGTGGTTAATCCGGACGGCAGTTATAGCTTCAATCCTGCTCACTCTAGCTACCAATCGTTAGCATCAGGTATCACGAAGACGTTGACTGTCCCCGTAACAGTCACAGACGAACATAATGCGAGCAGCACTCAAAACCTCTCAATTACGATTACAGGGGTTAATAACTCTGCCGTTATTAGCGGTGTCGACACGGGTGATGTTCACGAAGGACATACCTATACCGCGCCAGACGGTACAATGTCTGGCGGTTACGTCGATGATCGTTCGCCAGATCATATGCATGGAAACATCGGTAAAATATGGAACGATGAAATACACACTGATGGTCACCTGAACATTATTGATCCAGACTCCGGTGAAAGCCACGCTCAAACAGGCACCTACCAAGGTACACACGGACATGTGATACTTCAGAGTAACGGAGATTGGAGCTACTACGCTTCCATCGGCCAAGACGCAACAGGTAGAAAAATTGATCACCTCGGTCAAGGTGAATCAATAACGGATACTGTTACCGTCAAATCGGCTGATGGCACCACTCACGATATTCATATCACCATTCATGGCGACAATGACCGCCCTTACTGCTCTTCAGAGGTTCAGCTCAACAGCGGAAAAGAGGACCTCGCACAAACCATCACGACAACCGAGTTGCTAGCAAATACTGTTGATGTGGATACTAATGACATAGGCAAACTGACGATTGCGAACCTTCATGCCGATCATGGTTCTATTCAAGATAACACAGACGGTACCTACACCTTCACGCCAACTAAAGACTATAACGGCCCAGTTCATTTCACTTACGACGTGAAAGACGCACATGGAGGTACCACCCACACTGGCGCAAATACCACTCTCGTAGCGACCCCAGACAAAGCCATTATCTCTGAAGTGACCACCGGAAGTGTTATTGAGGATGGACCACATGCAACGTACAACAACGGCACCACGACTGAATTAGCTAACGGCCAACTTCAAGTCATCGACCCAGACAGCGGCGAAGATAAGTTCCAATACAGCCAATTTGGTGAGACTCGCATTCACGATCCATTTGGTGGCATGCTTCGGATTGATAGTGCGGGTAATTGGGGATATAGCGTCGACAACGCGGCTCTTCAACACCTAGCTCAAGGGCAAGTTGAAACGGTTACCTATCGAGTACACAGCTTCGATGGTACTGCCTACGACTTAAATATTGATGTCGTCGGAACCAACGACGCACCGACAGTCACCAAGGTGGTTCTCAGCAACGGCACGGAAGATATAAATTATCAAATGCAGGCGAGTCAGTTCGGATTCACCGACGCCGATACAGGCGATACGCTACACTCCATAGCAATCACAGATCTACCCCCTGCGACACAAGGTAAGTTCGTGCTTGATGGACACGATGTTACAACGGGAAAACAGATCCCTGCAGCTAACATCAGTAGACTTCAGTTCGTTCCTGCGCAAGATTTTAATGGCGATGTTCAGTTTAAATATACTGTTAACGATGGGCATACCGACTCTGCAGAGGCTACCAACACACTTCATATTGATGCGGTTGGAGATAAAGCCGTTATAGCAGGTGTTGATACTGGCGATGTTTATGAAAACAGAAACCCTGATATGTCACCAGACTTTGCCCAGCCAGGTATGGCGCATTTAACTAATAGTATGATTCATGTTGAGGGACAACTAACAATCATCGATCCAGATACCGGCGAGAATAGTTTTGATTCTAAAGGTATTGGTTATACCTATCATGGAAAATATGGCCATTTGATTCTTAATACAGATGGTAAATGGTTTTATGGTATTGCGACCGGCACTGCTGATGTAAATGGTGGATTAACAACAAATGTAGGATCGACGATTGATCAACTTGGTGCAAATGAGACTCTCACTGATACAATAACGATACAAAGTAAAGACGGTACTACTCATGATATTGTTATCACCATTCATGGCGACAACGACCGTCCATACTGCTCTTCAGAAGTGCAGCTCAACAGCGGTAAAGAAGACCTCGCGCAAACCATCACGGCCACCGAACTCTTAGCAAACACTATAGACGTGGATAGCAACGACCTAGGCAAACTCACCGTTGCGAATCTGTTAGTCGATCACGGCTCTGTAGTCGATAACAAAGACGGCACCTACACTTTTACTCCAACCAAAGACTATAACGGCCAAGTTCATTTTAGCTATGACGTCACAGATGCGCATGGTGGTGTTACGCATACCGGAGCGAGTACGACACTTGCGGCAGTCGATGACAAAACCATCATTTCTGGTGTTGATCATGGTGTTGCAACTGAAGATATCGCCACTCATATGTCTACGAATGCCAATATTATGGATGCTGTAGATTGGCAAGCGCTACAAGTTACTGATGTAGACAGCCCTAATACTCAAGTCACTGTCGAATTTGCAGGCAAACAATACACATGGAATATAGGCAGTAACCTAGATGTAACGACTCCTTATGGCAAATTCCAGTTCCACACTATCGCAAGTGGATCTCACAAAGGTGAACATTCTTGGAGTTATATTGGCGACAATAATAATGTTCACGTTCAAGAATTAAAGCATGGTGAATCATTAACCGAATCTATAAAGCTAATAGCAACCGACGGTACTGAGTTTCCTATTACGGTTAAGGTAAACGGCACAGAGGATGGGATCATAATCGATTCCAAGTCAGAACTTGGCCATGTCGTAGAAAATGCCCAAACAGGTGCTTCAGTTTCCGGCAGCGTAATAGCCCACGATGTCGACCTTCACGATACGGTGAGTTGGACACAAACACCAACAGCAGGCCTTAATGGCCAGTACGGTACGTTCCACCTAAGTGCAGATGGACAATGGCATTATGACGTTGACCAGAACAAAGCAACAAAACTAGGAGACGGCGACGAGTATTGGGAACACTTTACGGTTGAGGCAGTATCTACTGATGGTAGCCATGTATCGAAAAGCGTATCGGTTGTTGTGCATGGCAATAATGATGCACCAACAGTCAGTGGAGAAGTCACTTTACCTTCAGGCAAGGAAGATACTTCAATACATATTACGCAAGCTGAATTAATCGCCAATGCTACCAATGTTGATACTAACGATAGAGGTTGGTTACACGTTCAAAACTTAACTGCAGACCACGGTAGCTTAGTATCAAATTCAGATGGTAGTTTTACCTTTAACCCCGACCCTAATTACAACGGAACGGTCCACTTTACTTACGATGTTGCCGATAGACACGGTGGCATAGCTCATACAGGAGCAAACACGTATCTTGCTGCTGTTAATGATGTCGCAACATTTACTGGTGATTCAGGCAGCGTAGATGAAGACACAAGCCTTCACCACAATCTACATATTGCTGGTGCCACAACTATTCAAGACGCTCTTACTTGCAACGGGCATCTGATTGTTTCTGACGCGGATGGTCAAGGTGAAGCCGCATTGGATTTGAATGGTCAACATCACTTAACCCAAAGTGGTACCTATGGCCAGTTTGTGATTAATAGCAGTGGCATATGGGTCTATGCCGCAGATAATAACAATGTTGCTATTCAAGACTTAGATAATGGGCAAACACTGACTGACCATATTGAAGTGCTCTCAAAAGATGGAACCAAACATTCAATAACAGTAACCATAAATGGCACGACCGACGACCCAGTCCTTCACAGCCTTAGTGATTCTGGTGTTCAACATAGTGGTCCAATCGAAGGGAATCTACTTACTGGCTATGGGACGGATCAAGGGTTGAGTGGTGCAGCAACAGACACCGATTCCAACGCGCATTTAGTATTACAAGATATTCAAATAAAAGACCCCGTGTCAGGTTATGTCGCGGTAAGGCCGGGGCAACCACATACTATGACCGGAATCGGTACACTCGCGATCGAAGCGAATGGTCATTATACCTTCACCCCGGAAGCTGGCTTTACAGGTAAAGTGCCAAGTATGGTTTATCGTGTCGGCGATGATGGTGGTAACCCAATAGGAGATTCTTCTCAAAACTCTCTATCTATTGAAGTCACCCCCCCCCTACAGCATACGCCAACGGTCACAGGACAAACCGTTTCTACAAATGAAGACATCACCAGAACCATTACGACCAGTGAATTTGGTTACAGTGATCAGGATGGCGACGTATTGCAGTTCGTGACCATTACTAGCATACCGAGTCATGGATTATTACTTCTAAACGGTAACGCCGTAACCGCCAACCAGCAAATCAGCAAGGCTGACTTAGACGCAGGTCATTTAACTTTCACGCCGATCAATAATGAAAACGGCGCCAACTATGCGCAATTTAGCTTCACTGCGAATGATGGCCATCAAAATTCGGCAAGTGCAACGATGATAGTGGACGTAAATGCAGTGAATGACGCACCTATCGTTGGATCGAGTTTCATTAGTTCACTAGAAGACAAACCGCATGCGTTCACTACCGCCGACTTTAAATATTCAGATATTGATGGGGATGCTTTAAACCATATCACGATTACCAATGTCGCCCATGGTGTGTTAACGCTGAATGGCACCACGGTGAATGTTGGCGATGACGTCAGTGCATCCGACGTTTCATCACTCATCTTCACCCCAACTCACAACTACTTTAGTTCTGGTGTCAGCGGGTTGGGTGCGGTGCAATTTACCGCAAACGATGGTCATCTTGATTCAAAAGAAGGGGCAATACTCATTAATATAGCGAGTGTCGCTGACCCTGCAACATTCAGTGGAGACTCCACAGGAGTGGCAAAAGAAGACATAACACTTCAAGCTTCAGGTACGTTGACGGCGAGTGACCCTGATGGAACAGCAGGGTTTACCGCGGTACAGGGTGGAGCTGGAATAGCCGGAAGCAAAGGCTATGGGCACGCTCATATCGATGTAAATGGTCACTGGACTTACGACCTTGACAACAACCATCCTATAGTTCAGCAGCTTGGCGAAGGTCAGACAGACACTGAAACCATCACGGTTCAATCTGCAGATGGTACGCACCATGATATCGTGGTTACCATTACCGGCACCAACGACGCACCGATTCTCGGTGTTAACCAAACATCATCAACGACTGGCACATTGACAGAGACAGATGTTGACCTTAAAGATACTCATACATTCTCTGTTGTTGGCTCAACGGGTCAATTCGGTTCACTGTCCGTCGACCCAAACACTGGTGACTACGTCTACACACCAAATACATCTATCACAGGAATGAGTTATAACTCTGCCACCAACTCCTATCATGGTGTCGATGTATTCGAAGTAAAAGTCAGTGACGGCCATACTGAGGATTCGAAATTCATCACCTTTGATGCCTCGGGACATGTCACCATGTCACCAACGGGTGGTCTAGTCATATCAACCACAGTGCCTCAACAACCTACGGTTACAACGACACTACCAACCTTGCTAATGGTCACCAACGTAGCGTCAACGAACTCGGTGACATTGGATTTAGCATCGACGAGTGACTCGGGTTCATCAAACACCGACAACCTTACCAACGACACTACCCCAACGATTACCGGGCACACTGATATCCCATTCTCGAAAGTCACGATTTACGATGGTTCCACACCCGTTGGACACTCGGTATCTGATGCCTCTGGCCAATATAGTGTTGCAGTAAGCAGCTTATCGGAGGGCGATCATAATCTATCCGCCAAAGCATTGGCTCCTTCGTCAGTGCTACCGGCTACCTCTTCGCTTCTTTCCGTCCATATAGATACACAAGTGCACGTCGGTATTCAAACAAACCCGATTACCGCCGACAATGTGATTAACGCTCAAGAATCTAACAGTTCTATTGACATCACCGGATCCGTTTCTGGCGATTATAATGCAGGCGACATTGTGACTTTAAATGTAAATGGGACACAGCATACTGGCGTGGTCGATGCAAAAGGACACTATTCAATTGCCGTACCTGGCAGTGAACTCATTGCCGATGCTGACCAAAAAATAGAAGCATCAGTAGCGGTAACAGATACCGCAGGTAATAGCGCTCATGCCACTGCAGATGTTACTTATCAAGTCGATACACAGGTTAGCGTTCCTACGATTACTTTTGAAAACGCAGGTGCAGACAACTTATACAGCAAAGCTGAAATTGCCCGAGGCCATGCAAATACGATCACAGCAACCGTGACGCCTCCTGGTGATGCCAAAATCGGTGAGCATCTTGTCGTCAACGGGCAAGACCATGTATTGGATGCTCACAGTCTTCACCATGGAATACAAATTGAAGTTCATCCCGGTTCTAATGTACAAGCAACAATGACTGACGAACACGGTAATACCGCAGGTAGCCAAGGTTTTGCTGCAAGCGCTATACCTGAACCTATCATTGTCAGACCACCATCGGGAAGCCACCAAGTATCTGGCACGCTTGGGGTTCCACCACTATTACCATCGTTAACTCCGGTAGCAACAGCACAAAGCGGTTGGCGAATCCATTTACCTAACGGACAGTAC
Source organism: Vibrio sp. T20 (assembly GCF_007858795.1). NCBI lineage: Bacteria > Pseudomonadati > Pseudomonadota > Gammaproteobacteria > Vibrionales > Vibrionaceae > Vibrio > Vibrio sp. T20. The sequence goes on from NZ_VFEB01000087.1 coordinate 151,827, forward strand.
GTCACTAGTCATCATGGCCAATACGGGACATTAACTATTGACCCTCAGACTGGTCATTTACATTATCAAGAGCAAGCTCAGGTTCACACCGGCCCGCATGGTAGCGCTTCGGGAGTCGGCCAGCATGAAGACAAGTTTGAAGTGGCATTGCAAGGCACAAATCAAGATGAAGTTGTCGCCCATGTGAATATCCAGATACTCAGTCATGGACCTGGACATAGTGGAAAGCTGACAGTTGGAACTGAAGTGGTTGATATGACAATAACCCCTATCGCCCATTCCTCCCACCCAGCTCCACCGCCACCTCCTCCGGTGTTGCATGACGAGCCTGACATGGCTTCGCAAACAGACTTTACCGTTACGCAAAGCGATGACAGTTATCTAGATTTTACCCAGCACGCTCACCAAGAACCTGACCAGAAAACCAGCCACCATGGTGCAGCAGCTTATCTGGATGCATTAGGCATTAAACCCGATGCGACATCGACAACGGTTCACGATCAACCTGCTGACATGGATATCGTACTCGCACAAGTCGACCAACAAGATGCAGCAACACATGACCAAGCGCACTTGGATATGTCAGATGCACTTGAACACCATGATTCAAACGTCAACCATAGCCAAGATGATGAGCATCACCATCACAACGACTTAGATGGGCTGCCGGACATCGATCCTAATAATTAATCAGCAACGAGACTAAATAAAGGGAGCACATTATGTGCTCCCTTTATATTCTTTGCTGTTTTTTATTCGTTTAGTCTCAGCAACTGTTTATAGCGATTACCTTTCTCCAAATGCAACGCTGATGTTGGTGTAGATCGGCTTCCAAAGGTATTGGAATACAGACTTCTCGCCCGTAGTAATGTCAACTTCGCCCGTCATACCCGGCAAAATAGAAAAGCTCTCAGGATTATCACGGAAGTACGGCGTTTCAACAGACACCACCACTTCATAATAGATTTCACCTCGCTCACTTTGACTGGTGGTCGGTGAAATACTTTCCACCTCACCTTTCAGCGCCCCAAAGCGACTGTAATCAAACGCATCAATCTTGATACGAGTCGGCTGCCCAACACTCACAAAACCAATATCTCTCGGTGATAAGCGAGCTTTAAAATCCGCTTTACCGCCGACAGGAACAATCTCAACCACTGTCCCGCCCGGTTGAATAACGCCGCCGTTCTGCGTACTTGGCAGGCTTTGTACCAATCCTTGTAGCGGCGATACCAACATAGTGTTGGTCAGTTTTGCTTGGCTTGAACGAACTCTGGCATTCAATGCAGATAAATCTGACACGGCTTTGGAACGATCAGCACTCACTTTCGCCTTTGCCTCAGCAAGAAGCTGTTCAATTTTTTGTTCAGTGCTGTCTGCTTGTTTGATTAGCACAGCTTTCTTACCACGAGCTTCTTCGATTTTTTGTTCGATACTGGCCAGTTTTTGTCGCATTTCAAGCACACGTAAACGTGAAATATTGCCCGCTTCATATCCCTTCTCCAGTATGTTCAACTCTTGCTTGGTCGCATTGAGTTCTTTCTCGTAGCTAGGTAAAGACTTTTCTACACTGTGAAGCTGCTCTGCAATTTGTTCGCTCTCTTTCTCAAGCACCACACGCTTTTGGAAGTAGAGGGCTTTTTGTGCGTTCAACTGCGCTTTTTGTTGGCTAACAATTTCTGGGTAATCGACCTCGAACTCAGCAAGGTTAGGCTCACGTTGTTCTAGCAGTGCATTCATACGCTCCACACTGGCTAGAAGCGTCACTTGTTGGGACTTCAATTCTTCAAGAGCAGTACGTTGAAAGGTGGCATCAAACTCAACAAGCGGCTGACCTTTTTCGACCAGCTGACCTTCTTTAACGAGAATTTGCTTTAACTTACCGCCAATCGCGCTTTGTAATACTTGCTTCTCGCCTTCTGGAATTACTGCGCCTTTGGCTTTGGCAATTTCATCAACTTGGGTGACTACAGACCAAGTGGCAAAAGCGATAACACATAAAGCAACTGACCACGTCGCCAATGCCAATGTACGAGCCGTATTTTGTGATTCAACAAGTTCACCGTAGCGCTTGCCCTTCTCGATAGGTTGTTTAGCCATTAGCGACTCCTTGCTTAGACTCTGATTGTTCTTGTTGGGCTGCATCTTGCTGAGCAGACGGCTCTTGTTCTTGGGAAGCTTGAGGCTCTGAAGGCTGTTCCTGCTCCGAAGACTGTTCCGGCTCTAATGGGCCAGCATAAACAACAGCCCCCTCATTTAACACCACGACTTTATCGGCAAGCTTGATTAAATCCGGATCGTGGGAGGTGTAGATCACTGTTGCTTTTCCTTTTTTCAACTGCACAAACTCACCAAATATACGTTTAGCATTTGGGTGTGCATCAGGCACAGGGTTATCCATTAAAAACATGGGGTAATCATAAACCAGCGCTTTTGCATCAATGAGGATCTGCGCAACACTGCCAGACAACATGTCAAAAAGGCTATCCGGTTGAATACTGCTGATGGCGGTATCTAGTCCGTCTGATAATGTCTCGAACCAACGCTTTCCACCCACTATTTCAATTGCAGAGATCATTTTCTGATCTTCGACTTTATGACCGTCGTTTAGCCACTCTCGAATACTCAATGTAAGCAAATCAGGATAAGCGGCTCGAATGAAACACCAGTGACGATAGAGTTGCGGGTCGTATTGAACGAGGTTAACGCCTTCAAGCTCGACCATGCCGTTTTGGATAGGCTGCAAGCCAGACAGCACTTCAATTAATGTTGATTTACCGCTCCCAGAAGGGCCGGTAATCGCGACAATTTCACCCGCTTCAATATCAAAACTCACACCATTCAAGGCCGGGCGACTCTGTTTGGGATAGCGCAGTGTCACTTGGTCTAATTTAAAATTAGGCGCTACCACAGGTAACGGGTGATGCTGGTAACTGAATTCACGTTCAGATGGCTGAGACAAAATACGATTCACCTGCAACCTGGATTGATTAAAGCTATTAAAACGCATCGCGCTGTTTGCCAACACCTGAGCAGGCCCCGTCACTTTGGAAATCAACATCATTGATGCAATCAAACCACCGGGCGTCATCACTTGTTCGAAAATAAGTCCAATACCTAAGCCCATGACAGCCAGTGTTGAACCTACTCCGATAAAGTAATAAATCGAGGTGTATCGACTTTGCAGAACCGATTGATTAAACGTCACCGTAGAGGCAAGCAGATTGGCCTTTTGGAAACGTTGAATCCAGTGCTCTGAAAAACCAGCACTACGAATAAAAGCAAGCTTGGACGACAACTCATTAGTCATATTTTGACGATTAGTGCCTGCTACCGTCGATTGCATTGAGCGCTTACTACTCGAACGTATCGAACGCTTAGCTAATAGGTAATACAGAACCAAAGAGACGATGGGAACCAGTACTAACCAACCGCCTAAAACTCCTATCGCTAGTACAAAAATTAGAATGAATGGTAGATCAAACAGCGCATTTCCTAATGGCCCCGATAACACACCTGAAATACGCTCCGACAACATCACTTGGTTTTGTTGACTAGAAGAGGCTGTTTGCTGATTTTGAGCATAGCTATTTCGAAGCAGACGTTGCACGAGGGATTGAGATATCTCACGACTTACCCGGTTTGAAACTGAAGCAAACACTCGGCTGCGCAATGTTCTTAACCAACCCATCATCACAAACAACAACGCCGCGCCAATGGCGATACCTTGCAGCTCATGCCCTGCATCACCGCCAATCACATGGTCATAAATCGACATAGTGATGAAAGGAACGGCAAGCGCAAATAAGTTAGTGATAAAACTGACTAGCAGCAATTTAGGAATAATGGGGCGAAACGCATGTAACCGTTCGCCAACCCAATCAGGAGAAGCCTTCTCTAGTGGTGGACCTTCGATAACAATGCAAAACTGTGGTATATCGGCAATGTCTTCATTGGCACCAAAAGCGATAAACTGTTTCGATTCTATATGACCAGAGACCAGCTCATGTTCACCAAGTACCAGTAAAACCAATTTATGCTCGCCAACTTCATCTAGGTTGGCAACCAAGCGATAGGGCAATGCAAGCCTGTCGAACAGGGCAAACATATCGTCTATTGATTCAATCCCATTCTCATCGACCCATTGACGTGCGAACAACTGGATATTCGCATTCACTTCCAACTGCTTAAGGACAGAAAGGCTTTCATTTTCTAAATGATTCATCACCTCTTGTCGACCATTCGGATCTGCACGGTTGCTCGCATCTAAACGATTCATACGATAGCCTCCTGGTTGTTCTCACTGTCGACCGCAATAGCTCGACTTTCCACTGTAATGATTCGATTAGCTAATTCGCGAAGTTTAGAATGGTAGCTCACAATCAGTATCGTCCGTCCTGCCGCCACTTCTTCTTCCAGAACCTTAGCAAGGTTTCCAAGGGCATCTAAATCAAGCGAGGAATCTGGCCTTTCTAACATGATAATGGGCTTATCACTTGCCAGTTGAGTCGCGATATTGAGCATTTTCACGTTGCCCATACTCAGCAGAGACGCACTCGTATGACCAATTTGTGTCTCTAGTCCATCTGGTAATCGAGTGATTTCCTTGGTTAAACCCAAACGCTTAGCATAGTCACTGGCGCTATGTGTTCTCTCAGGATCAAACCCGCACAAGTTGTCGAGAATAGTACCTGACACTAACTGCCCTTTAACGCCACAGTAGGCGGCAGTATTGGTTACGGATGCGATTGAAACGGCAGCTCCGTTAATGAAACACTCACCCGCGGCCAAATCATCAATCCCTGCTATCGAAGACAGTAAGTGACTATTGGTATGGCGATCTTCACTTTCTAACAACACCAGTTCGCCTTTATTTAACATCACATCCGCACTAGCGAGTTCACCATATCTTTCGACGGTGGCTTGCTTGATTTCTAAAGTTTCAAAGTCAGATAACGGGATCTCAGGTTGCTCAGAATCTGAAGATTCCGATAGTGACAAGTCACTCAATTTTTCTATTGCCTGATTGGCACTGTGTATTGAATTAAGTTTGATCCGAATCCCAACCATAGCGCTCAAAGGCGCAACCGCTCTACCCGATAAGATAGAGCATGCTGCTAATCCACCAGTGGTTAACTGACCATCTAACACCCACAAGCTACCCGTAATCACGAGTAACACTGACGTCGCTAATGCGGCAAGCTGAATACATTCTTGGGCGAAGGCGTTCTGTTCTTCTTCTCTCGCTTTAGACTGAGAACGAACGTTATTGAGGGATTTAAACTGATTAAAGATTCGAGACTCAACGGCCTGACGTTTGATTCCCTGAATGGTTTGGCTCAGCAAAATCAAGAACGCTTTTCGCTCCTGCTCATCTTGAGAAGCTTCCTCACTTAGACTTTTAACGCGAATAGAAGATAACCAAACGATTCCGAGAGTAATCAGCCAAACTGCCAAAGGTATTGCCACCAGCTCACCACCGATGTAAGCCACCAAGCCCAAGAAGATCAATGCAAAAGGCAAATCAATAAAGCCTGCAATCACACCGCCGGAATACCAATCTTTAACTTTGGATACTGAGCCGAGCCCTTCTTCTACACCGCCAACACCTAAATGACGAAGATGACCTGATGAAGCGTTAGTCACCCTTTCAACCAAGGTTTGATAAGTCGCTTTCTCGGTATTACTGGCCGCGGCAGACAAAAGCCAAGTGCGCACAAAACGTATGAGTGCTTCCATGGCTACAGCTAGAGTCGCCCCCGCTAGAAGCAGTGTGGCTGTACCATAGCTTTGGTTGGGGAGAATACGATCGTAGATCTGGAGAACCGTTAATGGAACGGCCAATGACAAGAGGTTAATAAGTAAAGAAGGCAGTAAGACTTTCCTTACTACCCCTTTATTTTTTACTGACGTTACAGGCATACACAATCCTTATCCATGCTTATGAAATAAGATTGGTACACCATATTGGGTATTGCAAGGTAACGACCTGATTTAACGTGTTTTTCAATATAAATATGACACAAGTCTTTCTACACAAATCCGTGACTATACCTGTAACTTAGAAACGCCCCTTACAAACCATTGTCGTAATCCGTTATCGCCTGCTTTAACTTTGAAAAGTTTGAGTTACATAAATACGGTTTCAGTGCTTCAAACTTCTCTTCTGGCCACTCGTATATCTTCATTGAAATCAGCTCATCAATAACGGACTCATCAAAGCGGTATTTGACGACTTTAGCTGGGGAACCACCGACAATGCTGTAGGGCGCGACATCTTTTGTCACAACACTATTCGCAGCAACCACAGCGCCTTCGCCAATCGTAACGCCGGGCATCACCATCGCTCGCATGCCTAACCACACCCCATCTTCAATGTGAGTATCACCTTTGCCAATGTAGGCGTCGTCGATGACATCCATAAATGGATACAGCGAAAACCAATCAACTCTGTGTGTATGGTTGCCACCCATTAAAATCACAACCTCTGCGCCAATACAGACATAATCACCAATATAGAGCTCGTCGATTTCCCATCGAGGCTCCCACTGGCGGCTGACTTCGTCGCCGTGTAAATAGCGAACTACCGATTGTTCAAAGCCATTATCCCAGCAATCGCTGTAATAACTGTGTTGACCTTTTACGTGAATATTGGGGTTAGTTACGACTTCATGCAGCAACTCGAATTTGGACCAATGCTTCTTTTGCATTTTTACCTCTGAATGTTCTATTTAGTTTTACTCGTTTTAATATCAAAATGTTCGACGACGCAAATTCAAGGTGCACAAACTAATGCCCTATAAACACAGGGTTCATTGGGGTGAATAGTGATTATCACGCTTAAATCATAGCAAAGTCGCTAAAACTAAAGAGACGTCAGTGGATTCGAGGTTGCTTAAGACGAGGAAGTAATTTCAAAGTTTGCTCAGTTTGTTATCGATAACTTGGTTGGATAATTTACAGGCGTAGTGTATCTGTTTAATCGCGCCAATTTGACAGGAAGATGTGATTAATAAGGTTTCAAATTTCGTTTCGTGGAATACGGAATAAACAAGAGCCTGCGCGATTACACAGGCTCAAACTTAGACTCGGCTATAAACTTCGGCTCTCGCTTGAAGCTGGGTTCAGCGACTACATGCGAGCAAGCTGTACTTTTCTGTCTTTATTCACCACGCAGAAGTTGCCGCGCTTAGTGCGACACTTAGAGCATCGTTCGCATTCAACAGGGCTTCTATCCCCTTCTTTCCAACGCTTAACTAAATGCGGTTCAGAAAGCAGCGGTCTTGAAAGCGCGAAGTATTCAATGCCTGTGTTGTTTGCAATCGCTTCGATAGCATCAAAATCTGTCAGGCCGCCAACCGTGATCACAGGGATGTTAACGTCTTGGCTGATCGCGTGACCATATTCGTGGAAGTAGCCTTCAGCTTGAATAGTAAAACCATCGTGCGACTCGCCAATCATAGTGTCTGCTTTGCCATGAATATTGCCTGACACGACAATGCCATCCACGCCCACTTGCTCAAGCTTTTTGCACACAATACGCGTTTCGTCGAAGGTCACACCACCTTCAAAAAACTCCGAAGCTGTAAGCTTAACCAAGATAGGGAAATCATCACCCACCAGCTTACGTGTCGCGGTATAGATCTCTAACAAAAATCTCATGCGGTTTTCTAAGCTACCGCCGTACTCATCTTCACGTTGGTTGTAGTAAGGGCTTAAGAACTGATTAATCAGGTAAGTGTGAGCGGCATGAATTTCAACGCCATCAAAGCCTGACTTTTGTGCTCTCAAAGACGCTTGAGCAAAGGCATCAACAATGTAGTCGATCTCATCTTTGGTCATCGCTTTGCCTAGTGTTTGAGTTCCTTTTTCAGGAACCTCACTTGGTGCGTAGATCACTCGTTCGCCAAGATCATGCGTGGTTTTGGTGCCACCATAAGCCAATTGCATCACGATTTTAGAGTCGTTATCGTGCACCAGTTGAGTCAGCTTTTGATACTCTTCAATGAATGAGTCGTTATACATACCCATCATGCCCGCATTCGGCTTTTCTTCTTCAACGATGTTCGCGTAACCCGTCACGATCAGGCCGACTTCACCTTGAGCCAACTCTTCATAGATAGCGTACAGTTTATCTGTCATATGGCCATCTTCGGTGGCCATATTTTCCCACGTTGCACTTCTCATGAAGCGGTTCTTTAGTGTCATCTTGCCAAGGCGGGTTTCTGTAAACAAAGTACTCAAATCTAATCCTCATTCAATCGTGTTACGCCATTGCCCCATCGAGTGTGAGGCTGATTGCGCGGATACTACAGAGAATAAGACAGGCAAAACTTAATCTAGATTAAGAGAGAGGCACTCTCATATAAGAAACAGGCAACTATTACCAACAAAGAAAGGATTAGAATAGATTCTAAGAGTAGGCTCACCCAACCGGTAAGCCTACTCTCAGTTCTAATTATTTAAGACAATACGCAGAAAAGCTATTTAAACTCGTAGGTATAAGATGCGCCAACACTGTTATTTTCACCGAAATCATCCTCAGCAAAGATAGTGAAGAAGTTGAATGATTGAGCATCACTCAACTTGTAGCTAGCGCCGACGCCGGCCCAATATCCTGAGTAATCATCAGACCCCGTTGAACCACCACCGAAGCCCATGATAGACCATTCATCAGTAATCGTTTTTAAACCAAACGCACCAATGTAACCACCGTGGGTTGCACTCGGCATCAGCACATAGTCGGAACCAACATTATCATCATCGAACACTGCCACTTCGCCGTCATTATAGCTGTAACCAGCCATAGGGAAGATTTGCCAACCGAACGGCTCAATATCGAAATAACTCAGTGGTATAAATGTACCAATACTGTAGTTGTTCTTGTAAGCATCGTTATCATACTCAGAGCGGCTAAAGTTGAAGTTCACGATACCCATCGGCAACAGCCATGAACCACCTACTCGCCACTCTTCACCATCTGCATTGACACGAGCATTGATCATTCGTGCTTCATCTAGCCCAATAGACCCTGAGAACTGCAGATCTTCGTTATAAGCAACGCCAGCTTTAGTTACGATTTTAGTCGGATCGTCAGGGTGCTTCTCTTCAGCAAAAGCACCCGTTGAGCCCAGTATGACGGCAGTAACAATTAATAGATTACGTAAGGTCATTAGAAGGTCGCGCTAACGCCAATAAAGTGAATACGACCATCGAAGCTACCATCAACCATAAATCGGTCCATATCAACTGAGCCCAAATCTGCGTACTCATAGAACACATCAATTAAGATGTCATCCCAGTAGGTAGATGCACCTACTGAGTAGCGATACTGTTCGCCTACAGGCAGATCAACATACTGCAATGTCGGATCATCTTGTGGAGAAGTTTCGTAAGAGAAGCCCGCTTTCAAACGCCAGTCTGAGTTAAGTTGGTAATCTGCGCCAACCGCGAATTTCCACACATCATCCCAGTCGCGCTCTAGGGTTTGATTAATTGGGACACCACCATTTTGGTTTGTACCTAGATCTAAAACAGTACTATCCCATTGGCTCCATCGGTGAAATTGCACGCTAGCTAAAAGATCAAGCTGAGAGTTAAACGCATAGCTCAAACTCGCATCAACAATTTCAGGTACATCAATACCAGTACTCAATGAACGCTGGCCACCAGTAAACACGTTCACATCATTATTGAATTCATGTTCCAATTTAGAGCGGTAACTTGCTCCCAACTTAAGCTTGTCTGTTGGTGTGTACATTATACCGAGGTTATAACCATACGCCCAATCAGTATCTTGCTTGGCTGTAAAAAGAGAAGATGACTGTTGTAATGCAGCCCAACTTAATTGCACGCCAGCACCAATGGACCACTGTTCATTTAACTGGTAGCTCAGTGACGGATTCACTTGCATCGCAGTAAGCGTAATATCTTGAAGTAAAAGATGACCTGCCCACTCATTACCGTAATCTAGGCTAGAACCGCCAACAGCGCCAAGTGCAATACCAAGGTGTAATTTGTCTGTGACTTGATGAGCATGGAACGCACCAAATGAAGGCATGACTGAATGAGCTTTACCATCTGGGTTACCATCGTTGTCTTGGTATTTCATCTCAAGATCAAACGCCATGGTATTAATGGTCGTTTTGCTTTCGCCCATGTGGGACATAGTAGCAGGGTTGGTCCACATCGCCGCAGCCGAACGAGTATAAACACCGTCACCAGCTCCAGTAGTACCAGCGTTGGCAACGACAGCTTCTTGCAAAAACAGGCCACTTGCAAATGCATTTAAGCTAGTAAAAATTGCAGTGGCAGCTAGAGAGTAAGTAAAAGTTTTGTTCATCAGATTGCTCATTTAGCCTTAGACATTAAATTGCTCTAAGGTTACCGCAAAGCCCCATAAACAAATGGAATATCCGTTATTCCTGTACAAACGCTATTTGAACGTTCTCGCGACGTATGAACGTTGCTTGTCTCGATGAGTTTCACGTTGAGCAGCAATGGCTCTATTCTTTCCAAACCCTACCTTTATCTGATACCAGGTCTCATAAAATACTGCCATGCCAGGGCTTGACCACCAAGTCTTGTTGTAGAGTTTCTTATTAGCAGCGACAACATCTGGCGACCGATTCGCGCACTCAAGCGCCAATGCATAGGCTTCAGCGTAAGGGTCTTCAGCAATCTTGGTCACCAATCCATAGTCTTTCGCTGTTACGCAGTCGATCACTTTAGCGGTCATCGCCATTTCTAAGGTGTGATCTTTACGCATTAATTCACGAAATGCGATGGCGCCTCCCATATCAGGAATCAGACCCCACTTAGCCTCTAGTATTGAGAAGTTAGCGTCCGGACTAGCGATCCTAAAATCACCACCACTGACCAATTGCAGGCCACCTCCCCAACAGCGACCATGAATCGCAAAAATGACAGGGCATGGAATATCTCGCCAACCAAGTGAAAAGCGTTGTGCAGCGTTAGGCAATATCGGGAGCCATTTAAACAAGAGCTTCATCGCCCCAGACTTACTGGTTAAAAGCGACTTAACATCAAGCCCTGAACAAAAATCAGATCCCTCGCCCTTCACTATTACGGCACGAATCTCGGTGTTCTTTTTCAGCTGGGTCACCATGTTATTCACGCCTTGGAACATTGCCATATCAATAGCATTGAGCTTATCGGGGCGATTCAACACAACCGTCGCAATTTGGTTTTCATCGATGGAACAAGTAATACGATCGAGGTTTGGCATGGTGGCTACCTTATCAGTGGTCAGACCTTTAGATTATACATTTTATTAACATATGCCAAACTTGCACATTAAGAAGCGAGACCTGTGTTGCTTAACATCTCCCAGTTACACGGAGAAACTCAACAAAAAAGAAGATGTTGGGGTGATCGTTATTTTGCACGATTTGAACCTAACGCTTCGTTACGCCACGCATATTGTCGCCCTGAAAAAAGGTCAGATTGCGTTTGAAGGTAGCGCGGATAAGTTACTTGATGAACAAACGCTATCGGCTTTGTATGAGTCCCCTATCCGACTGATCGATCATCCTGTTCCAGCTAAGACAGCTGCAAGCAAGAAGGTTGCCGTTGTTTGCGAGTAACCCGAAGAATCAAAGTTAAGTGAATGAGTTACTCATTCTTTGGATAACTCACCAGCATAACGAGTGAAAACAGAGTAAATGTTTCCTTAAACTTAAATCAGCACAAGCTACACTAATACCACCTCATGAAATCAAGGGACTGCCATGAACACTCATCATCGTATTCTTTCCTGTGCTTTGGCGCTGCTTGCCTCTGGTCCTATAACCTCAGCCTTTGCGTGGCAGGTAGAGAAGGTCACTGACGGACTCTTAATCCCTTGGGGTTTAGCTTATATCAACGACAAGTCCATGCTAGTAACAGAAAAATCCGGCGTCATTAAACACGTTGATTTAAAAACAGGCGGCCAAAACACACTATTCAGGCTACCAAATGTCTGGGCTAAAGGCCAAGGCGGATTATTAGATATAGCATTATCTCCTTTTGAAAATGGGAGGTTCTACGTCACTTATAGTAAAGACGTCGATGGTGAAGGCGTAACGACACTGGCTTCTGCTAATTACAGCAATAATGAAGTCACCAATTGGACAGACGTGTTTGTGTCAAAATCTAGAACAGACACAGGGCGTCACTTTGGTAGCCGTATCACCTTTGATGAGAGCCACCTTTACTTTTCAATTGGTGATCGCGGTGACCGAGATAACGGCCAAGACACCATGACTCACGCCGGCTCAATATTGCGATTAAATGCCGATGGAAGCACACCAAGCGATAACCCCTTCACAGATAACGACAAAATTCTCGACGAGATTTGGAGTTATGGTCACCGCAACCCACAAGGGCTTTTCTATGATTTCCCAACTCAAAAACTTTGGTCTATTGAACACGGGCCACGTGGTGGTGATGAAATCAACCTAATAAAAGCAGGCACTAACTATGGCTGGCCAGTCACATCGCACGGTAAAGAGTATTGGGGACCTATCAGCGTGGGGGAATCTGAAACCAAAGACGGCATTGCAGCACCTAAAAAAGTCTACGTTCCTTCAATCGCACCGGGGAGCTTGATCGTCTACCAAGGTGACAAATACCCTGAATTGCAAGGCAAGCTACTGGCTGGCGCGCTTAAACTTACTCACATCAATATTGTGACAGTCAATAAACAAGGTGAGGTAATCGCAGAAGAACGCATTTTAGAAGATTTAGACGAGAGGATAAGAGACATCGAAACTTCACCAAATGGTGACATCTTCTTCAGCACTGATAATGGCAACCTTTACCGCTTGAAAAAGTAGTCGAGACATCGTTCAAGTAAAGACATTTTCCTTACAACGAAATCTATAGATATAAGCCGTAAAAAGTGGGCTCAAGACCCAATTAGCGGCTTTTAATTTGCAAAAATGAATGCGCCAAAACAGTGCAATTACTCCAAATTCGTCATCAATTTCGACCACCTTTTTCACAAAAACGACAACAAATCACCATACAACTGTAACTACATGATATTTAAGGAATGCAAAGTTTGACTACCCCCAAGTTTCTGAAACCTTTCACTATGGATTCGATTGACTATCCCCTGATTTAATTTAGACTTCATCTCGGCTAGAAAGAAAGTTCTTTGTATATAAACATTTCGTTGGATTACTAGTAACCCCGTTGTGTTGTACGCAATAGCAATAAACTTTTCCACGCTATCAGTGCCACAATTGGCTCAAAATAAAAATTTAATTTTAGGATATCATCATGTCTAACACAGTTACTGGTACAGTAAAATGGTTCAACGAAACTAAAGGCTTCGGCTTCATTCAACAAGAAAACGGTCCAGACGTATTCGCACACTTCTCAGCTATCACAGGCGAAGGCTTCAAAACTCTTGCTGAAGGCCAAAAAGTTGAGTTCGTAGTATCTCAAGGTCAAAAAGGCCCACAAGCTGACAGCATCAAAGTACTTTAATTTAGTATTTTAAAGCTTTCTAAAAATAGCCAGCCTCTGCTGGCTATTTTTTTACCCGCTATTCAGAGATTTAAGGTAATATTCCCCTTCACTATTTCTACCTAAGACACCCTCTCAATGGCTCTTAAACCCACAATCTACAAGTTTCGTATCTCTTTAACCGATATGAATCGCGACTATTACGACTCTTTTAATCTAACGGTTGCACAACACCCTTCTGAAACGGAACAGCGAATGATGGCTCGAATCATGGCTTTCTGTATCAATGCATCACCTGAACTTGAGTTCACTAAAGGGTTGTCTAGCATTGAAGAACCCGATTTATGGCAGAAGTCGTTAGATGATCAAATCCTAGAGTGGGTTGATGTGGGCGAACCCGATCCAGAACGCGTTAAGAAGGCAACTCGCCTATCTAAATCAGTGCGTGTATTCAGCTTCAACACTAAATCGAACGTTTGGTGGGAACAGAACAAAGGTAAATTCGGTTACCTAAAAGCTCAAATCGTTCGTCTAGACAACGATGGTATTGAACAGCTAGCAGCAATGACGCAACGTACGATGGATCTTTCAGTGATGCTGACAGGCAACTCTGCTTTCGTTAACAGCGACACGCAATCTGCAGAAGTAACGTGGGAAGAGCTACAGAGTAATGACTGAGCGTCCAACCCCGAATAGTTCGCAGACAGAAGCTAGCCAGCTAGAAGAAGCCAAGCAGCAAGCCGACGCGCAGCAAGACATCAAAGCGAAACAACAAGCTAGAACCAAACTTCACCAGTGTTTAAAAGAAGCAGGTTTAGATTCAGTAAAAGCGCTCTCGACAGGCTACGAGAAAGAGCTGTCGTCATTTATTGATGACAACCACGCTTTGTTTAAACACGCCTGCGAAAACAAGCCGGACAACTCTGCACGTCAGACGTTGCTTGGCTTGCTAACCAAGGTACATATCGATGCAAGCTATCGCTTTGAAAGCAATAAAGAAGCGAATGAAGCGATGCAAAATGTATTCGATAACACAGTAGGCACTGAGCACAGCGACAAGTTTCAAAACTCTAACGCTCAACAGTTAAAATTAGTGACTCATTTGTGGTTGTTCATTCAAGGACGACTCGGTATGGATTACAGCCTAGCCAATGATCATGCAGCTGTAGCCGCTACACTGCTGTCTCGCTTATCACGAAGCACAGACGATGAGATCCGAGTCGAGTTCATGGCGAGCTTCTATGATGGCTTGAACATCTATCAAGCCGAGAACAAACCGTCAGGTATTGTTCATCACTTAAAGCGTTTGTTTAACCTTTCTTAAGCATTCCCACTAGCGATCGATTCTAGTTACGCTCTATATTTTTATAGAGCGTACTTATTCTACTTAGCCGCCAGAGATTCCCTATTACGTTCATTCCTTGCTTTAAGGAATGACGGACTCGTGTTACTTAGATTCAACGTTTCGGTTTGCCTAGACAGAAACAGAAACAAAAAAACCGCTTTAGGTGAAATACTATTGATCCAATTCCTCCTTCTCGCCGTCATCCTCGAGAAGGAGGAACGACTGAATCGAGGATCTCATACCAAGTCAGAAACTACACAGATAAACAGACTCCCTACTCGCTCATTCTTCACTCCAGGGAATAACAGCATTCGCAGCCATTACAGTTAACTTCATTACAGGCGTAAAAAAGCCCCGCAGAAAGCGAGGCTTAGAATATTTTTAACGAACACAATTTACAGAGGCTAAACCGCGTTCATCAAATAACGCAACGTATTAACGTAGGCCGTGTAAGAATTCGTGGCGCGTTGCTGGGTTTGATCTGAAGATACCACCCAATGCGGTTGTCGTCGTTTCGCTAGTTGCGTCCATAACACCGCGAGATTTCACGCAGTAGTGAACCGCGTCCATGGTTACAGCAACGTCATCGGTTTCCAGTAGCGTTTGCAATGCAACAAGGATCTGCTGAGTCATGCGCTCTTGAACTTGTGGGCGCTGAGCAAAGAATCGAACAATACGGTTGATCTTTGAAAGACCAATAATCTTTCCACGCGGGATATAAGCTACAGCAGTCTTACCATCGATGGTTACAAGGTGATGTTCACAAGTGCTGGTCACGGTAATATCTTTTACACGTACCATCTCACGAACGCCCATCTTGTTTTCAATTACGGTGATTTTAGGGAAATTGGCGTAATCCAGACCAGAGAAAATCTCATCCACGTACATTTTAGCAATACGTTGCGGTGTTTCTTCCAGGCTATCGTCCGTAAGATCAAGTTCAAGGAGAGTGAGAATCTCACGCATATGGTGTTCGATTCGTTCCTTTTTCTCTTCTCGGCTAACCTGATTAGGACTCATTGGTGTCTCTAATCCGCGGCTTGCTAGCGCATCTTTAACCAACTTCGCTGATTCGCTAAGACCTGACATTGAACTTCCTCTTTTATTACCCCTTCTGGATGGCAAACAAGGATACTCGGAATTTTGAATAAATACACCCATATTTTAAGGGAGGTCATTATTTACGGGGCTTAAACTGTGCTAAAGTGGCTGCAATTTCGTTGGTGAACCATCATGATTTGATAATTATTGAATCCCTATTGCCAACCACCAAATCAAAATAATAACGATCAAAGGATTTCAATTATGGGCTGTTGCGACGCTCCGGGCTTGATGCCAATTGAAGAAGCACTAAATAAGCTGCTATCACCAATTCAACCTATTCAAACGACCTTATCACTGCCATTGGCAGAAGCATTGGGTTACGTACTTGCTGAAGATATTCTATCCCCTATTTTTGTACCTCCTTTTGATAACTCAGCAATGGACGGCTATGCACTGCGCTTAGCAGACCTAGAGAACGGTAAAGTGCTGCCTTTAGCGGGTAAGTCCTTTGCAGGCCAACCTTTTGAAGGTGAATGGCCAGCAAACACATGTATTCGTATCATGACAGGCGCAAAGATCCCGGAAGGGTGCGATGCGGTCATCATGCAAGAAAATACGGCTGAAACTGACGCTGGCATTGAGATTCAACAAGACGACATCAAGCTGAACAATAACATTCGCCCTACTGGTGACGACATCAAACAAGGCGATATCGTTCTTAGCCGCGGCGAACGTTTAACACCTCGTGACATTCCAATGATTGCTTCGCTCGGTGTGAGCCATGTAACTGTGACACACAAGCCTAAAGTCGCTTTCTTCTCTACTGGCGATGAGCTCAAGCCATTAGGCCAGCCTCTTGAAGACGGTCAGATCTACGACAGCAACCGCTACGGCATTAAACCGCTGATTGAAGCGTTTGGTTGTGAAGCGATTGACCTAGGCATCATCCCTGATTGCCCTGCGACGCTTAAAGAAACGTTCAAGAAAGCTCAAGAGTTAGCAGATGTTGTTGTGACTTCTGGCGGCGTGAGTGTTGGTGAAGCGGATTACACCAAAGATATTTTGGAAGAGCTCGGCCAAATCGACTTTTGGAAGCTAGCAATCAAGCCAGGTAAACCGTTCGCATTTGGTGAATTGGATAACGCGTGGTTCTGTGGCTTACCGGGTAACCCAGTGTCGGCGATGATGACCATGTACGTTTTAGTTCAGCCTATGCTGGCTAAATTGGCTGGTCACACCGCATGGACAGCACCAGAGTCGATTCCTGCTATCACTAAGTCTGCATTCAAAAAAGGCCC
Source organism: Vibrio sp. T20 (assembly GCF_007858795.1). Taxonomy (NCBI): domain Bacteria; kingdom Pseudomonadati; phylum Pseudomonadota; class Gammaproteobacteria; order Vibrionales; family Vibrionaceae; genus Vibrio; species Vibrio sp. T20. The sequence goes on from NZ_VFEB01000087.1 coordinate 168,987, forward strand.
AGGTCGTACTGATTACCAACGTGGCATCTACTCGATCGAAAACGGTCAGTTTGTAGTAGAAACAACAGGTAATCAAAGCTCCGGCGCTTTCCGCTCAATGAGCTTAGCAAACTGCTTTGTGGTCCTAGAGCGTGAACGTGGCCGCGTTGAAGTCGGTGAAACGGTTCAGATTCAACTGTTTAACTCGACGCTTTACTAACGAGGCTTGATGATGGAAATACTGTCTGACGCAGAGATGCTTCGCTACAACCGCCAAATCATTCTTAAACAGTTTGATTTTGAAGGCCAAGAAGCGCTGAAACGGAGCTCAATCTTAGTACTGGGTGCCGGCGGCTTAGGCTGTGCCTCTGCTCAATACCTTGCGACGGCGGGCATTGGTAAGCTGACATTGATCGACGATGATATTGTCGATCTTTCAAACTTGCAGCGCCAAGTGCTTCACACCGATGCTGATATTGGTAAGAAGAAGGTCGTTTCTGCCGCTGAATCGTTACAGGTCCTGAACCCTCACCTGACGATTGAAACTGTCGATCACAGGCTTGATGACCAAACACTTGGCAAGTTGATTGAAGCACACTCTCTTGTTCTTGATGCCAGTGACAACGTTGAAACACGCAATCAATTGAACCGCTTATGTTACGCGTCAAAAACGCCACTCGTATCAGGTGCAGCGATTCGTATGGAAGGTCAGATCAGCGTATTCACTTATCAAGATGAAAACGCACCTTGCTACCAGTGCTTGAGCGCTCTATTCGGCAACGCTGCTCTAAGCTGTGTTGAAGCCGGTGTGATGGCACCTGTTGTTGGCATGGTGGGCGCGGCACAGGCTTTGGAAGCGATTAAAGTTATCGCTCAATTTGGACAACCAAAGCAAGGCAAACTTTTGATTCTCGATGCCATGTCGCATAGCTGGCGTGAAATGAATTTAATGAAGATGCCTAATTGTTCGGTGTGTGGATAGGCTGAATCCTATCCCCTCTTATCGAAAATCTAAGCCTTGACTAGATGTCAGGGCTTTTTTAGGTCTCGACAATAGCTTCTCAAATCGCTTTATCAATTTGAAATACTCTATGAGTAATTAGTTTCATTTGAATTCTCATTTTGAGAATACAATGAGAACCTCAGTAATTCAAAATATAAACATTAAAAATCAACAACTTAAAAATGGCACGTAACTTGTAAAAGTATCTAGACCTTCCATGACAAGGATGTAGATATGAGAATTACAACGTTAAGTTTGCTATTAAGTGCGCCCCTAGTCGCCAACGCAGCCCCATTTGATACCTGCCCGAGTAAGGCTTACTTGTTTCAGTCCAAACCCGTTGAGGTTTGGGGTGTCAATCTAGTAACTGGTTCAACTACCCTTCTCGAAGACGACACGGGTATGAATGCCAATATCAATGGTGTCGGTTTCGACTTTCAAGACAGATATATATACGGCTACGACACCACTAATAAACGCCTAGTTCGCCTTGGTCAAGATTTCCAAGCAGAAGTAATCAATACCAGTGGCTTACCAACCGATCACACCTTTTATGTTGGTGATGTCTACAACCATGTGTACTACTTATATCGTACAGGAAAAGGGTTATTCACCGTTGACCTATCGCCTTTAGATGCCGATCCAAATGCGACTGTTACCGTTAACAAAATTGTAGGCAGCCCAGCAACCGTAAAATTGACTGATTTCGCCTTCCATCCAAGTGATGGCTCTTTATATGGTATCGATAATAACTCTGGTGGCTTATACAGCTTCAACCCTACAACTGGTGCCGAAACCTACATCGGCGACACCGGCGAGTTAGGTACGTTCGGTGCTGGCTATTTTGATGTCAATGGCTACTACTACGTATCTCGAAACCAAGACGGTAAAATTTACCGTATCAACCTGTCTCCAGACAACGCTGCCAATATCGCGGCAGGTATTGTTCCAGCCGTTGAATTTGTTTCGAATGGCCCAGCTTCTGGTCAAAACGATGGTGCTCGTTGTGCTAATGCACCTGTTGTTGATGAAGACTCAAACATCGACTTCGGTGATGCTCCAGACAGCTACCTAACGTTACTGGCGAGCAATGGTCCTCGACATGAGCTTGATGGCATCACTTGGTTGGGTACAACACCACCAGATGCTGACTTGGATGGTTACGTTACACCGCAATCTGATGAAAGTGTTGGCATTGATGATGAGTGGGCAAACGGTGGTATCGGTTTTGTTACTGCGCTTGAAGCCGGGCTTGATTCAAAAGTGGTGATTGAAGCTTCAACAACCGGTTACCTTTCGGCTTGGATCGACTGGAACCAAGACGGTAGCTTCGATGGTGCGAACGAACAAGTATTTACAGATTACCTGTTAGATGCCGGTGAAAATGAGTTATTCCTAAATGTCGACATTAACGCACTTACTGGTAGCACATGGGCTCGATTCAGATTCAGTCAACAAACCAACTTAAGCTACTTCGGCGGTTCAACCTCAGGTGAGGTAGTGGATATTCAAGTTGATGTATTGAATGATGGTGCCACTGCACGCTATTTCCCAAGTGCTTCTGGTTACGCCACCCTCGCATACGAAGATAATTGGCCTTACAAAGCCGATTACGACATGAATGACGCCGTTCTTTTCTATCGTATAACCGAGATTATTAAAGAAGGTAAGGTCGTTAAATCTACTATCGACGGACGCTTAGCTGCTGTCGGGGCATCGTACAGAAACGGGTTTGCAGTTCGACTTCCTAACCTAGACCCGAGCTTAGTTAGCAGCGGAAACTCTTACATGAAGCACAATGGAGTGTTCACTGATTTAGACTTAGAAGAAGGGCGTAGCGAGGCAATATTTGTTATTGCTAACGACCTTACAGAGAAAGTCAGTACCGGTTGTACCTTCTACCGTACGAGTAACGGATGTAAGAATGACGAACAGTTCTCCTTCCAAATAGGTATTACTTTAGCTGGCGACGGAGTGAGTACTGTCAGTTGGACTGACATGCCTTATGACCCATTCATCTTTGCAACACCTGGACATTATCACGGTGAAAACCTACCTCTACATCCAGGACGCAGCTGGGAGGTTCATTTACCAGACCAAGCGCCAACCGAGGCCTTTGATACCACAAACCTCTTTGAGGCAGGATTAGGCGTCGATGACAGCAACCCAGCAACAGGAAAATATTTTAAAACGACAGAGAATCATCCATGGGCACTGATAATAACTTCAGACGATGAATGGGAATGGCCTCTAGAGTATGTGGATATTGTGACTGCTTACCCAGAGTTCAAACAATACGCGGAATCGGGTGGTGATACGAACCAAACATGGTACCAGTCACCTGCAGACAACCAACGCTATGAACCTTAAGGAGAGACGTTATGACTATTTACACTAAACAATATCGAGACAATCATTGCGTTGATTCAAGTCGCAATCTCTCTAAGGAAGAAAGTATGTCTGTACAAAGCACTTGGAACATGAAGAAATCACTAGCTGTTATTTTAGCTGCAACGCCACTGGTATTAGTCGGTTGTGGGGGCGGTGGTGGAGGTGGCGGCAGTGCATCGACACCATCACCAGCAACTCCAGTAGTAACGACACCAACTCCTTCGCCAGCACCAGCGACAAGTGCTGTAGCTACGCCATCCTATACAATGAATGACTTGGTGGTACCTGACGGGTTTGACTACAGCTCTGTTGAGCAGTTTGATCTCGACATCGACATCAGCAGCATTTCGACAGACCGTTCTTTTGTGACTATTTATAGCCGTTTTAGCACAAGAGCCGATTCAACCTTGAAGCCGGACTACTCCAGTAAAGTCATTGCGGGCCCATTAGACAATGGAGTATTCGCATCAAACTTTACTGCACCAGTGAATCACGACTCACTCTTGATAGAGATTTGGTTTTACGATGGTCAACCGCCACTGCAACAAGTGGTCTCCAGCGGGGAGTCTCAGATAGTTTGGTAGTTAGTGGCTAATCATCTGGTAGCAAGTTGTTTAATAGCAAGTAGCTTGTCGCTAGCGAGCTCTAAGACGAAACAGATTCAGAATTGATTCTTTGTAAGTAGAAAGTGAGCAGAAATGCTCACTTTTTTATTTTCATCGAATAGCGGTTAGTTCAGCTTTCTTAGCCAGCAGCATTCACTTTACCGCCAATCTCACTTATATTTTCAATATAACCTTCAAAGACTTACTCTCATGAAACAGTTTAAAATAGGTCTATTTATATTGATATGCGGTGTGGGTGTGTTATTGGCCCTCACCTATTTCCCGCTAACATCTGAGACAGGGCAACGCATTCAAGCCAAGGTGATTTCGAACACGCTTACTCAATCCTTAGATGGGCACAGGCGTTACCTTACGGTTCAGACAAAAGATAATGACGTATTTCGGGTCTCTATTGCTCCTACCACAGACTGCCCTATTGATTCTGTGGTCGCACTTGATACATTAATCAATCAAATAACCGGACAAAGCAGTTATCAGTTCATCCACTGTCGAGCCGCACAGTAGCTATCGATATAACAACGGTATTCGTAAAAGCAACTGTATTCGCAAAAGCAACAGTAATCGCTCTAACACTGTATTTGCTAAAACAACAAGAATGGATATAACAATAATGAATCAGCCACTCATCTCACCAGAACAACTTCAACAACGTTTGCTAGCAGAAGACAATATCATCCTCCTCGACGCCAGTATCGAGTTTCAAATTCCAAGCGAGTCAGAAAAGATCAAAGGACAAATGATTCCTGGTGCGATTCGTTTTGATTACGACAAAGATTTTTGTAACAAGCACACTCTACTTCCTCACATGTTCCCGACCGAAAAACATTTCAACACACGTGCACAAGAAATTGGCATCAATCAAGACAGTACGATTGTGGTTTACGATAACTCCGGAACCTTCGCTTCACCCCGTGCGTGGTGGATGTTTATGGCAATGGGACACAACAACGTACACATTTTAGACGGTGGCTTGCCAGCATGGATAGACGCAGGCTATGCAACAGAGACTGACTATCGAACCGAAGTGCAAACAGGCAATTTCGAAGGCAATATTCAAGAAAACTATTTTGTTAGTGCTCAGCAGATCGAAAGTTACTCAACTGACAAGAGCGCAAGCATTGTAGACGCTCGTTCTCAAGCTCGTTTTGACTCAGAAGTTCCGGAGCCACGCGAAGGCCTGCGCAGTGGTCACATCCCAAACTCAGTTTGCTTACCGTTCGCTCAAGTATTAAATGATGGCAAATTAAGAACTCAAGATGAATTAGTTGAGATATTTTCAACCTTAGATCTCCTCCCTTCTCAACCAATGTTCTTTAGCTGTGGTTCAGGTGTGACAGCTTGCATCATTTTATTAGCCGCTAGACTGGCTGGTTATTCAGGTGAAATGGGCGTTTACGATGGTTCATGGACGGAATGGGGTGCTAACGACAAACTGCCTATCGCCGTGACTAAAAAGTAATTCAACTTCGCTTACTGCCACTGTTAGAATATACTGCGCATGCATAAAGAGCTTACTGATAATGATGACCTCACATCTCATGAAGTAAGCCTTTGTGCCGCAGTTAACACTATGTGCGCTTGAGGCCAAGACTCGATTAACGCTGTTTGATTGGTAATCCACATCAACTTGCTAACCATAATTTGTGATTAATCATAAACTAATCGTTATCAAAATTATGAATACTAATATTTCACTCAAGAATCTCTGCTCATAGTCGTTACACTATTTAATCATTAATACTTTCATTGTGGATATTTGTATCCTTCGTTGCATGAATCACGCTGACGACCCAATAGTTTGTCACTTGCTCTCTGTTAATAGTAGTAACCAACAAAAGGCATCTCATGGCTCTATTTAAGAAAAATATCTGGTCGCTGTACGCTCTGATCGTGCTGCTTACCGTGATACTTTTCGCCGTGTTGGGCGTAACCAAATGGCAAGCAAACAGAGCAGACTTCATTGAGCAACAACTTATCCAGGTCGAGCTCTTTTCCAGTTCGGTAAGCTCTCTGTTAACCAGTCAAGAAGCATTGCTTGAAGTGGTTGGGCACCAATTGGCTCAACAGTCTGACTTTACCCGTACAGCTTCCATTCAGATTCGACCAATATTAGATAAGCTACTTGATACTCACCCAGCAATTGCTGCATTTGGATTACTTAATCCTCAAGGCGACTATCTTGCAATCAGTTCGAACCTGCAACTGTCTGATCAATATAACTTGCTGAATTACCCGCATACTAGAGACTCATTTCTTGAAGCTATGTCTAGTGAAAAAATGGTCTTGGGGCGAACTTATTTCCAAGAATCACTTAACAGCTTAGTGATCCCTTTAAGAAAGTCGATTTCAATCGATGGCAAGAACATCGACGCAGTTATGACTGCGGGGTTGCGTTTAGACAGTACGATCGTATTTGAAAGCAATGCACACGCAGGTAGCTACAACACGTTAACCCTGCTCAGAACAGACAACTATCGTCAGTTCTTTTCTAGCGATATCGAATCACTTGAGGCCTATTTGAACCCTGTTCCTAACGACCTGATGAAACGCATTAGCAAAAGCTTTTCAGAACAAGTGAACATCAGCGTCAAAGAGGCAAAAACGGGCAAAGGCACCTACTCTTTCAGTATTGATGACGACACATATCACTCACTCGTTAGCGCGAAATACATTCCAGACTACAAGCTTTGGGTTGTCGGCCGCACAGACCTATCGCACGTCGATGGCCTATTCATCAAAGAGTTCGGAATTCTTTTTGTTGCTTTTGTTTTTCTTCAGTTTGGTTTCTACTTTTTAGTAAAGTCGATTGCCAAAAACGAGCAACGTACTCGAAGCCAACTCATTTACCAAGCGAATCATGACCCATTAACCTCCCTACCCAATCGTTTATACATGCGCAAAAACATTGGTCAATGGATTGAAGATGAGTCTAAGCAATTCTCTCTATTGTTTATCGATATCGATAACTTTAAATGCGTCAATGATACCCACGGGCACGACTTTGGTGACAAAGTACTTAAACAGATCGCCTTGCGTTTGATGAGATTCCGCTCTCGAGTCAGCCTGCTGGTACGCGAATCCAGTGATGAGTTTTTATTCTTAACACCTTTATCGAATGAAGCTGAAATTAAACGGCTCGCCAAGCGAATTATTGAAGTGCTTTCCCAACCTTATGAAGTCGAAAGCGCTCAGTTTTTGTTGGGTTGCAGCATTGGCGTCGCGCGGTTCCCTGAACACGGACAAGATTTAGATAGCCTGTTACGCTCTGCCGACATTTCCATGTACAAAGCGAAGCAACAGCAAAACTCGTACAGTATTTTCACTACGCAAATGCAAGATGCCCACCTCTACAGAATGAAAGTAGAACAAAGGCTACGTATCGCTATCGAGAAACAAACACTGTTCATGGTTTTCCAACCACTGGTTCGTGCAAATGAGAGTATTCACGGTGTAGAAGCACTCGTTCGCTGGATTGATGACGAATTGGGTTTTGTTCCGCCGGATGTCTTTATACCGATAGCAGAGAACACAGGCTTAATGCAAAAACTGGGTACTTTTATTATTGAGTCCAGCATTATGCAGATCACCCACTTGCACCGAACAACCGAACAAAAGATCGGGCTGTCGATCAATATATCTGTTCGTCAGTTTTCCCATAAGTCGTTCTCTGACCACTTATTCGCTACGCTTGAAAAGTATCAGTTCTCTCCAAGCTGTTTAACGCTAGAGATAACGGAGAGTTTGTTCATTGAAGATGTAGCTATAGTGAAACCACTGTTTGAAGCACTCAAAGAAAACGATATTAAGATCTCTCTGGATGACTTCGGTACCGGCTATTCATCGTTGAGCATGTTGAAAGCACTCCCTATCGACGAACTTAAGATTGATAAGAGTTTCATTGAGAACATAACTATAGACCAGCAGTCACTGACTATGGTGCAAAACATTATCGCAATCGGTAAAAACTTCGGCATGGTGGTATTGGCAGAAGGCGTCGAGTCTAGCGAGCACTTTGCAATATTGAAGGCTTGTGGCTGTGATTTGATGCAAGGCTACTACTTCTCACGCCCTATCCCATACGAAGAGCTGTGCGAGTATCTAGCACCAACTCAGGTTGAGACAATAGAGCTACCAGAACCAACGGCATAGCTGTCAGTTGATCTCACCAAGCTCACGAATAACACGATGAATCAAAAAGGGAGCCTAAACGGGCTCCCTTTCGCTTATCAATAACACTTGTACCTTAACGATTTTCGTCTAACTCAGCGTGCTTCATTTGCTCATCCAAGTTAAGAACAGTCAAAGCATTACTTACGCTGGTTGCAATCACATCAACCACGCCAGTTCTTAACGCACCTAATAATGCGAGGGGTTTACTGTTCTCGGCAGCTATCGCAATCACCTCTGCGATTGGGCGAAACTCTTCTAACCCCAAACCGATCACTCGATCACTCATAACGGTGTTTGCCGCTTTACCGTGAACGTCAAAAAAGTCATAGCCAGCAAAGTCACCAACAACGCCCTGTAATAAACGAGATTGAACCACTTCGCCTGCGGTAAACCAACCTAGGTCAACCATGTAACTGTTTTCGCTCATGTCACCGATACCGACTAATGCAACGTCGGCCTTTCGGGCTAGATCGAGTGTTTGCTTAACGGTGCTGTTTTCCATGAATGCCGTTTTTTGTGCTTTGTTTTCTGCATAAGCGGGCGCGTATAAGGTTTCAGAAGACCCACCGTACTTTTTGGCTAGCTGCCTACATATGTGGTCGGCATTAAACATACCGCCTCTTGGGTGAATACCGCCGATGCCACACACGAACTTACAATCACGAGGGGTAATTACACCAGTATGGTGAGCAACAGACGATACGTTTCGGCCTTGGCCTACTGTCACCACCATGCCATTTTTCAAGGTACTGGTTAAATAGTTAGACACTAAGCCTGCAACTTGGAGGCGCTGCTTCTCTTCATTCGGTTGATCTAGTGCCACAAGTGCGCGTTTCACACCAAAGCGCTCAATTAAGCGTTGTTCTATCTTGGCACTGAATACTGGGTGGTATTTCACGGTGATCTCAACAATGCCCTCATCTCGGGCTTGCTTGAGCATTCGACCAACCTTTGCACGAGAGATAGAGTACTTTTTAGAGATCTCTTCTTGTGTCGCGCCATCCTGATAATAAGCAACCGCCACTTCAGTGAGGAGATCAGTGTTTTCTTCGGAAACATCTTGGATATTCTTACTCATATACCACGCAACCTATATTTAACAATTATTTTACCTGCTTTGAGAACAAATGTTCGATGCATCAGCAAGTGATACACAAGTTTACACTGCGAACATATGTAACGACAAGGAACATTTGTTCACGGTGATAGCCTTGGTTTTATTGTTGATTAATTCACCTTCCCATGCCCGTTAAACGTTTGCCTGCATACCCCATGATTACTAGAGCGAAATATATTTGACTGAAGTCACCATACAGGACTATTTACCGTTGACTTTGGTGCTAGATCGGATAAATATGGCTACATCATTTACTCATCGAGCGATCAAATGTTCTGTGCAAATGTTCGTTCGGAGAAAAATTTAAATTAATGTAAGTTTGGCTCACTGGTACAACCATTGAGAACTTCATTAGTTAGCTTGCAAATGCCCGCACCTCTCCCATTAAAGGGGTGTTATGCGATACATAGGATGATCAAAATGAGCAATAAATTAGAGCAACTTCGTAAACTAACAACTGTTGTAGCTGACACTGGCGATATTGAAGCTATCAGCAAGTACACTCCTGAAGATGCAACAACTAACCCATCTCTAATTCTTAAAGCCGCTCAAATTGCTGAGTACGCTCCTCTAATCGATGCTTCTATCGAATACGCTAAAGCGCAAAGCGATGACAAAGCACAGCAAGTTCAAGACACTTGTGACATGCTTAACGTAAACATCGGTAAAGAAATCCTTAAAGTAGTTCCAGGCCGTATCTCGACTGAAGTTGATGCTCGTCTTTCTTACGACATGGAAGGCAGCGTTGCTAAAGCTCGTCAGCTTATCAAAATGTACAACGACGCTGGCATCACGAACGACCGCATCCTTATCAAACTGGCTTCAACTTGGGAAGGTATCCGCGCTGCTGAAATCCTAGAGAAAGAAGGCATCAACTGTAACCTAACACTTCTATTCTCTTTCGCTCAAGCTCGTGCTTGTGCTGAAGCTGGAGTATTCCTAATCTCTCCTTTCGTAGGTCGCATCATGGACTGGTACAAGGCGAAAGAAGGTCGTGATTTCGAAGCTTCAGAAGATCCAGGTGTAATCTCTGTTTCAGATATCTACAACTACTACAAAGACCACGGTTACAAAACTGTTGTTATGGGCGCAAGCTTCCGTAACATCGGCGAGATCCTTGAACTTGCTGGTTGTGACCGTCTAACTATCGCACCTCAACTTCTAGCAGACCTAGAAGCAGCAGAAGGTGAAGTAGTAGAGAAGCTAATCGACTCTAACGGTACTAAAGAGCGTCCAGCAGCGATGACTCACGCTGAGTTCCTATGGGATCACAACCAAGACGCAATGGCTGTTGAGAAACTAGCTGAAGGCATCCGCAACTTCGCAGTTGACCAAGGCAAACTAGAAGAAATGATTGCGGCTAAGCTGTAATCACTCTTACCAAATTCAAATAGGGGAACGTTCAGTTCCCCTACTTTTATCAATTTGTTTATCTTAATTTTTATTCGGAAGTTTCTATGAACCGCAAACATCTAGCTAACGCTATTCGTGCTCTAAGCATGGACGGCGTACAACAAGCAAACTCTGGTCACCCTGGCGCACCTATGGGTATGGCGGACATCGCTGAAGTACTTTGGCGCTCTCACCTAAACCACAACCCAGCAAACCCAGAGTGGGCTGACCGCGACCGTTTTATCCTGTCTAACGGCCACGGCTCTATGCTGATTTACTCTCTGCTTCACCTAGCAGGTTACGAGCTTTCAATTGAAGATCTTAAGAACTTCCGTCAACTTCACTCTAAGACTCCGGGTCACCCAGAGTACGGTTATGCACCAGGCATCGAGACGACTACTGGTCCTCTAGGTCAAGGCATCACTAACGCTGTTGGTATGGCGATGGCAGAGAAAGCGCTTGCGGCACAATTCAACAAAGAAGGCCACGACATCGTAGACCACTACACTTATGCATTCATGGGTGACGGCTGTCTGATGGAAGGTATCTCTCACGAAGCATGCTCTCTAGCAGGTACGCTTGGTCTTGGTAAGCTGGTTGCTTTCTGGGATGACAACGGTATCTCCATCGATGGTGAAGTTGAAGGTTGGTTCTCTGACGATACACCTAAGCGTTTCGAAGCTTACGGCTGGCACGTAATCCCAGCAGTAGATGGTCACGACTCTGACGCTATCAACGCAGCAATTGAAGCGGCTAAAGCAGATCCTCGCCCTACTCTAATCTGTACTAAAACAGTAATTGGCTTTGGTTCTCCAAACAAAGCAGGTACGCACGACTGTCACGGTGCACCACTAGGCGCTGAAGAAATTGCAGCAACACGTAAAGAATTAGGTTGGGAGCACGGTCCTTTTGAAATTCCGTCGGAAGTTTACTCAGAATGGGATGCGAAAGAAGCAGGCGCAGCTAAGGAAGCAGCGTGGAACGAGAAACTTGCAGCTTATGAAGCAGCATACCCTGAGCTGGCAGCTGAATTCAAACGCCGCGTAAACGGTGATCTTCCTGCAGAATGGGAAGAGAAAGCATCGGCAATCATCGCTGATCTTCAAGCTAACCCAGCAAACATCGCATCACGTAAAGCATCTCAAAATGCACTAGAAGCGTTCGGTGCTATGCTACCTGAATTCATGGGCGGCTCTGCTGACCTTGCGCCTTCTAACCTAACCATGTGGTCTGGTTCTAAGTCTCTTGAAGCAAACGACTTCTCAGGTAACTACATCCACTACGGTGTACGTGAATTCGGTATGACAGCTATCATGAACGGTATCGCCCTGCACGGTGGTTTCGTACCATACGGCGCAACGTTCCTAATGTTCATGGAATACGCTCGTAACGCTATGCGTATGGCAGCTCTGATGAAAACTCAGAACATCCAAGTTTACACGCATGACTCTATCGGTCTTGGCGAAGATGGTCCTACTCACCAACCGGTTGAGCAGATCGCTTCTCTACGTCTAACTCCAAACATGAGCACATGGCGCCCATGTGACCAAGTTGAATCTGCAGTGGCTTGGAAACTGGCAATCGAGCGTAAAGATGGTCCTTCTGCACTTATCTTCTCTCGTCAAAACCTTGCACAACAAGATCGTGACGCTGAGCAAGTTGCTAACATCGCTAAGGGTGGTTACATCCTGAAAGATTGTGAAGGCAAGCCAGAGCTTATCCTTATCGCAACAGGTTCTGAAGTTGAACTAGCGGTTAACGCTGCTGCTGAATTAACAGCTGAAGGTAAGAAAGTACGCGTAGTTTCTATGCCTGCAACCGACGCGTTTGATAAGCAAGACGCTGAATACCGTGAGTCTGTACTTCCATCTGACGTTACTGCTCGTATCGCAGTAGAAGCTGGCATCGCTGACTTCTGGTACAAGTACGTTGGTTTCGGTGGCAAGATCATCGGTATGACAACGTTCGGCGAATCTGCACCAGCAGGTGAGCTATTCAAGATGTTTGGTTTCACTACTGAAAACGTAGTAAACACAGCGAAAGAGCTTCTAGCTTAATCTTGAAGACACTGTCTCGCCTTTAAATAGGTTGAAGCATACTAAAAGCCCCGCATGAAAATGCGGGGCTTTTTTGTATCTTTGCGCTTTTAGCCGTTAAAACGTAAACCGCGCACCCACTCGAATCGTATTCTGCTTTAGGTTTTTGCTATAAGTATGGTCATATCCAGCGTCGACAGCGAGCCAAGAAAGAATATCAACCGAACTCACAATCCCGAAGTTATTTAGACCATGTTGATGGGTATCTGAATAGCGATAAAAAGGTTGCAGTGACCAACGATCATTGAGTGATACGACCGCCCCCGCCTCACCAATAAAACCCTCATCGTAATTTTTAATGGTCTCTCGATCACACGGATCCCAAATGGTGTCATTACGGCACGAAGAGCGTCTTTCCGGTCTTACCCAATTCACACCACCAGAGGCATACAATTCAACTTGTTGGCTGACAGAATGGTACAGACCCAAGTGAATAGATAGGTCAGACAATGTCGTTGAAGAGCGTGTCGTCGCGGACGAATCAAAACCTAAGAAGAAAGCATCGTTTAATGCATAGTTTCCACCGAAATAGCCACCATAAAGTTGCTTACTTCCTGAGTTATTGTAGGCACCATCAAAGTAATCTTGAAAGCCATCGTCACTCACCCTCGTATTCTGATACCCCGTATAAAGGTAATTCGATCCTTTTGAGGCTATACAATGAGCACTAATAAAACTTAAGCAAATGGTGGTGACAATAAGGGGGCGCATGCTGATGCTCTGTCTTTTAATTGGAATATGGGAAGTGTAACTTAATCACAATTGAACGATGTTTTATTTTTGTTTCAAAGCTTTTCTAACCGCCACTTTTCACCTATGAAAAAGCCCTGCATATTATACAAGGCTTTCTGTTAAGTCTGATTCAGATTATCTGTGGTAGCGATTCTATTTTTCTTCGAAGCGCTTCGCCAGTTGGTAGAACTCATTCACTTGCTCTTTTAGCTCTGTTGAATGATCTTTAACAGAATGTGTGGCAACCAAGTTTTGTTCTGCGGTCGATGCGATAGATTGCATGTGAAGGTTAACTTCACTCGAAAGAGTACGTTGCTTGTGAGCTGAGTTTTCAACAGACTGCATCAATTCGTTCATGGATTGCATTAGGTTTTCGACTTCAGACAAGCGCTCTGCACTCACCTTCGCAACATCACCACATGCGTCCGTTTGCTCACGGTTCGCCAGAATATCTTTTTGCCAGCCTTCAATTGTTGCCAGCATGGTATCAATACTCTCTTTGATCTGAACCGTAGCCTTTGAGGTTCGACCCGACAACGCGCGCACTTCGTCTGCAACGACAGCAAAGCCTCGTCCTTGCTCGCCCGCTCTAGCCGCTTCAATCGCAGCGTTCAGTGCCAACAAGTTGGTTTGCTCGGCGATTCCACCAATCTCTTCCATTATCTTACTCACGCTCTGTGCTTGGTCGCTCAGTTGGTAAGTCGTTTGAGTCGCCTTTTCAGCCTGAGAAGCTAGGCTCTCTAAGTTTTGATGAGTTTGATTAATGCTTTCTTTAGCGCCAGCGCAGGTTCGCAAAGTCACATCAACAATCTGGTGTGCTTCTTCTGTGCGAGAAGAGACCTCATTGGCGGTTACTTCAACCTCTTCAGTCGCCTCTCGTACTTGAAGAATGTCTTTTGTTTGCTGATCTAAGGCTTCTGATACTTCATATGACGTGGCATTTAAATTATCTGCCAAATCTTGTAATGGCTTAGCTGAATCTGTCATACGACCCAGTACAGTACGAATACGTGCAGACAACAGTTTTAAGTGAAAATCGGCAACAGAGAACTGACTATTACCTGAATAGACAAGGCGACTAACACTATCGAATTTCGATTGCAGCTTTTTTAACTGCAGTGGAGTATCAATGAGCTCTTGTCGGAAAAGCAGTGCTAATGCTGAAACTGGAAGCAAGCTCAGAAGCCATTGCGACACTTGCCCTACTTCGACTAGGTTTGAAACCAGAGGTGCGGCCAAAGAGCCTAACAAAACTGCGTAACGAACACTGTCACTGATCTGTAATGACCATTGGCGGCCAGATTTCTCAGCTTTCAATAAGCCTTGGTAGGCCTTATCTGCAATCTGCACCCACTCATTCTTCGGTTTAACACGAACAGACTGATAACCACTCACCTTGCCGCCCTCGTAGATTGGGGTAACGTAAGCATCGACCCAATAAAACCCACCGGATTTGGTTTTGTTTTTTACGATGCCACGCCACGCTTTACCTTGTTTTAGGTTGACCCACATATCTGCAAAAGCGGCTTTCGGCATATCGTTATGTCTTACGATATTGTGGTGTTGCCCTAGCAATTCTTGTTGGCTGTATTCCGCTATGCGACAAAAAGCATCATTACTGTACGTAATCACGCCTTTTAAGTCAGTGGTAGAGACAAGTTGTTCGTTTTCGCTTAGAAGCGTTTCACGAGATTGAGAAGATGAGCTGACAGTCATTATATTAACTTAGGTTAATTATTATTTTAGGCGAGGAATATATACAATTATTAAAGTTATGACAAAATGTGAACGTCACATTTTGTGTAAATGCCTGCTATTTATACAAACAATAGCTAAGTACCTCACAAAGCTAATAACTTCACATATCTTCTCAAGCTAACAGTCACGACTCATCTAAGTTTACTGCAGTGGTAAACTTCACGGTTCTCATTGAGACAGATGTATGGAATTTACGAATATTCAGATCTTTGCGCAGTACTCGCTCCACAAAGTCTTCGTAGGCTTGAATGTCTCTGACCGTCACAATCAACATGAAGTCAAAGCTGCCTGATATCTGATAGCACTGCGTGACCTCTTCTGCCTTTGAAATAGAATGGCGAAAGATTTGGTAAATATCCCCTCGGTCACGCTCCATTTCCACGGATACAACCAAAGTCATCTTACTGCCAGTCAGTTCTGGGGTGATGATAGATACATCACCAACTATCACGCCCTCTTCTCTCAGCCGTTTCACTCGCTTTAAGCAAGCAGGCGGTGACAACCCGACCAACTCTGCTATTGTTAAATTTCACGCCCTTGAAACACTGAAAACCATTCTCAGCACCCTAATTATTGATATTTCGAGTGAAAATAATTTGAGACTGGATATTTACTAAACACTCAATTATTACATGAATTTTTTTAACACCGACAATAAAACATTCATTTGATTAATTATAACCCCACGCCTTACATAAAGCGCTCTGAAGTATAATAACCATTTACCCAATACTGATATTAAATATTAATACTATCAGCTATTAATGCACCCAACCTTACTAAATAACTAACAATAATATAAATAACAATCCTTATTTGATATTAACTCTTAATGTTGAAACCGGAACGGATAATTATTTGTAATGATTATTAGTTTGATTAGTTAATTTTATAAATATATTTTGTTGCATAATCAAAACTGATGGCTTGATATAAAAATGTCACATAAAACAATGGCTTTAATGGTTTTATCTTTTTCCTCACTGTCACAGGCTTCCACCTTTGAGAATGATGAACTGTTACTCAAGTCATTGATTGAAAGAGGCGTAATCTGTCCTGGCTTAACCTATGAAGACAATCAAAAAGCTTTGCGTATCTATCTCAACGCTAAAAAAGTAAAGAGCACTCAGTTTGATTCAAAAAATATAAAAGAGACAACCAATACAAAAGAAATAGAAAATACGAAAGATACAGCAAACACACGTCAGTTAAATAAGACACCACAAGAGTGTATTAGGCCAGACTCGGACAGCTGATTCGAATAAGGCAGTTGATACTGATATCGACATGGAAATATAAAAAGGAAATATAATGAAAATGATGAGAAAAACATTGTTGGCTTCAGCAATGCTTACTCTATTTAGCGTCAGTAGTTATGCAAAAACACCTATTGATTTAGGCGTTGTTAATGAAGACAAACTTATCGAAATGCTAGTTAGACAAGGCTTAGTCGATCAAGATGCAACCGATGCTGCAAAACACGATGCTCTTGACCGTTACTTGAAAAATAAGATCAATTCCGGTTTTAAAGGCGATGCTCAATTCGGTAAAAAAGCACTAGAACAACGAGCGAAAATACTCAAAGCCATCGAAAAAGGGTCTGGCGTTAAAAAAGCGAGTGTCTTCGCTTTGGAAGTCGGCACCAAGCGTACAGATAAAGTACTCGCTCTATTGGTCGATTTCCCTGATTTAAACTGGGATGACAACAAGCTGACCGAAGAGCACACCCAAATGCTCTACGAGAGCTACAACCCAGAACATTATCAAGAGTTGCTGTTTTCAAACTCTGGCTACACAGGGCCAAACGGCGAAAACCTAATCTCGATGCGTCAGTATTACCAAAGCGAATCGGGTGACAGTTACAGCGTTGCAGGTCAAGCGGCTGGTTGGTATCGCGCCTCTAAGCCTGCGTCATTCTATGGTGGTAATTCCCCGACGACCGACAACGATCTCAACGCACAAGAACTGGTTCGCGAAGCGCTGAATCAATTGGCTCAAGATCCTAGTATCAACCTAGCCGATTACGATATCGAAGATCGTTACGATTACGACGGTGACGGAAACTTCCGTGAACCGGATGGTGTGATTGATCACCTAATGGTGTTCCACGCATCTGTTGGCGAAGAAGCCGGTGGTGGCGTATTAGGCCCAGATGCTATCTGGTCTCACCGATTCAACCTTGGTCGCACACATGTACTTGAAGGCACCTCTAGCTCTCTTCCTGACCGCTTTGGTGGCCAATACGCAGCATTTGATTACACCATTCAACCGATTGACGCGGCAGCGGGTGTCTGTGCTCACGAGTATGGCCATGATTTAGGTCTGCCAGACGAATACGACACACAATACACAGGCAAGGGTGAACCAGTATCTTACTGGTCAATCATGTCCTCAGGCAGCTGGGCTGGTCAAATCGGTGGCACACAACCAACAGCATTCAGCTCTTGGGCAAAACACTTCTTACAAAAATCGATTGGCGGTCGTTGGATTAACGATGATCAAATCTCGATTGATGACCTAGAAGACAACCCACAGGTTTATACGCTGTTCCAAACCACGGATAACAGCCGTCCGAACATGATTAAAGTGGATCTTCCTGAAAAACAGATCGAAGGTTTAAAACCGTTTGCTGGTGAGTATTCGTTCCACTCTCAAAAAGGCGATGACCTGAAAAACAGCATGACACGTAAGTTGGTGATTCCAGCCGGTGATTCTGCACTGCTTTCGTTCAAAACTTGGTATGAGATTGAGAAAGATTACGACTTTGCGCGCGTGCTAATCAACGGGCAAGCAATAGCTGGCAACATCACCTCAATAGATGACCCATACAATACTGGCCTCGTTCCTGCTATTGGCGGTGAGTCTGGCGGTTGGATTGATGCTGAGTTTGACGTTTCACAATGGACAGGCCAAGAAGTAGAGCTTTCGTTTGAGTACATCACAGATGGTGGCTTGGCGATGGAAGGTTTCTATCTGGATAACCTTACTGTGGTTGTCGATGGTGAAGTGACTGAGATAGACGATGGTGAAAACAACTCCACCTTCGCCCTTAATGGCTACAAACTGAGTAATGGATTCCATCAAGCTCAGCACTACTACCTACTGCAATGGCGCAGCCACATGGACGTTGATGAAGGCCTAGCTAACATCAAACGCATGGGTCAATTGATGTCATTCGATCCGGGTCTGATCATTTGGTATGTAGACGAATCTCTTACCGATAACTGGGTTGGCAAGCACCCAGGTGAAGGTTGGTTAGGTGTTGTAGACGCAGACCAAAACGCCATGGTATGGGAAAACTCAGGCGAAATTGCTCAAACACGCTACCAAGTTCGAGATGCTGCGTTCTCACTCAAAGATCATACCCCAATGCGTCTTGTGAACAGCGACAATGATGTACTTGAAGATACCAGTTTGCTTGGTAACGCTAGCTTCTCTGACGACCAAGACTACACGTCTCCTCAAGCGCCTGATTCAGGACGTATCCTGACGCAGTTTGGCTTAGCCGTTGATATTTTGAATCAGAGTAACGACAACGAATACGGTGTGGTGCGCTTATCTAAAGTAAGCCAACACAACGTCGCCCCTACTGCGAACTTCGAGCTCAATGTTACTGGCCTGAACGTTTCTTCACGTAACTTCAGTTCTGATCAAGATGGTGAGATCATCAGTTATCTATGGGACTTTGGTAACGGCACAACAAGCAACGAAGTGGCACCTACTTGGTCTTACGAGCAAGCCGGTGAATACACGGTTAGCTTGACCGTTGTTGACGACAAAGGTGCCACTGGTTCATTCAGTTCTGTAGTGAGTGTTGCATCTCCAAACGCCCTACCGGAAGCAAGCGCGAAGTACATCCACTTGGGACGCTGGGTAACCATGTGGTCAACAAGTTCAGACAGTGATGGTCGTATTGTTGATACCGAGTGGACGCTTCCAAATGGAAAAGTAAAACGAGGTCGCACATTCACTTCTATCTTCCCTTCATACGGAAAACACGAGGTGACCTTGAAGATAATCGATGACCAAGGCGGGATTACGACGAAGACCATTATGGTCGACCTGTAAGTTGCTCCAACCTCAAGTCATTGAAACAAGTACGTCGCCAATAACGTGCGTACTGATAAACCAAGCTTAAGTACTGTTGTCATAGGATATAAGCCAAGACAGCAGTTTTAAGAAAACGTTATTATTTAAGCCGTAAGCAAAAGCCCTACCGACATGGTAGGGCTTTTTATTTGTCTGTATTCCAAGGAATCGTAATTTGCTCGCAGCAATAGATTTACTGATTCACACTCGATACTCGTTATACAGGCTGCTTTTGAATACGTGATTTACGTGCGCTGAACGCGAACAGTAAGATAACCGCTAACACGAATGGTAATACGTAGATATTTAGGTTCTGCCACCCTGCGGTCGATTCTAGCCAACCAGAAAGCAATGCCGTAACGGTGACACAACCAAACACAACGAATTCATTAAATGCTTGCGCCTTAGCTTTATTTTGAGGCTGGTAAGACTGGCTAAACAACCCTGTTGCAGCGATGAACATAAAGTTCCAACCTACTCCAAGTACCACCAACGCCGCCCTAAAGTGCCAAATTGATACGCCATGGATATTGATGGCAATGCTCACCACAAATAACACACCACCCGCAAGGATCATCATTCTTGAGCCGAACTTCTCGATGAGGGAACCCGTAAAGAAAGCAGGTACAAACATACCCAACACGTGCCACTCAATGACACCAGCAGCCTTAGTAAAATCGAATCCGCAACCAATCATCGCCAATGGCGTTGCAGTCATCAAAATGTTCATTACGGCGTAAGCAACCATGGCCGCAAACACAGCACCAATAAAGTTCGGCGCTTTAACGATCACACTTAAAGGATCGGCTTTGGGAGCCTGACGATTAAAAGAGACCTTAGGAAACTGAATTGTTTGTAACAAGGCTAAAGCTAAGATGTTCAAGCCGATCAGCGAAGCAAAAGCACCGATGTACAAGCCATCTTCTGACCATTGTTGAGACATGATCGCTAAGTTAGGCCCGAGTACCGCCGCCAATACTCCACCAGCCATTGATATTGAAATCGCACGGTGTCGCGCGTTTTCGTCGCACACTTCAATTGCAGCGAAGCGATAAAGCGTACCAAAACCTATACCTATCCCGAGCAAAAATGTGGCGAAGCAAAACAGATAGAAATGTTGCTGAGATAACGCGTAAGTAGCAAGGCTTGCTCCGGTAATACCCACAACATTACCGATACTAAATCCTCGCTTTCTCCCTAACTTGCCTGAAATTAAAGATGCAGGAATGGTGGCTGCCATTAAGCCCAAAAACTGTAAGGCAACAGGCAGAGTAATCATGCTGACACTGGGTGCAATCTGCTTGCCTATCAAGCCAATCACCGAGATCAGTAATATATTCCCTGTCATCAATAAGGCCTGACACAGTGAGAGCAGCCAAACATTTCTATTCATCTTCGTTCCTAAATATGAGCACAGTGGGTCACTAGACCAAAAATCCAACAGAGTCGCAACACTTTGTTACGTGTGATGAATTCAAGTAAATGGCCATTCTCTTGATAACTCGAACAATATTCCACCAAAGATACCGTGTTCTTCTCGGCTTGACGTTCTGAACGTTGAAATTATCATGACTTAAGATAATAATAATTTTTTGTTATTCATAAGCTTTGTTGTTCATGAGCTTTGCTACTTAGAAGCTCTTTGATTTATGAGCTACGGAATTTAAAGGTGAGTATGATTAATCCACTTTGGCTCAATACATTTAAGACTCTGGTTGAAGTTGGACATTTCACCCAAACCGCAGAAAAGTTGTACATGACACAACCAGGAGTGAGCCAGCACATCAAGAAGCTTGAACAAGCTTGCAATTGTGACCTGCTATCTCGGGAAAATAAAAGCTTCGAGCTGACCGAACAGGGTCGGATTATGTATCGCTATGCGCTCAAGCTAGAAAAAGACCAAGAAGATTTATTCGAATCTCTGAGTTTTGATAATCCTTATGCTGGACAATGTCACCTGTCTTGCTCTGGTTCACTCTCTTTACGTCTGTACCCCAAGCTTCTTGAACTTCAGCAGCAACACCAAGATCTGAGCATTAACTTAGAAGCGGCTCCAAACAAAAAGATATTGAATGACCTGATCCAAGGCACCACCGATATCGGCATTGTTAGGCACTCCCCAAACGACAGTTACTATCAGAGCCAAGTCATTGGTAAAGAAGCACTCTGCCTCATCGTTCACAGCAGTCTGGCTCACTTAGAGATAACACCACAAGTACTGCACGACATTGGCCTTATTGCGCATCCAGATTCTGCTCACTACCTGTCTTTGTATTTCGATCTGTGTGGAGACAAGGATCTCGCGAACATCAACGTTAATGAAATACCAAGATCTGGCTACATCAATCAGCTTCACCAGATCTTGCTGCCAGTATCGAAAGGGCTTGGGTTTACGGTTTTACCTGCGGGCGCTGTAGAGCATTTTCCAGAACGCGATAAGTTGTATGTTGTCCCGCCAAAAGTGGAAGTTGAAGAAACACTGTATTTGGTTCAGAAGCGGAACCGAAAACTACCACACAGATACAACACAGTGATCGAGCTAATCAAACAAAACGTCAGTAATTAGTTCGGTACAAATAGACTTAAAGCCTTTAGCTAGTTGGTTATTTCGCTGTAAGAGCTAAAGGCTTTAATGTTGAAGTGATATTTATAAAAGACCGCTACTCAGAAGCGCCAAGCCCCTCTTTAGCTCCTTCAAAGTCGTAATTATCTAACGCACTTCGAACATCTTTAAGAACAACAGAGTGCGGGTACTGTGCCTGTAACTCAGTCACATATTGAGTTGCATCGTTATCATAAGCCTCGAGCAGTGATAACAATTTAGTGCGCTGCTCTTGCGTGATAAGAGGTGAATCTAATGCTTCATCACTACTTAGCTCGGTTTCCTGAGTACATGCCGCATCAGCGTCTTCAGCGCAAGGCATATCAAAGCTGCTCTTGAGCTCTTTAATCAGCTCAACTAGCTCAAGTTCACCTTGTTTAAGATCCTGCTCATTACACGCCTTATTATGAGCCTTGTGTTCTAAATCACTGAGTCGTTCAGCTAATCGTAATCCACCAATCGAAGCAGCCATACTTTTTAAAGTATGAAGATTACGCTCTAACGTTTCCCAATCGCCTTGTACTAAGTTATCTGAAGCTTCCGACATCGTATCTGGCGCGCCTTGGCAGAACCTATTAAGCATCTTGGCTTGCAGTCTCACATCATGATAAGTCAGTTGCTCAAATCTCGACTGAGAGAAAATAGGTGGCTCAATTGAGGCATCAGAGCTTAATACCGCACTCTCATTAGAATCAACAGTCTGTTTCGTATGTGAAGACGAGTCAGATGGCGCTCGACCTTCTACTAGCACCTCAGGAACAATGTACCTCGTAATCAAAGACATCGCTTTATCAATAACAATTGGCTTATCCAAGAAGTCGGTTACACCCGCTTTCCTCGCTCGTTGTTTCGCATCGGCAAACACATTGGCCGACATTGCAACAATCGGTACATCTGTATCAAACTCGCGAATCAAACGGGTTGCTTCAAAGCCATCCATAATCGGCATTTGAAGATCCATAAAGATTATCTCGTAGTCGTTATTTTGAGCTAATTCCAGCGCTTCCTTTCCGTTTTCAGCAAGATCCGCATTCAATTTAGAACGACTGAAAAATGCTAAGGCTAGATCTTGGTTCAGCTCATTGTCTTCAACCAATAGTACTCTTTGCCCTTTGAACTCAACCTGATAATCCAACTGCAGCTCTTGGGCTTTAAAGTCGGCTAACTCATCCGCGCTTACTCGTGGCAATGTCAGCACAAATGAGAACTCACTGCCCTGCCCGTAAACACTCTCCACAGTAATTTGACTGCCCATCGCGTGCACTAATTTCTGGCTAATGTTAAGCCCAAGCCCCGTACCACCAAACCGACGGGTCGTTGTGCTATCCGCTTGGCTAAAGGCTTCAAACAGCTTATGCAGATTCTCATCCGAGATGCCTATCCCGGTATCCATCACACTCACCTTCATGGTTAGGCTGTTATCGTTAGACTCGACAAGGTCCACCGTTAATACCACGCTGCCTTTTTCGGTAAACTTAATCGCGTTACCAACAAGGTTAAGAATGACTTGGAACAACCTCAATGGGTCACCTCGCAACGACGAGTCTAACTCCGGATCTATAACCATCGACAAATTGAGTTGCTTCTCAGCCGCTTTCGACTCCATCAGCTCAATCACATCATTAAAGGTCGTCACGGGGTCAAACGGGATGTTATCAATAACAAGTTGCCCTGCTTCTATCTTAGAGAAATCAAGGATGTCATTGATTATGCTGAGTAACGAATGACCTGAACGATGCACTTTTTCGATATAATTTCGAGCGACAGGATTAGATATTTCGCCAATAGCCAGATAAGACAAGCCAATAATGGCATTCATTGGTGTTCTTATCTCATGGCTCATATTGGCTAGGAACTCAGATTTAGCTTGGCTCGCCAAATCGGCTCTCTTTTTCTCTTCTTCCAATTGTTCGTTAAGGTGCTTCATCTCAGAGATATCGAATGCCCAGAATAGCGTGGCTACTTCACCATCCAACTCAAACAAATAGTAACTGACTAACGCAACAAAGCGAGTACCATCAGACTTCCTAAGTACCAACTCTCTGTTTTCAACCTTACCATTGAGGCTAAGCTCATTATGTATTGCGTCACGGACATCTAAAGAGTCGTGAATAGAAACGACATCGATAGAGGACAGTTCTCGATCTTCAACCCCAAATAAGCGCTTCGCAGTGTCGTTTGCATAACGAGCCTTCTCCTCAAGTACAACAGCAGCGGCAATTGGAGAGCTATTCAACATATTGTAAAGTTGCTCCTGAGCTTTCTTAAGCGCCTCTGTTGCATCATTGGCGATGCTGATCTGCTTAGCGAGCTTTCGATTCCAAAAAACAATAAGTAACACAATGATCAAAGAAAAAGCCGAGATGGTGTAAACCAACTCGTAATCAACTCTTTCTATTGCCTTTGGTGCCGCCCACTTTGCGGAGATTTTCTGATGGTCTTCAGCAGAAATACCCTCAATCGCTTTATTTACAATAGTAAAAAGCAAAGGTTGAGACTTGGTGACATGTAAAGTTGGTGAGAGGAAAAAATCGAGTCGACCGATAATTCCAATCTCTCGGTGACCAAATGAGTCAATGAGATAGTTGAGGACATCGACCGTATCGATCATGCCATCTAAGGTTTTATTATCTAATCTGTTGAGCCCGTCTTCCGTAGAATCTACCTTTACCCATTCAACTTTCGGGTACTTATCTAAAATCGCGTTAGTATTTGCCGCATTCTTCAAGATGCCGATTTTCCAACCATCAGCTTCTTCAAGTACCAAGCTACTAACGTCTCTTCTCGATGCAATGGCCAAACGACTTGAAAACAAGCTTTTAGCTGCTTTGACGTTATCCCCTAACGAGCGATTTTCTTGAGCAGCAGAGACCAGATCCACCTCATGATGATCAACCAAGCTTCGAGTCTCAGACCAACTTTCAACGTTTACATGGTTAATACTTAACCCTGTTTTTTGCTCAATAAGCGTTAAATAATCGTCAATCATCCCGATATACTCTCCGGTATTTGATACCGCCTCATAAGGGAGAGAGTTTGGATCGATACCTATCCTCACATCTGGGTTATCTTTGATCCATTGTCTTTCTTTTGGGCTTAAATTTAAAATCTCGCCAATTAAATTGTTTGCTTGATACACATCTGCGATATAGCGTTTGGCCGATTCACCAAACGAATCAAACTGCTCGACCGCAGGAAAATAAACGTGGTTTCGTTCTAGTGATTTAGTATCAAAATAGAAAGTCATCGAACCAGAGTTGGTACTCCCTCCCTTGGTTCTATAATTCGCCACCTTGGTGACTGATGAAAAGTGAGAGGTATTTTTCTTCTCTCCATATTCATCAACTAGGTTGCCTATGTACCAAGATTTGATCGGGCGACTATTGTTATCCGCTTGTGCGGTGATCACCTGAAAAGAACTGTCCGTGTCGAAAATTTCAAACACTTCCATCAACTCTTCAAAGCGGTCATTGACGATAAAATACGCAGATATTTGCGCGATAATATTCGCTTTTTTAAGGACTTGGCTTAAATCACTCTGCACCTGCATCTCGATAATTTGGTTTAAGCCGTCATCCGCCTGCTTAAGCCTTTTAATCGCGGCATTGAAACTATCTCTGATTTCTTCACTCTTAAAGTCAACATAGATCGGATACTCAATCTTATAATCGTCATGTAACGTTAGCTCTGCCATTTCGATAAAACGAGTATTGGTGATAAACCATTCCAGTACTCTGCGTTCAACCATTAACAGGTCAACATTTTGAGCCCTAAGCTGTGAGAATGCCGATTCAAGATCTTCGTAGTCTTCGACACGATCAATGTCTAACTTGCCCTTCAATACTTCAACAGAGTTTTTAATTGGGGAGGTCTCGTCAAACAGTAGCGCCCCCAATGACAACTCTTTTTGGGATTGGAGGTTAAGTTTGCGTCGAGCGAGTGAAACAGGAACAAACTCAACATTAAGAACGTTATCACTTAAAAAGTGCACATTAGGATCATCAAACTGAACACCAGAAACAAAGGCTATAGAATTATTGTTATCGATGGCCTTTCTAGCGGCGCTAGGAGGAAGAGTGACAACGTCACCTAGCTTATATCCCATATCATTAAGTGCACGCTGAAGAATGTCGTGTTCTAGCCCGACTGCGGTGCTGTCTGGGTACATATACGGAGGGTTACCAAAGCCGAATACGCCCTTTAATGGCACTCGATAAGGAGAACTGTCTAACCACTTTGATAGAATCTGGTTCTTATTGTCCACATCGAAGGTTTCAATCTGCTTGTTTATTAGCGTCAGCAGCTCTGTTTCATCGGTTCGGACCACCATTGATGCTTCTAACCTTTTCCAGTGCTCCAGAACATAATTGACCGCTAAATCATGAACACCAATTTTTTTTGCCAGATCCATGGTGGTGATTGGCTCACCTACAATGCCTTCAACATCGCCTTCCCCTAAAGCTCGTACCGCATCAATAACATTTTCAAAGTCGACTCTCTCAACAGAGCTCAACCTCACTCCTGCGCGCTCCAAATCAATGTTTTCATTAACCATGGCAATACGACGCTTATGATTTTGATCTAAGTTAGTATCAATCTTATTGTCAATAGGAACAATCACAGCAACCTGATAAGGAATATACGGTTCACTCGCAAGAAACCGTCCACCTTCACTAGGGTCAAATTGCTGAAATGGGAAGATATCTCCTCGCCCATCTAACAAGGCTTCTTTCGCCTCAACACGAGATCCCACGCTGATAAATCGAGCATGAACACCAAACCTATTCTCAAGGTCTAATGCCCAATCTTTTATGATCCCAGACACTTGTCCGTCATCATCAATAAAGGAATATGGGTAATGGTCGGTAAGGGTAATAAAAGTTACGGTTGGCTTATCTGCTAACCACTGGTTTAGTTGGGCGTCCGTCGCTTCATCAGCATGAGCACTACGAATAAGCAGTTGCCACACAAATAGCACGAGCACAAGAGAAACAACAAAACGATATAGCGACGACATTAAGCGCTCACTCATCTTTAAACTTCTCTTTGATACTTAATATTTGAGGTAGGTTTTCAAACAGTAAATCGACAATTCTAGGGTCAAAGTGTTTGCCTTTTTGCTCTTCAAACAAAGCGAGCGCTTCATCGACACTCCACGCTTTTTTATAAGGACGCTCTGCCGTCAGTGCATCAAATACATCAGCCACCGCAGCAATTCTTCCTACTAAAGGAATTTCTTCACCCGCGATCTGGTTTGGATAACCACTGCCATCCCATTTTTCATGATGATACTGCGCGACTTGAATAGCCATTCGCATCAACTTGGAATCGCTCTGTCTTCCAAGGATCTCAACACCATACTCGACATGCTTCTGCATGATGGTCCATTCGTCGACGTCCAATTTACCAGGCTTGAGTAACACACTATCTGGAATACCAATCTTGCCAATATCATGCATTGGAGCCGCGTCACGCAGGGTTTCAGCGTCTTCGTCTGTCATGCCTAACGCCTTGGCTAATATTTCGCAATAATGGCTCATACGCATTACATGCATGCCGGTTTCATTATCTTTAAATTCAGCCGCCCTACCCAATATGTTAAGGGTCTCTAGCTTACCCAGATTGATCTCTTGAGTTTTCTCTTTCACCTGACTAAACAACGCACGTTGCTGGTCATAAAGAGCAATATGGGTTTTTACACGTTGTAGTGCAATTTCAGGTGTAATTGGCTTCGTTAAATAATCAACAGCACCTAAGGACAAGCCTTTCACTTCAGCTTCAGGGCCAATCTTCGCGGTAACGAATATGATCGGTATATGTGCCGTATTTGGCTGAGCTTTCAGCTGACGACATACCTCGTAACCATCAATGTCAGGCATCATGATATCTAGGAGGATGAGATCTGGCTGAGGAACCATCTTAGCTATTTTGATACCGATGGTGCCATTAATCGCGACCTTTACTTGATAAGTATCTTTGAGTATTGCAGTTAACACGTCCAAGTTGCTCGGGGTGTCATCCACGACTAACACTATAGGCTTACGACTCATTGATACCTCATATAAAAATCAAACAGTTATAATCATAGTGTAGATGGCTTTTCGTACCTCTCAACATGAAAAAGACAAATGTTTGTTAAAAATGAAGGGTAGATCTTCGAGTGACATCAAACTAACGGTGAGTTGATATGCATGTCAGAAACTCGTCGTACAAACTTTATACAATTCATCGAGTAACTCACCTTAGTGTTCATTTTGGTCGCTAGATGGATGTCCATATCGGCATTCGAAACTAGAACAATCTATCGACTCAGCAACCTAACGACCAGAATAATACATACAGATTCGAACACCATCGAACTCACGAATCTCAAATGGGATTTCGTAGATCGATTCCATCACTGATTTTTCAACAACCTCCGAAACCTTACCCGACTTAACCACTTGGCCTTTTTTCATCGCAACAATGTTATCTGAATAGCAAGAAGCGAAGTTGATGTCGTGAATCACGATCACTACCGCTTTATTAAACTCATGCGCTAAACGACGCAGCGTCTGCATGATCTCCACAGAGTGTTTAATATCTAGGTTGTTTAGTGGCTCGTCTAAGAACACATAGTCGGTATCTTGTGCCACAACCATCGCGATAAACGCCATTTGACGCTGACCGCCACTGAGCTCATCTAAGTATTTGTTTTGAATATCGGTAATACCAAGGTGCTCTAACGCCGTATCAACGACTTTATGATCTTCGTCTTTCAAGCGACCTTGGGAATGCGGAAAACGACCAAAACAAACCAACTCACGAATCGTAAAGCGCATATTGATGTTGTTTGATTGTCTTAAGACGGCAAGGTGCTTCGCTAGTTCTTTGGTATCCCATTCAGCCAGTAACTTATCGCCAATAACGACCTCGCCCGCATCACTTTCGGTTAAGCGACTCGCCATAGAAAGCAGCGTACTTTTACCCGCACCATTTGGGCCAATGATAGAAGTCACTTCCCCTTTCGGGAACATGGCACTGGCATCATCCACTACAAGTGTCTTGCCATACTTCTTACTCAAACCTGTTAATTTAATCACTACTTACTACCTTTACTGAATTCTGGTGCGTAACAACAAGAACATAAAATACAAACCGCCGACCAAGTTAATGATCACACTCACAGTGGTTTCAAATGACATCACTTTTTCAATAAACCATTGGCCAGAAACCAATAGAACGATCGCTAACAAGCTACTTGCGATGATAAGCACACGATGCTGATAAGATCTGAATATCTGACGCGCTAAGCTAACGGTGATCAAACCAAAGAACAGCACAGGGCCCACCAGAGCCGTAGATACCGCGACCATCACTGACACAATCACTAAGGTAATCTGAGTCAGTCGCTTGGTGTTTACGCCCAAGCTTGTCGCGTTATCAACACCAAGCCAAAGTACATCCAGCTTAGGAGCCAACAGCCACAGGCCAAGCAAGCTCAAACCCAATGGAATTAGGCTTAGGTAAACCAGTTCTCCTTTCACGTTATTAAAGCTTGCGAACATCACATTCTGCAGCACCGCAAATTCGTTCGGATCAATCAACATCGCAAGGAAGTTTGAAAGGCTAGAGAATACGCTGCCACACACAATACCAATCAGCAGCAGTGTAAATACGTTGTTTCGCTTGCTCTTAAAGTAAAAATGGAACAGAGCAAATGAAAACAAGATCATTACAGAGACAGACAATGAGAAGTTCGCGATTGAATCAATCACCCAAAAGCTGGTACCACCCAAGACAAACAAAAGTGACGTTTGAACCAACATGTACAAACTGTCAAAGCCCAGGATTGAAGGCGTTAAAATTCGATTATTAGTTATAGTTTGAAACACCAATGACGATGCTGAAATAGCCACCGCAGCCAACACGATCGACAGCAGTTTGGGTAGTCTTAGAGACAAGAAGAACTCATAGTTATCCCACGTAAGTCCCTGGCCCACAAATACTGCCGCCATACACAAAGACGCGATGGCCAGAATCGCAATTTTTACTGAATCACGCATTCGACTTGTCTCTCATGATTAGGTAGATAAAAATCAAGCCACCGAAGATGCTGATTACCATCGAGATTGGAATCTCATAAGGGAAGATGACGATTCGAGCTAACAGGTCACAAGCCAACACCAAGATAACGCCCCAATAGGCTGTCCAAGGTAGGATCTTCTTCATGTTGTCGCCCATCATCAGGGATACAATGTTTGGCACGATAAGGCCAAGGAAAGGGATGACACCAACAATCATCACTACAGAAGAAGCACAGATAGCCACCAACGCAACACCAATGAAAACGATCTTCTGGTAATTCAGGCCGATGTTTTTTGCAAAGCTCTCGCCAATGCTCGCCGCACTGAACTGACTCGCGAAGTAGTAAGCCAATATACAAGCAGGCACTGCGAGGTAAAGAATTTCATAGCTGCCTTGCAACACACTCGCAAAGTTCGCCATTGTCCATGCCGACATGGTTTGTACTAAGTCGTACTTATAAGCAATAAAGGTTGTTAGAGACGAAACAACGTTGCCATACATGATGCCAATCAAAGGCACCAACACCGCATTCTTGAACTTCAGGTGTTGTAGAAAACGGACCAATAGCATGGTTCCGAAAACCGCAAACGCGAAAATGAAACCTAAGTAGCTCCATTGCGCTGCATTACCTAGCACTAGAATACCGACTATGTACCCAAGCATGGCGCAGTCAATGGTGCCCATAGTCGAAGGCGCGGCAAACTTATTCTGCACGATCTGTTGCATGATCAAGCCAGCGACACTCAAGCCCGCACCGGCAAGCACAATCGCGAACAATCGAGGGATTCGACTAACAACATAAATAGAGTTGGCGTGTTGGTTGCCATTGAAGAAGTCGCTAAAACTGATCTCAGCGACTCCAATCATCAATGACATAACGCATAACACAACAAGAAATACAGCAGCGGCAATGGGTTTCAACATAGAAATAATACTAAAGGTAGGGCTCTTTGAGTCCGTATGAAAAGTGAAAAAGGGCTTATAAGAACGCTCTTATAAGCCCGAAAATCTGATGATTAGTAACTATTGAATCGTACGCTCGATATCACCTAACATTCGGTGAATCGCTGTCACGCCACCACCAGCCAAATACCAAGCACTTGAATCAAGGTAAACGATGTTGCCTTGCTGCGCCGCAGGTGTCGCCGCAACTAATGGGTTATCAAACAGCTGTTGTGCGCGACCTTCTGATTTGCCAATCGCTTTTTCGCGGTCAAGAACGTAAAGCACTTCAGGTTTTGCGTCAGCAATGTATTCGAACGAGATTAGGTTGCCGTGAGTCCCTTTAATTGGAGCCACTGTTGCACTCTTTGACTCCACGAAACCAAAGTCATCAAAGATGATTGAGAAACGGCTGCCTTTGTTAAACATCGCGATGTTGTTACCGTTGTTCATTAGCATCATTGCTGAAGTTTCGTCAGACGCTACTTTGTCATTTACAGCAGTGATTGAACCTTGAGTCTCTTTAATGATCGCTTCTACTTCAGCTTGCTTACCAAAGATGTCACCTAGCGCGCGCCAGTTTTGCTGAGCATCAGCCCAGTATTTATCACCTTCAATAGAGAACATGACCGTTGGAGCGATTTGTGCCAGCTTGTCGTAAACCTTAAGCATGCGGTTTTCCGCGATAATGATGTCAGGCTTCAACATGTAGATAGCTTCAAAATCAGGTTCACTCAATGATCCTGTATTTGCTGTCGTTTCTTTGTACGAAGCTAGGTAATCAGGCAGCAAGCTATGAGGCGCACCAACTGGCTGTACACCAATTTGATCAAGCACATCCAAGCTACCAAAGCCAAGTACTACAACGCGCTGTGGTACTTCAGTAAACTGCGCCGTGCCCTTTACGTGTTCAATGGTCACGGTTTTCGCTTGAGCGGTCATCAGGAATGATGATGCAAGAACGATGGCAAGTCCGCTTAACAACTGGCGAACTGAATTGATTGTTTTCTTCATGTTTCTTCCTTTGCCATTGATACTAACCACCACTCATGACAATGAAAGTCACATTACTCATAGGTGAGCATGAGGCGTACACAACGGCTAAATAACGATAATTTAAAGTCTGTCATTACTTTGATAACAAACCCGTAACGCAAGTGAGAACTATTATCAATTATATTTGCGTTAAACTGGAGACACAACAACTTTATTATTCAGAAATGTAAAAGTGAGTATTCATATTATGCGTAGGAGAGATATTAGGAATCAGAAATAGCAAAAGGACGTGCAGAGGAAAATGATCATCAATCTGAAGAATAAACTGATGGGGAAAAGTGCCCCCCCCCTGTAATTACAAAGCTAAATCACAGAATTACGACGTTCAATCTCCTAATCACAACGCTAAACCTCAGAGTTACGAATTGCAATTTACAATGTAAAAATTATATATAACAGAGACTTAACAACCAATAAATTAGCTGAGTAAATAAAACCACTAATGACAAAGAACACGAAGCGGTGCAAAGCCAAACATCGGTCAGGTATCATGGTGAATTACCTGTCCTTCGCTCATTTAACTCTCAATAAGCGACGGAAAATCACTCAAAAATATTTTTGAATTTAATTTAAAATAGGGTTGTAATTTTAAATACTAGGCGTATAGTTCGCCACCTGGCTCTAATCTATAGAGCTGTTAATGCTAAAGTAAGTCCAAGTTCCTCAAAGACAGTTCTCGATTTCCTCGTTACACCATCTCTGCGTCAGCTTTCACCTAGATAGTCATTCAATAGCTTTTAAATTCGATCCTCACTACCGATCTATCGTCATTCACTCTTTTGTTAGCGAAGTCAAAATAGATCGATCACTTAAATATAAATGTAATAAACACAAGGCACAGTTATGTCACGCAGAACAACACGACAAACCCATTGGTACCAACTATCACGCGACAAATCAGTCAATAAACTAAAAGGTAATAAATGCTCAAGATTAAAATAGACTTACACAAAGAAGAAATTTCATGGGTCACAGAGATTCGACAGCTCAATAGCGATATACTCCACCGCCACATATTGCCCAAGCTACAACATCACAGTTATCTCATCGACTTTGAATTTAATGAACGAGAAAGCATCGGAACTATTGTTTCAGGCAACGGAAACACCCTAGGACATTTCACACTCCTATAGCATTTCCCATAGGCTACAAAAAGAAACACCGTTTAGTCCCAAAGATGTAAAAGATGTCACCCTCAATTCGCTCTAGCAGAACAAAATAGAGTAGAAGTAAAACAGAACAGAAACCTAGCCCTTTTTGCATTTCACACGCGGCTAACGCTAGCTAGGTTATCGTACTTCTATTGAAACCAACTTATATCAAACTCTGAATCACCAATGAGTCATTATCAGTGCACTCATGGACTAATAAGTTAACGGCATCGACCTTAACTTCTGATCAAGAGTATATAAGTGTTCTGCAGCTTGCATGTGTTGAGGGTAATCACTGAATTTCTCACGATTCTCCTCATTCATCTTACATGTCTCATCCACCAGCATTAATTTCCAATACAGCTTTGTTGTATGCAGCATCGCCAGTAAAGGTTTGAATACCTCTTTTTCATAAGCTTGAATCAATTCTTCAATCAACTCATCACGTTCGTCTTCACTTGCGATTGAACCATTGGTTGCCGACAACACTTTTTGATACTTCAGATTTTGTTGCAGCTTATCCATGACCGTTTGGTTTTCTTCCGCTAACTCAACAAGCTTCGACTTAATAATGTTCACCCAATTCTCTTGGCTAAGAACCCCATCATCGATACTCGCAAAATCTTCGCGTATTTGACGTTCGACGTCTTTTTGAGCTTTCTTCAAAACCGCACGCACCTTTTGGAAAGGCAGCTGATATTCCTTACTTAGCTCGATAATCAGTTTATGAAAACCACCATTTGGAAGGTGTAAGTTTTCCTTAAACGTCGCCATTGCAGCTTCTTGCTGATCGGTAAGGTGAGTCATTCTGTTTCCTATTCTTTTATCACTTATGGTGCTGAACCCACGATCATACCATTATTAGTCACAGTTTTTAGGTAACTTGATGAGTTAAACCTAGGTACGTACTTAATTTCTCTCTACCCTTTATCTTTTGGCTGGTTTTCACACTATTTGGCACTAAATGGTAAGTTTCTATCGATGAATATTCGTACATTAGTTGCACAGGGTACATCGCCAGACAGGAGTCATTACTTACATATGAAAGACAACCGCGAGAAATGAGAAAACACATGACCTATTCAGAATATAAAGAATCCGATTTGCATAAGTGCGTGACCATTGGTGCAGAAGCAATGCTATCAATTACCAAATTTGCCTTTAAAGCCACTACCCTTTTATTTCGATTTTTCCGCTGGCTTGTCGTATCGGCTTATACCTACGTGATGAAGTAATTCTGTATTGGAGTCGTTGTTTTCATTACGACTTATCTAAATACTCAAAAGCGCGCCCTATTAGGTCGCGCTTTTTTTATGCTCCGATTTTTGTAGCCAGCTTTTCTATGTCCGTTTTTCTAGATCTAGCTTGTGATGCCTAAAGTACATAACCAATTTTCTATCGCCAGTGGCGTTAAATGGTAAAACTCTGAATCGAATAAAAACCATACTACACCTGTTCCAACAAAACAGACTTCTAACTTATACAGGTACTAAAATGAAAAAGATTGCACTTAAAATTGTAGGACTAACGGTTTTGGCTTCTGCGCTAACTGGTTGTATCGGCAGCAACGCCGTAACAGGGAAAGTGATGAAATTTAACATTGAAGTTGTCGATAACCGCTATGCTCGTGCAGGTGTAAACTTCTTATTAGCACCTGTGTACGGTATTACAACCGCAGCCGACTATGTCGTATTCAACTCACTTGAATTTTGGACAGGTAAAAACCCAATCAGTGGCTCGCCACACGTATTTGATACAAAAACAGATACACACTTCGAAGTGAACGACGACCTAGACCCAAGCCTGAAAGAAGCCCCTATCGGCCCAATTTCTAACAATCGCACCATTGAAACGGGTGAGATGATTAAGATCGACGAAAACACGATTCAAATGGACATCGTCTATACGTCTGGTGAAACAGCGACTCTAACGGGTATCAAAGACGGTCAAAACGTTACCTATTACATGGACGGTCAGCTTGTATCGCAAACGACTATCGCTGAATTAGAGAAGATTCAAGGCACTGAAGCTTAAGGTTCATCGCCCACACAAAGTTCAAACTTAAACAGACTTTGAAGCTCATAAAACAGAACAAGCCCGGCGATTGCCGGGCTTCTTCGTATGTGCTCGATTATGTGTATACGCTCTATTGGGATTGAGACTGTGCAAGTCGAATGCTCACCAAACTCGCCACCATGATAGCTAAGTAAAAGCTGCCGATAATGGATTCCATAAACACAAAGAACTGAGCAATAGGCAAAGCCGGTGAAATATCTCCATAGCCAACGGTGGTCAGAGTGATAAAACTAAAGTACATCGCATTGAACAAATTCGTTAACCAGACTTGCTCTTCCAAACCGTAAAATGCACTAGGAAAGATTTCCAAAATCAACAAATAGATAATCGACCAAGCAAACCCCAACAATAAGTAAATACAGATCGATCCGATAATGTGATTGGGGGTTACCGTTTTTGCTTTCATCACCTGTTTTAACGCCGAGTAAATGTGTGAGAACAAGAACACAGCCAACGCCAATAACGTCACTATCGACAGGTTATAACCTTCCAAAAACGAAAATACACCTGATACGGACGCTGTTATCAACAACAGACCATACCAAGATCGATACAAGGCTCGCTCTCTATGGATACCAGCAATTGAGCACGCTAAAGTAATTATGATGAGAAATAGTATTGTTTTCTGACCTTGTGGGTAAAATTGCTGCATCACCGCACAACCAAAAAACAGCACTAACAATGCATAAAACAAGAAGTAGAAGTTGTCGTCTTTCGAGACTGGCTTCATCTATTTTTCCTCTGTCTCTTCTTGGTCTTTTTCAGTTTCTGCTTGGTTTTTATCTTCAAGTCCTAGCCACGCCATCATCAACTCATAGGTCAAACTCAATATCACAGCACCCACGAACAAACCGACGATTCCTGACATCGCCATTCCGCCCAACGCACCTAATAAGATAACCAACATTGGAATGTGAGAGCCACGGCTCAACAGTACTGGCTTCAAGATAGCATCACTACCACTGACTAAAATACACCACACTAAGAACAAGCTCGCCGCCAACGTCGATTCAACGCTGAACATGTAGATAATCGCAGGTAATAGAGCAAGAATCGGTGGAAGTTGGATGATTGCGATAAGCAGCACAGCCAGCGCCCAAAATGCAGCAGCAGGCACACCCGCAATCACCAAACCGATTGCCGACATCATGGATTGAATCACAGCCACACCAATCACACCTTGCACAACGCTGCGCACAGTCGATTTAGAGAGCTGTACCAATTCTTCACCTTTACCACCCGTTAAACGCGCCACTAAATGAGTCACACCTGTTTGGCATTTATCAGCATTACTCATGAATGCACCGGCAATGATGGTCGAGATGATAAATTGAATGAAACCGCCTCCCAATGAGCCCAGAACCGACGCTGCTTTGGTTGCGAATATCTTCAGCTCTTCCGCATACTTGATGAACACGCTTTCTATGTTGGATGAAGCGTGAACTAAAACCGCATAAACTTTTTCACCAATCAACGGAATCTCTTGCAAAGACTCTTTCGGTTTAGGCAAGGACAATGTGCCATCTTGAAGCCCCGTCATCAGGTCAGAAGCACTGGTATAGATACCGGAAGAAAGCGCGGCCAAAGGAATAAACAGAAGAATAACACCAATAAAACTCAGCAATGCACTGGCTTTACCTTTCGATATCCCCGTTTTATTTGAAATCGCCACAGCAACTGGGTACAGCGCAGTCGCAATGATCGCCCCCCACACCACCAAAAGAATGAATGGGCGCAAAATCGAAAAACACCAATACACGAGCATGGCAATCGCTGCAATTTTTATGGCAGCGTCTATCGCCTGTTTTGAAAAATCATCGGTTAACTTCATGAGACGTCCTTGTTAGACAGAATTAAGGCTGATTTTGTAGGAACTTCCAATTCCGAGTTTCTAGGAATAGAGAAGCTAAAATCATATATATGCCAATTAATACTAATTGGAATATGCGTATAAGAGTGTTGCTATCGATGTCGCCTGAGCTCATCAATGTGCTACCAACCAGTACGAGCAACGTACTAAATGCAGTGGCGAAAATCGGCGCTTTTTCGGGAACCGTGTAGATCTTTTTGGCAATCACAATAGCAACCAAGCCTATGAATAAAGAGTAGAAGATAATATTGGGAACAATCGAAAGGATTGAAAAAGCCGCTATCGCGAGTAAACCCCCAATACCATTACTGATCACCAGAAATGCACTCAACTTAACCGACTTTTCCGAAGTAATCATTAGTGACAATAATGCAATAAACATCATGGTTAGCAATGCTTCAGATATCTGAAATATAAAGAAAAAACACACAACAGGATAAGAGATAATCATGGCGCGGAAAGCTGCATACCAACGCTCTCTTCTGTTGAATGGCGCCGACGCAAAGCCGGAGAATTCAGTTTTCGGTTCAGGGAAAAAGATATGAACCAGCGCAAAAATAGTCACCGAAACCACACCAGAGGTGGCCAAGCCAGATGCTAATAATACCGAGATTCCAGGGTTATCAATCGCCATAAATGGCAACATCAGTACAGCAATTAATAATATGGTTGCGAACAGATTCCACTTAGGGTCAACAAATAAGTAGTAACCCCAAAGCATCACTAGCCCCACCAAAATCAATAATGGAACTGGATAATGGGTAATTCCTCGCGACAACAATAACCCTAACCCCATGGTCACTACTACCGCCAAAAGCAGTTCATAGACCGTCTCCTTATGAAGGCTTGGTTTATCAATTAGAAACTTAGCGGTGAACACTGGCGCTACAAATGCGAGCGGCCAGTTAATCCACGCAGCCAAAAACACAGCTAACGTAACCCCAACGGTATACCGCAGGATCCGTTGTTGTGTTTGTTGGTCAGGGATCGATTTATCGGACATAAGACAACACGCTAATCAAACGAATCCACACTTTGCCTATTGCGTTGAATACAAAGTTATCACCACTATAAACAATCACATCCGCCTGCCCACCCACTCGGAGCATACCTTGCATCTCATCTCGTTCAAACTCTATGGTGATAGGAAGCATCTGTGTTTGACGTAACCACCCCGTTTGTTGGCTAGCTTGAGCAAGTTTACCTGCTTGATCATTTTGCCCCCAATCAACCCCCCAATCGATGCTGCTCACTCGACCTTTCACAATTTGTCCTGGAGCAAAATCCAATGCCACTTCGACTTCATCACCGACCGTTACGTTGCCAAGGCTATTTTCACGATAATAAGCTTCAATCCAAATATCTTCAGTTGAGACAAAAGTCATGATCGGTTGACCTGCTGAAGCGTAAAAACCTTCAGATAAGCTAAAGTTAGAAACTCCACCTTGTGTCGGTGCGGTAATTACGGTGCGCTCTAAGTTCAATTGAGCTTGTTCAAGAGCCAGCAACGCCGCTTTCACTTGGCTATTTTCTTCACCTTCTTTACCCATTTGTTTCTTTGCACGATCAAGGTCAGCTTCCGCATTCACAACTGCTGCTCGAGACGTCGCTAATGCTGCTCGCGCTTTATCTGCGTCTGATTTAGAAACGACACCTTTGTCGGCCATCTCTAAAACACGCTTTGCTTGTAGTTTAGTATTTTGTCTTTCAACGATCGCTGAAGTAAGTTTCGCTTGAGCTGAAGCAATGCTAGCGGTTTGAGCTCCCACATTTTGGCCTGCAATCTCTAGATTTTGCTCCGCTTGTTGTACGGCAATTCGGTAATCAGACTCATCCAAAATGGCTAACTTATCGCCTTGATTAACCAATTGGTTCGGCTGAACTAAGATATCTAGCACTTTACCCGACACCTCAGGCTTTATAGGAACGATATAGCCCTTTACACGAGCATTGTCAGTAATAGGGATGATGCGATCTGAGATAACACTGAAGATCAACATAAACGCCACAAATAACAGTAGGTAATTTGTTATCTTTCTTACTTTGTCTTTTCCATTTGTTTGTTCGACAACTTCTTCATTGGATTCTTGCTTGCTCCCTTCAACTTCTGACATGGGACTCCCTTCTAGATAACTAACATCAATAAAATTAATACTTTAAAAATAAACCTAGCAATGGAAAACTCAAGTTAATAAGGTTAGATTTAGTAAATAAAACGTTGCAAATGATATGCTCGTCTAATAATGCGACAATATATACAGGATTGTATTCTCATGACCTCTAGTCACTACCAAGTACCGGTAATACAAACAAGTTATGCCAAGATCTTAGTCCAAATCTTCACTGACTATGGATTAGACCTACACAAGCTACTTGAAGACTCGGGCTTACCACCCGATCTGATTGAATCAGAAAGTGACTTTGTACCCTCAGAATCAATCAAGCGACTGATTTATTTGACCTCATCACAACTAGGCGTATCTCGATTTACGGACATACTTGGCCTTGCCTTTAGGCGAAGAATCATCCCATACGTCTTGCATCAATTTACCGAATTTGAAACCATTGGAGATTCGCTAAAGCATATCAGCACGATTTTCTCTTATGATTCTCCCGGCAGTAGAGTCGACTTCATTCAAGAACACGGACAGAGTTGGTTTTGTCGAACTGCCCCCGCAGATAATTCACCCATGTCCCAATGGGGAGAGGTATTTGCTATCACCTACATTATTGAGCTAATAACGATTCTCTCTCAGTCACCTTGGCAGCCAAGCAAAGTACGTTTACAAGGACATGACACTGATATCGTCAAAACACTGCTTCCAAGTCACTGTCAGCTTTTTGTTGACCATAATTCAACCGCTGTGATGATCCCTGATGAGATCCTACAACTACCCATTCGCCTTACTGCCAAAGACTTAAGCAATAAGCCCGCGATCATCGAGTGGCACACCAGCTTTACCGACAGCGTTTACGAATTACTCAAGCCCTATATGAAAGAGCAGGACCTCTCGCTTGAAGAAGCTGCAGAGCTTCTTAATTTTTCCGTGAGAACGTTTCAACGAAAACTCAAAAATGAAAACACCACCTATCGAAAAATCAAAGAGAACCTGATGTTTTCCGTTGCGTGTGAATTGATGGAAGAAGGCCATACTCTGACTTATATTTCGAGCCAATTGGGTTACACCAATATCTCTCACTTTTCTAGAGCATTTAAGCGAGTTTCCGGCCTTACGCCTAAGATTTATCAACGCTCAATTTCCGCGTAAAACAGTTCTAACCGATTAACCAAGTGCAATTGGCTTCAGATAATCCTAACTGGAACTACACACTCTATTTCGGCCGTTACCTTTTGCACGGTAAAGCGCCCTATCCGCGCTGCGATACGTCGCTTCGGCATACGCTTGTATTTCAGACACACCACTACTTACCGTTAGGTTTAGTGTTGTGTCTTTAGCAATCACTTCTTTTAACCGATACATAGCTTCAATCGCTTCTGACAGGCTGGTTTCTGGCATCAAAATCGCAAATTCTTCCCCCCCAACTCGTGCCACGATATCGGTATCTCTGATGTTTTTCTTCAACAGTTCGGCCACCTCTTTAAGAGCTGTATCACCTTGATCATGACCATGGTTATCATTATGATCCAAATCGATCAGTGCTAAACAGGAGTGTGTATGACCGTAGCGATCAGCTAGGTTTGAGTAGTGACTTAACTCTTTATCAAAGCGGCGGCGATTCCAGCAACCTGTGAGTGAGTCCGTTTCAACCAGTATTCTTAATTGGCGTTCGAGCACCTTACGTCGACTAATATCGGTAAAAGTTACAACGTATTTTTCGTTGTTCGGCAATATTTCGGTTAGCTTTTCGACAACTGCATTAACCGTAAAGTGTTCACCAAGTCGGCTGACACCACTCAACTCACCTTTCCATCTGTGATTTTGCTTAAGCGAGGTCGCAATGGTCGATATCAAACCACTGTTGTTCATAAAACAGAGGTCAGAAATAGGACGAGCTTCGACTTGGTCAAACGCATAACCAGAGACTCTAGAAAACTGCTGATTGACCTGAATGACCCTCAGTTGGCTATCAAGAATAATAAAGCCGGCAACACCATCAATAATCGCCTCAGACAAGCTATTCTTGCTTTGAGTCATTTCATATCGATAAAGACGCGCAGTAATGAAAGTACTGAGCAAAAAGAGCATACATACCGAAAAAGACATGGCTGTGGTAGAAGCGATACTCAGCAACCACAAAATAAATACCATGTTTAGGACAAGTGCCGATACCACGTATAACGGTATTTTTCGGTCAAAGCTTAACTTGTTCATAGAGTGCTCGAGCTATGGGTGAGCGACTATGATGACCAAGTTTACGAGCGAATATTTACCATTTCACGACACATACAAATTAAAATTAGATGAGTACTTTTAAGATTAAATATTTATGTTAATTGTTGAGTAAGAACAGCAAGCTACCACCGCTCAGCGAACTGCCGTAATTAAAATTAACCCCAACACCAAAGTTATCAAAGAAGTAAGAGTCATAAGGGACATCAAACACCAATCCAGCGCCGAACTCATAATAATAGTGCGTATCCAAAGGATCAGTTAAATCCCCGGCCACGTCGATTCTTCTAAGATTATAGTGAATCTGAGGGTTCTTTAACGACCAAGCATCCAGTGCCACATTCTGTCGGAATTCAATTTCATTGATAAAGCGTAATCCTTCTGGATTACCAATGTCGCCATCATTGGCTTCGCCCCAGCCTGTTCCATAGAAATAACGTGCTCTTGATGAGATATTCCAACTTCCCCACTCTTGTTTCTGTAGGTATTGGAGTTTCACCGACGGCTCGCCAATCAGCGCCCATGCAGACGTGTTCAGCGCATATCCATCTAACTGAGATTGAAATGCCTGAGAGTAGCTGTTGTTATATTCGTATTTATTGCGGTAGTAGAGTAAATGAGTGCCCAAACCATACGCGATAGACCAATGTTGATTTAAATGGCTTTGAGCGCCGAAAAAGCCATACAGGCCCAATACTGAGTCTTCATTGGGGTTAATTCGGCGGTCTGATGTGACGTCTGACGAAATCTCAATATCTTGCTCAGAGAGCGCATAAGACCCTCGCACCGACCAAATCAAATCTAGGTCAGGATCATCGGTTTTAATCACGGAAGAATAAGGGATAGAGCCGACACTGACTTGGCTTCGAGTGTCGATAGTTTTATCGGAGCCAAAACCACTGTCGTTCAAGTTAATAAACGAGTTGGGGTCGAAATCCACAAAACCAATAGAGACGGCATCGCTGTCTGTAAGCGCAATTG
Organism: Vibrio sp. T20; assembly: GCF_007858795.1. Taxonomy (NCBI): domain Bacteria; kingdom Pseudomonadati; phylum Pseudomonadota; class Gammaproteobacteria; order Vibrionales; family Vibrionaceae; genus Vibrio; species Vibrio sp. T20. Next base: position 211,437 of record NZ_VFEB01000087.1, read on the forward strand.
AAACGGCGAATATCTTTTCCAAGCGATGTTGAATCGCCTCATTAGATGCATAGGCCGAGGAAGAAATCAGGCCCGTTAAGAGTAAAGCAATAGAAGGGGGATATAACGATTGGGGTGAAAGCATTAAGTTGACTCCATTCAAACTTATGCTTCAAGTGTAATTGGTAATTTCACTATTTCAATCAGAGAGTTAACGGTGTGGTTGATACTGATCTCAGTTCCAACTGTAAGAGCGTTGCCAAATCTATGGCTCCCCAAAGTTCTTCTACATCTTGGATTCTAAAATGAATAATCATATGCGCCTCTGTCTAAATTGGAGTCTTATCTTGGATCATTCTTAAAACCCTTACTTACCATAATGCGCCAAACCGACTTTAAGACCTGTCGAGTTACGTGGTTCTCGTCGGGTTAAGATTTGTGATGTTAGAAGCCATAAATATCTTGTTCGGTGACACCCTGAAAACCAAGAAAGCATAGCCTTTATGTCTAAAAACCAAAGACAAAAAAGTGAGCCTGATTAGGCTCACTTTTCTATATCCAAATCTGATTATAAACAAGGAGAATTAGATAAAGATTCTTGCACGAACACCGAACACCCACGCGCTGCTTTCATTGGATAACGCTGGATCTTTAATGTATTGAATATCAGGTGTCACTTGGATGAAATCGTTGAGTTGCATGTTGTAGTAGAGTTCTGCGGTAAACTGTTCACCGTCATTACCATACACACCAGTCGAAATGCCTTTTAGAGCGTACTCATTTATTTCCGACCAGTTAACCGCAAAACCAAGGTTGTTCTTTTCGCTTCCTAGGCCAAAATAGCCAACACCGACACTCAATGAGCGTTCATACAGAGCAACATCTCCATCAGAAAAACCACCTCTCACAAACGGCATTACTTGAGGTGTGACAAATTGACTCCATGAGAAGTTAATACCTTTACCAGATTCACCTCCGCCTGTCGCATCAGACAAGCTATGACGAGTACCACCATCAAAGTGCCACGCTGTAATGTGGAAATTATCAGTGAATATTTGGTCTTGCGATGCTGTCCAACCGAGTTCTAGCGTGGTGAAAAAATCACTCTCATCAAATAATGTACTGAGGCCATCAAAGATATCGTCTGATTTTCCGTTGGCGTCGGCGATACCCGCAATCACATAGTAATTGTCAGTCAGCATATGCCCAGCAGAAAGGGCTAATACACCATCATCAGGTAACCCCATCGCTCCAGCTCCAGTCGAAAATGCAAGGTTGCTAAAGCCAGACCATGGGCTCGCTAGTGCGTATGTGTCCACATAGTCGGTAACATCCTGCCACCCAGCGATAACTGAGGTTTTACCTCCATTAAACTTTTGTTTCCAATGCAAATTGGTGACGCGGAAGCCTTGGTCGCTAAAGGCAGAGCCAATCATACCTACATAACCTAACCCTTCTTTGGTACCGTTATTGAACAATCGGTCAGTATCATCAATGAAGGCTAAATTTTTGGGTGCTGAATCAGAATAGGCATGGCGATGTTCGACTTTCCATACTATTCCGCCTGTATTACCCGTCTCTTTGCCTACCAAATTCCAAGAGCCATAAAACCTCGCAACACCGGAAGAGGCATCAACATCGTTCCCCATAGACCCATTGCTAGAGGCTAAACCCAAAGCGTTATAATCTGCTCCAAATGTAATGCCATCATCGGCCAACGACTCCCTCCAAGATTTCTTTTGTGCTTTCTGTTCTGCAATTGTATTTTCAACAGAGTCAGGGCCTTCAAAGTTGGCGCCATAAACAACGCCGCTCATTAGGCTAGCCGCCATCACAATTGCCATACTTACTTTAGATAATCTTGAATTCATCATGTCACCAGTGCTTTTTAAGTCAGTTTTATTTTAGTTATTACTCACATTGAAAATTGTCATTTGATGACACTGAGTGATTTAGATACTTCCAACAAGAGATCGGATTCAACTAGATGCATTAGCTAAGGTTGATACTGTTCTATACCGTCCGCTTTCATAGCATAGACCGACTGCACGTTGGCTGCGCCGTCAGAGTAATTCACATTTTCTTTCGATTGGTGTCCTGTTAACTGCCCTTCAACCCAAACCGGCGTCATTAAGCTCACCAATTCAATGCCTTGCGGGTAATCTATCAGCACCAGTTGATTCGCAGGAGGTGGTGGAGTGTGGATACAGGCTCCAGCAGAAGGTACTAAGAAAAACTTGGTCACCTTAGTTCCATCCATTTCAATCGGCGTGATGTAACCAGGGATACGATGTTTACTGCCTACCACCTCAGTATTGAGTTTCGAACCCAACGCTTCGCGTTGCTTCATAATCTGTTCACGAGCTACAAATAACGCCTCAACATCGACGTTTTGTTTTCTCAACCTCTCTGTCACTTCAACTATTTCTTGCGTTGCTTCGTCACTTGCGACAAATCCATCTTCAGTTTGCGCGTCTTTAAAACGAGCAATGGTCGCCATGTCGAACAACTGATTTCGGTCGAGCTTTTGAAATGGGTCTTCTATCAGCTCCATGCTTGGGACTAACTCGTCCCAGTATGTAACTTTCACTTCGTTAGCTAGTGATGAAAACGACAAACAACACAATACAAACAGCGAACAAATTGGCTTCAAAATAACCATGAAATTTTACCTCACAATAACATCGTTAAGCGAAATTAGGTAGAGGAGGAAATCCCCTACCTAACTATTAAACATCAAATCAAAGATTACATTTCGTTGCGGTATACAACGCCATCTTTCATTACCAATTTAATCGTATCGATAGTCTTGTATTCAGGGTCAGCGTCAAACCACTCGGTGGTCGCACCTAATACCGTCATGTCTTCCAGTGGATTACCCTCTACCAGTAGAATATCTGCAACGGCATCCTTTTCGATGACACCTAACTTACCTTGGGTTGTGCCTCTAGGGCCTGACATCGCTAACATTTCACCAGCTGTAGATGTCATTTGTTTCAGCACTTCGAAGTTGCTACCAAACGCTTCTGTTCTCCAGTAAATTTCGTAACGACGAGCTCGCTCAGCATCCGAATCTGCACCCACATAGTCTGATGCAAAAACAACCTTCACGTTATTTTCAAGTAGGCGTTTACCGTAGTCACCATACTGCTCTTGAAGCTGAGCAACCATCGGCAGTTTTTCTGCAGGCATAAGTGGATTCTTTGCTAGATCTGGTGATAGTCCCCACATCTGTGGAACAACGTATCCGCCCTCTTTTGCAATTCTCTTCATCGTGTCGTCATTAATAAAGAACCCGTGCTCGAAGGTTTTTACGCCACAATCAAGCAGACGATTTACCGAGCGATCATTGAATGTATGCGCAGCAACATAAGTGTTCCAATCTTTTGCTGCTTCAACGATGGCACAAGTTTCATCTACCGAGTATTGAGTTGTATCAATCGGGTCAAATCGAGATGAACCACCACCACCGGCCATGATCTTTATCTGAGTCGCACCATTGCGTAAGTTCAGCCTTGTCGCTTTGAGTACTTCAGGCACGCCATCGGCTACAGCGCCAATACCCATTCTTTCGAAGTTAGAAATATCCCCTACCGAATTAGGCGTGAAACCGGGATCACTTCTATCTCGGAAATCACCGTGACCTGATGTTTGAGAGATAAATGCGCCAGAAGGATAAATTCGAGGGCCAAAAACATTGCCACTCTCAATTTCGCGAGCCAAACCGAAGGCAGGTCCGCCCATATCACGAACGGTTGTAAAACCATCATCTAAGTAGCGCTTAGCCACTTGCGTTGCATGAATAGAGATGTCAGTGAGATCTTTATTGGTTTCGATGTCACCAAAATTATAGTTAATCATAACGTGAGCATGGCCATCGATTAAGCCGGGCATTAACGTCTTGCCCTCGCCATCAATCACTTTAGCTTCACGGGCTTCAATTGGGTTTGCCGAAATTTGTTTGATTAGATTGTCTTCAACCAGTACGTGATGATCTTCGTAAAGTTTGTTTTCTGTACCATTGAAAATATCAACATTGGTAAATAACGTTGATGCCGCATTTGCAGATAGAGCAAATGAACACGAAAGAGCAACAACAGAGAGCTTTAAGCCTGCATTTTTCATTTATACACCTTGATTCCGTTAATTAGTGGCATTCATTTCCCATAACGATTCCGTAACTACTAATGAGTGTTATGAGGTTGAACTTAATGCGCCCAAGCGTACAAACAATTATTACGCATTTGCGAAACATAATTTCAACATTCAATAACTTAGTACATATAATGCCAATATTCAAGGCCGGCAAATTGCCATTTGGTGACAATAAATAAAGATGTATCTGGGCTCCGGTTTCTACATAAGGAATTTAACAGTGCCCCTTTCTGTACTGTCTTGGCGTCATGTTCATCTGCCTCTTAAAAGCTCGAGTGAAGTGAGATGAATCGGAATATCCCATCTTCGCGCCTACTTGAGTAATCGATAGATCGGGCCGCTTGAGCAATTCTAAAACCTGATCTAGAACCATCTCTTCAATCAAGGTTTTGTAGACCACTCCTTCACTTTCCAGCCGACGCTGGATCGTTCTGACATGAATATTTAGAATCTCAGAAGCCAAGCTAATCGGGAGCTTTCCCATGGTGAGATAAGGCTTTATCACCAACTTGAAGGCATTGAGAAATGTACTAGGTAAAGGGGCTGTTGGCTCAAGTGCCTCGGCAACCTTTGACAAGACAATTGGCTCAAGCATGATATCTTCTGGAATTTCGAAAGCCGTAACAGGCCTGTGCGTGTAAAACTGAGCATTCCCCATTTGTGGCAAAGATTGAAAGCAATCAAGGTCATCGCTCTGAATACCCACTTCAGAAGGCTTCCAGCGCCCTTGTGTTAATACTGAAAGTAACTCGTTGATAAAAATCACAGAGAACAGCTCTGCAAATTTAAACCAAGGTGCATTAGTAAACGGCTTCTCGCGAACCAGCCACCACTTGCCTCCGGATTGCTTGGTATAGACATTCGCACCGTTGGATATGAGCTTCAACTGCTCGCCAAACTGGTCTAGCGCACTTTTCAGCGAGTCTTGCTGACTCAGTTTAGCGACGAACCTTGGCACATAGGTTTGCTTGCAAAAACTCCACATAAACAGCGAGAATTCTTCTCTCGACGCCGACTCCCCCATAATCTTGACCACATTTTTAACGGTTGTCTCAGGGAGATAATCGTAATGCTCATTGTTGATAAGAATATCATTAGGAATTTTAGCGCAGCGTAGCAAAGTGTAGATTTCACCGTCGATATGTTTGAACAGTTCTGCAAACAGCTCAACTTCTTTCTTATCTACAACCGTCATTTGAAGGGTATTGGACATCCTTTCCTCTTAATCTGTTCTTTCACGAACTCAAACTATCACCTTATTTAAGATAGCAGAATAAATGACGAGTGACCTAGGTTTACTAACCGACCATCTCCGTCAAAATAACGAATAAACAATCGGTTAGTAGCTAAACTAGCGTTTACTAACTTGGCAGATTACTGAACTGCTAGATCCGAACTGCGTACCCAGAATGCACGCACATGATCGTAAATCAGATTAAACACAAACGCGTAAATGGTAATAAAAATGGTCACGCCGATGTCCATTAAAAATGCCTGCCAAATCCCCACATCAAGTAAGTAAGCCATCACTGGGATCGTCGCCACCAGCAAGCCTGCCTCAAATAACACCACGTGAAAAACACGTAACTTGAGCGAACGCTTGGATTTATCACCCGTGAAATACCGATCAAAAACACGGTTAAAACAGTAGTTCCAGATCATCGCGATAGTCGCAACAACTATCATGGTTCCTGATAAGGCATTCATATCGTGATCGGTAAATATCGCTAAGCCGATTATTGAAAGCGTTACGGCTAAAACTTCGAATAACACTGAGTGAAACACTCTTTCTAACGTACTCATACATTCCTCTAAATAATCTAGTATGTGTTGGATTAGCTAGGATTATGTCATCGGAAATAATAAGAGAAAGTTAACAGCCATCACGATTAGTGATAGCCTGAGTGGAATATCCAATTTTGTATTGAGCGGGAGATAACATGTATAGTTTTGAACAATTAAAAGTATTCGTCACTGTATGTGAAAGTGGCTCTTTCTCTGCCGCGGCACGCAAGCTGAAACGTGCTCAGTCTGGAGTCAGCCAGTCGATCGCCAACCTAGAAATCGCCATCGATCAAGAGCTGTTTAATCGAGAGAAAAACATCCCCGTTTTAACCAACACAGGCAAAGCATTATTGCCTGTGGCTAAGTCGATTCTTGACCAGCAAAAGTATTTCGATCAAAAAGTAGAGTCGCTAACACAAGAAGATGAGCATGAACTGATCATTGCGGTTGATGAGAGCATCATTGATAAGAACTTCATAAAGATAATCAGCTCACTAACTGATCAATTTCCAATTACTCACTTCGATATCATTACCGCTTCTACCTTCGATGTTGAGGACATGGTGAGGCGTGGAAAAGCGCAGATTGGCATCATCTATGCGGATGGTGAACTTAAGGTAGATATGGACTTTTTCTTACTTGGCCAAGCACGCTTTCTCACTGTCAGTTCTGCCACGCACGAACTAAGCCAAATGCCCGTTGTGCAAGATTCCGATTTAAAACGTTACCGCCAATGCGTGCATCGCAGTTCAAAGCAACGCGAACTGTGGTTCACCTACGGAATTAGCTCCATGCTTTGGTATGCCAACAATCACAAAACCATTATTGATCTCGTTGAACAAAATATTGGGTGGGCAAATGTACCTGAAATGATGGTGATGGAAAGCATTCAAAAAGGTGCTCTTGTGGCGTTACCTGTCTCGCACGAGCATGGTGGTTGGATTACTCCTGTGGGTTGTTTGGTGTCTCGTAGCCACATCAATGGCCCAGTTCTCACTAGCCTTATTGAAAAGCTTAAGGGACACTCACTGCAATACAATCAATGGCAAGCCAACTAGCCTCCTGTATTTTTGAAAGCACCTCTGTTTTTGAAAACATCTCTATTTTCAAAACATCGTCAATTCAGAGATTCAATATCGGCGTGCAACTCACCAGCGCTACCTCATTTCTACTTATCTTGCCGATAAATATCTTTGTCGTGTGGATAAAACACCCTAGTTGATGTCCCAAAGTGACCTAACTACACTGCGATCCCAACGGGTTTGTCTTTTAAAACGAATTTAGACAGACCCAAATCGCTCTTTAACACCACTGACCCAACTTCAAATCCCCCAGATAAACGTTCTGCCTTGCAGTCGCTTATGCCGGTTTCAAATAGATCACTTTTTGAATATTAATTCGCACCCAGTTTATGAGCGCTCTTCGAGTGCTTTTCTATATCTAAATGAACCTTTTGGAAAATTTGTCGTGAACGTTTTAAGAAATATTTGCCCTGAGAAAATGGGTAAAGAGCGTAACAAACGAGAGTATGATTTACGCGTACTTAATTGTGTCAGTGAAAGCGAATATGAATCGCGTATGGCGGTTTGGAATAGCCTAGCGTTAACTGTTACTCCGTCTGCTTCGGAAACAAAGGGCTTCATCGATGAGTCTTTCAACAAGCTTCAGCAAGACCTGAAAGAAGCTAGCCGTGAGTTGTCGATTAACTACACGGACTTCATCGCAATGGCACATGAAGAGATCAACTACATTAAGGTGTTTGTTGCTGATAAAACCGCACAATACGGTTGGTACGCTGCGATCGTTCTTATGATCATCGGCACCGTTGCTCTGTGCATTCAGTAAACCAAACCCTATGTTAGATAGAGCACCTTAAATGCTCAATCGATAAGCACATCTAGCACAGCTCTGTGTTTTCACTAGAAAACAGATGACTAACCTCATTTGTTTTCTAGTCTATAACCCCTTCACTCTTCCATTAAAAATAGCAAATCCCGTGTCGCTTGTTTTGGGCTTTCAGCGTGACATATCGCTGATACCAAGGCCAATCCATGAATGCCTGTCTTAACCAACTGCGGAATGTTCGACTCGTTAATTCCACCGATACCCACAATCGGCAACTTCGTTGTTTCCAAAGCCATTTGAATGCCTTCATAACCCCAATGTTTCTTTAGATTCGTCTTGGTCGGCGTGGCAAAAAGCGCACTGAGTCCAATGTAATCAATAGGCAGACTATCGGCTTGTTGAAGCTGTTGCTCAGTTTCGATCGACAGACCAAGAATCTTGTCTGGGCCAATCAACTGACGGGCTAACTCAGCAGGCATATCTGATTGACCTAAATGCAAGCCGTCAGCATCCACAGCCAACGCAACGTCCACTCGGTCATTAATAATCAACGGCACATTAGAACCTGCCAAAATCGACTTAACAGCTTGTGCTCGTTCAATGAAAGCTCTCACATCCCCATGTTTCTCTCTCACTTGGACCATAGTGACACCACCAGCGACCGCTTGTTCAACCACGAACTTAAGCGTTTCTAAATCTTGTTGGTCATCCGTTACTAAGTAGAGCTTATAAGGGTTCATTTCGTACCTTCGGAGTCGATGTCTAAAATTGGCGTTGCACCATTTTACCGACAAATCGCATCATGTGCATGGGAGTTAATACTAAATTAGCTCACTTACACATGTGTCATCAAATACGCAACTCGTTGAAAGCATGTCGAAAAACCTGAACTTTTTAACGAAAGCGTTACTTATTACACAAAGTGTTCACTTCGAGCATGCCCAGAATGCTGTTTTATGAAATACTCCGCTGTGAAGGAATCAGGTAAATATAGGGATAGTTATGCGCCACCTTTCTATAGCGCTCAAGATCAAGCTGGGTTATGCCATCTGCTTGCTCTTTTTCGTCATTTCAGGCTTTGTGAGTTACAAAGGTATCCAAACCTTGTCGAGCGGCTTCAGCCAATACAGTGAACTCAGCCATAAAGCGACACTCTCAGGCAACATTCAAGTGCACTTTCTTCAGATGCGTTTAGCCTCTGAACGTTACTTAGAGTCATTGGATGAACAGTACGAAACGAATTATCAATCAAGTAAACTTGCGATTGATGATCTGCTCAAAAACTTAATCCAATCCACCACCAAAACCGATAGCCTAGCTAGCTTGCAGCTCGTGCAAGACAGCGTGGCGGCCTTTGATGTGGCTTATGGATCAATGAAACAAAGTGAGATCCTCATTGACCAACTGGTAAACGTTGAGATGGTCAAACGCGAAACCAACGCACTGAAAGCTGCTCAGAGCTTGTTGTATGAGTCTTACAATAACAACGATCCAAACGCGAGCTTATACGCGGGCATGTTGATGGAGAACTTCCTCGCCGCCAAGATCACAGTGCTGAGCTACTCAAACAACAACGACCTTAAAACCTATGAAGCGGGTAAAGACATTTTTGAATATGCTCTACCAGGTATCGAAGGCGATATTGAATCTCTCAAATCATCACCTTATCAAAGTGAGCTGATTGAAGACTTCTCGAACCAACGTAAAGCGTATGCAAAAGGCTTTGAGCAAGTTCATCAACAGATGGTTGAGAACACGCAAAGAACCGCTACCCTCGCCTCTATTGGTGACAGCTTAGCGATTGCGGTCGCGGATGCTCAAAGTATTCTCGAGCAGCAGAAGCAAGCGCTCACGCCAGTGCTACAAGCCAGTGAGAAGCGATCGATTCAAATCATCATCTTGCTAACGGGTGTCGCTTTGGTTATCGGTATGACGAGTGCCGTGTTGGTCACTCGCTCTATCACCAAGGGTATTGCACAAGTTAAGCAGATCACCAATGAGCTTTCTCAAGGTAACCTGAATGTTGAAGTAAACATTGAGAGCAAGAACGAGATTGGCGAGCTACTAACGAACATGGAGATCACCATTGAATCTCTGCGCGATATTGTTGGTCAAGTGAACCGCTCTAGCGTGCGTATTGGCGAGATGTCCAAATCACTCAATCAAGTGACCAATAACAGCTCGACTAACGCAACACAGTTGAACAGTGAAATGATGAACATCTCATCCGCGGTTGACCAACTGGCTTCAAGCACATCAGAAATTGCTGCAAGTGCTAACCACGCCTCTCAAGTTGCCAACCAAGCAACCGAGAATGTGGCGATGGGACTCAAAGAAGTAGACAAAACACTGCATGAGATTGGCAGCGCCGATGAAAGCATGCAGGTCAGCAGCCAGAAAGTGACTGACCTACACAAAGAGTCGATGAACATTGGTGCCATTCTTGAAGTAATTAAAGGCGTATCAGAACAGACTAATCTATTGGCGTTGAATGCGGCTATTGAAGCAGCGCGTGCAGGTGAGCAAGGTCGAGGATTTGCTGTCGTAGCGGATGAAGTAAGAACCTTAGCTAAGCGTACTCAAGATTCGGCAAGCCAGATTGATGAGCTCATCACCTCGCTACAACGTGGTGCTAAAGATGCATTGGAGTCTATCAAAGAGAGCCACAGCACGGTTTCCGATGCTTCAACTCAGGCACAACAAGCTTCTCAGAACTTGCATGTGATCAACCAACATATCCAAGATTTGAATCAAGCCAACAGCCAAATCGCAATATCCGTCGATGAGCAAGATTGCTTAACAAAATCACTAGGTGAAAACGCGCAAGGGGCCAATACCATCTCGCAAAGTAACCAAGAGTCTGTGAGCAGCATTTCAGGTGCAGCGAGCGACTTAACTGAGGTTGCTCATCACCTAGAGAGCCAAGTGAATCGATTTAGAACTTAGCTAAACCAGACTTAACACAACTGGCGTAGTTCCGAATCAGAATAGAAAGCCCTCTGCACATAAGTGTCGGGGGCTTTCTTTAAGTTAAGAGCTATAAGTTAAGCTCTTGTCGCTAGATTGAGCTTACTGAATCTTCAAACGTTGAATCAGAGTCTCTTCGTCTAACTGGTATAACTCATCAAGCAAATTCATTTGCAAGCTACCCGGGCCGCGTGAGTTTTCAGCTGCGATTTCACCAACCACGCCTAATACTGCCGCAGCAGCCAAACCACTTTCATCACCAACAGCTGCAAATGCTCCCGTCAATGCGGTTAAGGTACAACCCATGCCTGTCACATACGGCATCATTGGGTGTCCATTATTTAAGGTCACCACGCTGTCTTTAGTGACAACGTAATCTGTCTCACCAGAAATCACCACATTTGCACCGTATTCAGCCACTAAACACTGCGCTGCGCCTAATGCTGCATCACTGCTATCTAGCGCATCAACGCCTTTGCTCTGCGCTTGCTCGCCCGCTAACGCGATTATCTCTGACGCGTTACCACGAATGATCAACTTGTCAGCTAAGCGTGCAATTTCACGAGAAGTCTCGGTACGCAGCGTACTAGCACCGCAACCCACAGGGTCAAGAACCACAACCTTGTTGTTCGCATTCGCTTGTTCAACAGCAAAACACATTCGTGGTGTCCAAACGCTGTCGAGCGTGCCGATGTTGATCACCAAAGCGCCAGAGAAAGACATCATCTCTGCCAGTTCTTGCTGTGAGTGCGCCATGATAGGCGAGGCGCCAATCGCCAATAACGCATTGGCCGTGTTGTTCATCACTACATAGTTGGTGATGTTCACAACCAACGGTTTTTGTTCTCGTACTGCACGCAGCGATTGGATAATTTGTTCGGTTAGCATGGGGGAATCCTTATTCGTGAAAGTCGCTTTTAAGCCGCTGTCGAGTCAGTAAGTGCATTCAGACCTTGCTGCCAGAAAGCCACTTCCATACGTGTTGCCGTTTTGAAGATATGAACGATGTTCTGACCGCGTTCGCTGTTAATATCAATTTCAGCCAGTAGCTGATTGAAATACTCAGCACCCGTTGCCACGCCAGATTGGAACTCTTCTCCGCCGTAAAGCTGCAGCCAGCTCGCGTATGGGTTGCCTTCCAAAACAGTATCGCTGCTTTCTAATAGCGCTTTACCAATCACGGCATAACCAATTGAACACGGAGCCAATGCCGCATAAAGATCGACAAGATCACCTGTCATACCCGCATCTAGAACGTAGCGTGTGTAAGCCACAGTGCCGAAATCTTCAGGTTCATTTTCCAAGTCAGATTCCGTTAAACCCCACTGACCACAGTAAGTCACGTGGTGTGAAATTTCAGAATCTAACAGCGCATGAACACTTGGCAATGCACGACGCATGTCAGCCAAGGTTTTGGCTTTGTAAATCGCTAACGCGTATGCACGGGCATACTGTTTTAAGAACAGAAAATCTTGCTTCAAATAATGCAGAAAACACGGCTGAGCGAGAGTGCCATTTGCCAGCGTTTTAACAAAATCATGCTCGGTGTAGTCTTGCCAATCTTGCTGACAGGCTTGGATTAAGTCTTGGTATTTCATGAGATTCCTTAGTCAAAAGTCGGTACGTAATCAACGGCTTTTGGTAGTGATTTGATAATGCCTTTGTCGAACATGAACTGCGCGTAATCATCGTAACGCTTCATATCGACTGCAGAAGGGCGAAGTGCAAAACGAGTCAGTGTGTCGTTCCATGCGCGTTGGTTAAGTTCGTTATTCAACGTATCTGGTGAATACGCCACAAACTCACTCCATGAAGCTTGTGGGTGGTTCACAATGTAAGTGGTTGCTTGCTCAAGTGCTTTGTTGAATGCTTTGATGGCTTCGTCATCATGTTTCTTTGCGTTCGCCACAAAGATCAACTCGTCGTAAGCTGGCACACCGTGCTCTTCAGGGAAGAACGCTTTTGCTTTAAAGCCTTCAAGGGCTAGCTGGTTAGTTTCGAAGTTACGTAAGCCACCCCAGATTGCGTCTACCTTGCCTGATGCCAGTGAAGACGACAGTGCCCAACCGACATTGATGGTTTGCACGTCGGTAAACTCAACGTTTTCCTGAGCCAGCATGGTGCCGATCGTTGCTTCTTCGTTACCCGCGATCGCGATACCAATCTTCTTGCCTTTCAGATCCGCTAACGAATCGTTCTTGCCATTATCCAGTACCATTAGTGTGTTCAGTGGTGTCGCGATAAGGGTTGATGCACGAACTAGAGGCAACCCCGCCGCCACATCCATGGTTAAACTTGGTTGGTAAGTGACTGCGAGGTCGACCTTACCGGCTGCAACCAATTTTGCAGGTGTGCTTGGGTCAGCAGGCTCTTGGATTTCAACCTCAAGGCCTTGGTCAGCAAAGTAACCACGCTCTTGAGCAATCACAATTGGGCCGTGGTTCGGATTCACAAACCAATCCAACATCAGTGTCAGTTTCTTTTGTTCAGAATCCGCCAATGCATGACCTGAAACTAGCGAAGCAAGCAGTGCCACTGCACCTACCAATTTGGTATTTTTCATAGTTAACCTTTCCTTTTGAATATTATTATTGTGTTTATCGAACTAATTTCTAACTAGGTGTTGTTTAGATAAATAGCCTTGAGCGAAGCTTTATTAAACAAAGAGTTATTGATCGAACCATCACTGGTTTTCCCAAGGGATAGCTTTTTTGAGTAACTTATCTGTGATGAAGTAGAGCGAGATAGACAGCACCGCCAAGATGAATAAGGCCGCAAACATCTCATCGATAATCATGCGTGCGTTGGCTTGCAGCATTAGGTAACCCAGCCCTTCACTCGAACCCACCCACTCGCCGACGACTGCGCCAATTGGAGCAATCACCACAGCCACACGAATGCCAGATGCCAGTGTTGGCAGCGCAGCAGGTAGCTGGATATAACGCAGTAGTTGCCATTTCGATGCGCCCATCGTCTTAGCGAGGTCAAGATAACCCGTCGGTGTATTACGTAAGCCGTCATAACAACAAGTGGTCACAGGGAAGAAGATTATGATCGCCGCCATGACGACCTTTGACGCGATGCCATAACCCAGCCACAGCATCAATACTGGCGCGATCGCAAACACAGGAATCGCTTGGCTAGCAATTAAAATAGGCAACAACCAGCGTTTCAGCGGTTCGAACATCAACATCTGCAGGGCGAAAAACAGCCCCATGGATAAACCTAGCAATAGACCAAGTAAGATCTCTTGCGCGGTCACCCAAGTGTGTTTGAGTAATACGTCATAGCGTTCAGTAAGCTTGAGGAAGACTTCAGCAGGCGCTGGCAGAATGAAGCTTGGCATCTCGAAGATAACCACCACCATTTGCCACAAACCAAGAATCACAGCACTGCTGAGAAGCAAACGCATAACAGGATTCATCTGACTTGGACGTGTAGTAGTAGTCTGCGCGTTGGCTGAACGAGCCACAGCTTCGCTTCGCGTTAGATCACTCATAATCTCGCTCCAACTGATCTAAGATCGCTTGTTGTAACTCAGCACATTCACCATCTAACACTCTTGGTGTGAGGGTGTTAGGCACAGACAATGACTGGGCACTCGCAGGCGTGCCTTGTAACACATACAAGTTATCCGCCAAACGCACCGCTTCTTGTGGATCATGAGTGATCAACACAACGGTTTTATCTCTTAACAGTCCACACGCTAAGCTTTGTAGCTTATGCCTTGTTACTGCATCCAGCGCAGAGAAAGGCTCATCCATCAGCACGACTGGCTTGTCTTGCATTAAGGTTCGAGCCAAAGCAACACGTTGGCGCATACCGCCAGACAACTGATCCGGCATGGTATCTGCGTAATCAACCAAACCAACCGATGCTAGCAATTCCAATGCTTGGTGAGTTTGAGCTTGTTTATCGGATGCTTGGCTTTGATGCTTGTCTGCGGAATTTTGAAAGCGATGGCTCAGACACACGTTGTCGATTACCGACAACCATGGCAGTAATAAATCTTGCTGCGCCATGTAAGCGATGCGATCGGTTAGAGGCCGTTCATCAGACGTTGCCAATGTGCCCTGCCATTCAACTTTGTCATCGAGTAAACCTGCTAGGTATCGCAATACCGTGGTTTTCCCGCAACCACTTCGACCCAGCAATACCGTCCACTTACCCGAGTTTATGCTCAGCGATAGCCCTGATAAGGTGGCATGTTCACTATCGCGATAACGCAAGGTGGCATTGCTGAGTTGAACACCAACCGTATTAACGGACATTACCGTGCCCAGCGAAAAAGTGATTTACCGGGCCATGACCTTGACCGACTTTCAATTCGTCAGCATGGGCAATCGCGCGTGAAATGTATTGTTTACCTAGGTCGACAGCCTCTGGGAGCGTGTTGCCTTGAGCCAAGAAAGAAGCGATAGCAGAAGAGAGCGTACAACCCGTGCCATGAGTGTTTTTGGTAGGAAAACGCTTCGCGCTAATCAGAGCAGATGTGGTTGGTAGAATCAGTAAGTCGTTACTGTTTTCATCTTTCTCCAAGTGACCGCCTTTTAGCAGCACTGCTTTAGCACCTAAAGCGCGCAGGTCTTCAATCATATCCTGCATTTCCGCTTCGCTTTCAGGCACAGCTTTACCGGTAAGTGCTGCGCCTTCTGGCAAGTTAGGCGTAATGATGTCTGCGAGCGGAATCAGCTCTTGTTTTAACGTAGTAATAGCCGAGTTTTCTAGAAGAAGGTCGCCACTTGTCGCGACCATTACAGGGTCAATCACTAAGTGTTTTGGTTGGTATTGTTTGATCTTGTCAGCAACGACTCTGATGATTTGCGAGTCCGCCAACATACCGACTTTTACCGCCACGATATTCAGATCGGTGAACACCGCATCTAACTGGCTGGCAACATGCTCAAGTGGGATTGGAAAAATGGCGGAAACGCCTTGAGTGTTCTGGGAAGTAATAGCGGTAATTACCGAACAAGCGAAACTACCCGTTGCAGACATGGCTTTAATATCCGCTTGAATACCTGCGCCGCCGCCACTATCAGAACCCGCAATGGTCAAAACAATCGGAGTATTGATTGAAGAAGATTGGTTTTCTGGTGTTTGAGTGCTGCTAAGTGATACTTGAGAATTGGAATGCTGTGTCATGGTCGCTCCTACTGTCTAAAAGACGTAAGAGAACCGAACTTTGGCCGCAAAGAGAGTGTGGAGGTGAAACCAATGAGAGATCATTGTTGAACCACGTAGGCAAAGTAATCATAGTTCCCTACGCCAGTGTTAACTGAATCAGGTTCAACGGGTCTCGAATAACGATCTCAGCAAATACCAATTAAGGTAGATGCCCCCCGACTATTGATAACGATAGTAACAGCACTCTCGCAACTGAGATACTCATTTTATTCAATTATAAGAATCACGCATGAATTTAATTCAATTAATCTCGCTTTAACAAATACTTATAACGGCTTTTTAGTCGGTTGAGATTGGATGAATAAACACATCACTATCAATAACATACCTAGCCATCCAACCAATGGAATCAGCTCACCCACAATACACACGGCCAATACGGCGGCAACAACTGGCTCAAGCAAGGTAATCAAGTTTGCGCTACTTGCTGTGACATGGCGTAGCCCAAAACTGAACGCGATATAACCCAAACATTGAGGAAGTAACACCAAGTAACTCACCACTAAAATGTTGGTATTCGACGCGAACAGGTTATCCCCTGTGAACCACAGCGTTGGCAGTAATAACACCGCTCCTAATCCAAATATGCTGCCCATCGCCGCTTGCGACTTAATGCCTTCGTCTATCAAAGCTTTTGTCGCCCACGAATAAATGGCGTAACACAACCCAGCAACCAAACCTAACCCAATGCCCAAAAGCTTTAGGTCATCTCCAGAATCGCTCGTCGATGATGATTCTGAAAACACCAGTAACCCAATGCCAACCACGCCAATGGCAAAACTCGTTAACCAGCGCTTGTTGATATTATTCTTTTTGCTAATAAGACACTCTAAAAGTGCAGAAAAGAACGGCGCAGTAGCAATCGACACCACCGTACCCATTGCGACACCCGATAACTTCATTGAAGAGTAAAAAGCCAGAGGATAGATCGCCAAAGCCAGCGCACTCGCCGCTAACAGCTTTTTGTTGAGCAAAAGCTTATCAAGTGAAGATAAGATCTTTCGATACGCCAAGGCCGCCTGTATTAAGCCGCCGACGCCCATTGAAAAAGCACCAATCGCTAATGGGCTGAGATCAGGCGCAAAGCTTGCGGCTGTACCTGTCGTGCCCCATAAAACAGATGCAAACACGATAGCTAAAGTGCCTGTTTGGAATTCGTTAACGCGATTGATGGCAAGATTCATTGCTATTACCTAGTCTATTTTCATTTCTGAAATAGATAATAGTGAACATACTTTGGTTTTAGTTTGCAGAAAGGACGCTATTGTTGTTTCTAAAGACTGTCTTTCATTGAGCCTAGAAACGCCCTTGGAGACATGCCAAAGTGCTGAGAGAAGCGGCGACTGAAAGCAGAAACATCACTATATCCCACATTTTCAGCGATCAATTGAACAGGTAAATCTGTGTGGGTTAACAAGGCTTGAGCTTTCTCCATACGATATCGAGTGATGTATTTAAGCGCACTGATACCCAGGCATTCTTTGAAGCGTTTTTTGAATTGAGTGGGGCTCAAACATGCCGTTTCTGCAAGCTGAGAAATAGAGAGAGGTTGGGCGTAATTATCCGCGATGAGCCTTTGTACCGCGCGAATACGAGGGTCGATACTTTTACTCACTTCTTGTTGCTCTAACAACAGTGAAAACACATCCAAGATGGATGACTCAATGCCACTGTCGACTTGATATTCCAACTGCTTTTCAACAAACAGCAAGAAACTCATTAAAGGTGGCGTGATAGTAAACACCGAGAGCTCATGCTCTAACAAGTGCTGCGGTAACTCCACCATATCCGCGACAATAAACCGCGCTGCTTCATCCGCCTTAAACGCATGCGCTGTGGTGACAGGAATCACCACACATTCACCGACAGAAACCTTGCCAACATACCCCACCATTTCAATGCTAATACTCCCCTGAATGGGCAGCACCAGTTGATGGTAACCATCATGGGCATGAGTATTAAATTGCTTGGTGTAAGATCGAATGCTTAAGCTAGATTTCATGAGCAACGCCGGAGTACATTTCGCTAGGTTAAAGTAATAGAGACAACGTTACATTATCACTTCCCTAGAGTCACACTCAATGCTCAACAAATTCATGCTAGCTAGGTAACATGATCAAAAACGGCCTCTAAATAAGAGGCCGTTTTGATTAAAAATCGTCATTCACATCAAGGTTAGAATGACACTTGGCTGTCTTGACCAACCGTTACTTGCACGCCGTTTTGAACATCATAGATTTCAAAACCATCAGCAACCGGATCAGCATTATCTTCACCACTGTCATGTTGCGCAGTACAGGTATAACCTAATGAGTAAGTACCTGGATCAATGAAGCCCAGAGAGAACTCATAGTTAGTCTGTGCTTCATTCATTGCCACTGACGCTGAAGTAATCGGTTTCACTTCATCACTGCCGCCAATCGGAGCCATGTTAGCTTGTTCAACATTACCTTCATACAAGTACACCGACTGAACAAATGTATTATCACCACCGTTACAAGTGTCATAAGTAGAAAGAGCTACAGTGCCTTCAATATTTCCTGTCTCAACCGTATTGATAAGGCTTACAGACGTTCTTTGAATGGTGTAATCAGGGAAGGTCGAACTGTTTTTTAGGCCGCGTCGAAGATCGAACTCGACAACAAAGTCGTTACTCTGTTGGTTCACGTTAAATGAATCCTTAAAGTAAAGTACGCCAGCGTTATCTTCTTTACCCACTTGCGGGCACGCGCCTTCACCTTTCACCGTTAACTCACGATTCGTATCATCATTTTCTACCACGTAAGATGGATCTGTTGGGTGATCGCCATCATTCGCAAACACACACAACTTATAGCTGCCTACCGGAATGACCTCATTTTCAATCAAAGGAAGCGCCTCGCTGCCTTGGTAATCCAATAAATTCACACTTAACGGAATAGGATCCGCACCATCTGGCAATGGATCGCCATTTTCATCAACGTAGTCGCCGTTTTCGTCCGTTTTATACACATCATATATCAGTGGCGAACCTCCCCCTTGAGGAAGTAAAGCGACCTTGCTGAATGTCACGGTGACGTCTTTAACATCATCAATGGGCGCATCACTCACGCTCAAAGTAATGGGTGTCGTGCTGCTTGATGAACCTGAATCACCGCCGCAACCCACAAGCCCAGCCAGCACAAGGCTCGCTAAAGCGGTTTCCTTTAAATACTTCATAACTCATTTCCTATAAATCACTGCTCAATAAAGGGCTTAGTTTGTTGCCCTCTTATTCTTTTCCTTAATGTGACTCATAGACAAACCGCGCTTATGGCCCAAATCGGTTAGCCCTATTATTTAGGGCTTTCTTCATCCAAAAACTCTGTTCATCAAGGTGCACATATCAGGTTGCACATAGGTTAACTAAGTCTAGTAAGTAAATTGTCAGTAGTCGCGCATATTTGGCAAAGTTGCTGTCAATTGTGTTGGAATGGTCGGTATGTATAGGGTCGGAGAGGATGATTGAAAGCAATCAAATCAAAGTCAAAAATCGGCCCCAAGATCAAAAAAGGCCGTTAAGACAGCCTGTTGCTGAACTTAAACGACCTTTTATTGAATGTGGATAAAGCTAATTCGATATTAGCTCATTCAAATTCACTTATTTTTGAAGTTGCTCTTTAGCCGCTTCAACCTTAGAAAAATCTAGGCCAAGCTCTTCAACTGCTTCTTTGATTAGCGCAGGGTTTTGCATTACCTGACCCATCAGCATTTGAAGTTTGTCTTGAGGTAAACCAAGTTGGCTGATCGTCGCCATTGCTGCAAGAGGGTTCTCGGTCAACGTCTTGAATATCTCGCTGATCTGCTCGTCGCTGATATTGTTCTCTTTCAACATTGCTAAAATCGGGTTCATTTTTTTGCCTTTGAAACACTAAATTAAATAGGAGCACAGCATACCATCTAGCTGTGCTCGATTGTACTAACAACTTAGGCTTTGCTCTTACGAGACTTACTCTGCCCTAACAAAAACAATGTTTAGGCTTAACGAGATTCCAGCGGGTAAGAACGGTAGCTCCACATACCATAAGTTCTCAATGCGTCACGGTAAATGCCTAGAAGCTCACCACTGCTCGCCTTCTTAAGATCTGCGAGTGGTTTGTCTGGGTAAGAAACCGTATCGAAAGTAATGCCCTGAGGGCCGGTTTGCCAGCTTGCCACTTCAAACAAAGTTTGACCACGGCGAACGTGGCTTGCCGAACTGATAATGGTCGCGTGCTTAATATCATGACGAGCAAGTGCATAGCTACTGAATAAGGCATTGCCTACCGTACTGGTCGCATAATTCTCTTCAATGATGCGATCTTTACTTACTCCTTTCTCGATAAGCCAATCTGCCATTAACTTACCTTCAGTCTTATGGTTCTTCGGCACGCCACCCGTTAGCACGATCATCGCATCTGGATTCGCTTTAGCCATCGCCAATGTTGTTTCAAGACGTTCAATCAAGATCTGATGCATCGATCCGTCTGGGTTAAGCGCGTAGCCCAATGTAACAATTGCGCCATGATCATCAAGCAAGCCTTTATCTGCAGACTCTTTCAACGGTGTTTCTAACACGCGGTCGACCGTAGCAAAAATGCGTTTTATGTCTTCTGCTTTGCCTTTGTTCAGGCTTTCCAGTTTCTCCATATGCTTGTTGGATTCACTGTCATTACCTTCAAATCTCTGCCAAACCGCAAGGTAAGCGTGAAGATCAACATCGTCTGGTGCAACCGTCAGCGCTTGCTCAAACAACTCAATCGCGCGCTCTGCATTCTTGTTGTAGATCTGAGCGTTCGCTGCCGAGATAAGCAAGTCGGTACGGTAAGGTTCTAACTGGTACGCTTCTAACAATCGGTTAGTCACAATTTCCATGTTACTTGGCATTTTAGCCGTGAAGCCCGCGTGTGAAATTCTTGCCGGAGACTTAAACGCCTGCAACGCATCAAGAAGTAATTGGTCGACAACTTGTCGCTTCGTCACCAACTGCGCGTAATCCGCTGAAGCTTGTACTGCGCCATCGTTAGCAGCAAAAGAAAATGGAGTTGCGCCAAAAGCGAGCATGCCACCAAGAGCGAGGGCGATAATGTTCTTTTTCATGGAAAGATCCTGTGTCGTTAAGTGTTCACATCAGATTTGCTCACCAATGTAAGTCCCTAAGATTAAAAAACCGTGAAGCACACCTTAATCTCTAACGTTTATATTCATTTGTTGCATAAGGTATGGCAGCAGATCACGATTTTGAACTTACCAATAAGCCTGCGTATCCAGATAATTCTGGTTTGAAGCAGTGAACAACAATTATCTTAGAGTATCTGACTACGGATTCCATGCGCCCTATCCCGCCCAAAAACACCCATCACAAAGCTAAATCCCGCATCAAAAACAAACCAAATTAGCATCTTTAAGCTCATTTTTTCAACGACTTAAAATTCAACACACTGAATCGCGCAATGTTAATCCTCGCTCAAATAACGAAGTTTTAAGCACATAGATTTAAAACACGCATCAACCGATTTTCAAATAAATTAAAATCAATTATTGAACGACCGTTCAAGTGATGCTTTAATGAATTACCAATACAAGGAGTTACCCCATGCTTAAGTTCTATTTTCACCAAACACCCAACCCAATGAAGATCGCTCTGTTTCTAGAAGAGACCGGCCTAGATTTTGAACTCGTTCCCGTTGATACCTTAAAAGGCGAACAACACACGCCGGAATATCGCTTAATAAACCCGAACGGAAAAACACCAGCTATTGAAGACGAAGGACAACGCGTTTTCGATTCTAACGCTATCCTTCTGTACCTATCAGAGAAGACGGGCAAACTAGGTGGTCAGCCAGAAGACAGAGCTGAACTGCTCTCTTGGATGATGTTTATCGCAAGCGGTCTCGGCCCTTATTCAGGCCAATCGGTACACTTCCGCCATGCTGCGCCAGCAGGGCTAGACTACGCTGTGAACCGTTACCTACGTGAAGCACAACGTCATTACGAAGTGCTAGAAAAGCATATGGAAGGTCGTGAATTTATCGTCGGAAATCAGTACACCATTGTCGATGTCGCTGCATGGGGTTGGATTGATAAAGCACCTGTCGTGCTTGGTGAAGAAGGCCTAGAACCTTACCCGAATTTGAAGCGCTGGTTTAACGCCATCAACACTCGCCCTGCTGCACTGCGTGCCCGTGAAACCGGCAAAGACGTTGAATTTAAAACCGAACGTGATGAAGAAGCGAAACGAGCACTGTTTCCTTCGAATTATGCGAAATAACCAAGCTCAACATAACTAAGCTCAAAATGGCGAGGCCATACGCAGCCTCCGATTCAAAAAGTACGACTCAAACAAAAGAGCGGCTAACATGCCGCTCTTTTATTGTTCAATTAATATACGCTGCATGGGCTTACTATTCAGGTCTCGCCACAAAGTTAATCTCTCCAGAACCCGTTAAATATGGGTCTTTGATCTTACCGCTTATCTCATTCTCAGAAACAAAGTCAATCAACAATCGTGAAGCAAACTCGGAGTAGTACAAACTCTTAAATGTGCCATCATTTAGTAAGATTGAGGCTGACGATCGAGTACGACCGTCAACACTCAATCGGTAATAACGACCGCCGCTAAATGTTAATACCGCGTCTGGGTAAGAATCAATCTTCCATGACTTACTTTCTAAAAAAGAAAACGTAGCGTGATTAATTTCATAACCTTGAACCGCGTACTTTAGTTCACCATTAGAGTTAAGATATACGATCTCTGGCCTACCGTTACCATTTAAATCGGCTAATTCGAACTGCTGAACATCTTCACCAGGGAGCAGTGCTTTAGGAGCTATATATGACATCTCATAAGCAGAAGCTTGAAGTGATATAGATGAAATTAAAGACGTCAATAACACTCGTGTATTCATTGCTACTTTCCTATATATTAATATTTTTTAAAAACTCACGAACTGAAAAGTAAAAGCACTTACATACCAAGAAGGCTTTTCATGTCACCAGACATATTAAGCATCCAATATTCGCCATCGCTTTTAAGCGTAATAATTTCATATTGAGTAGTGACTCGGTCGCCGAACTGCTCTTTTTTCTCAACCGTAATATACTTTTGACCTTGGTAATCAAAGTCATTAATTACACTGAACGAAGATAATTGAGCAATATTGGAGCCTTGAGCAATCTTCCGAACATTCAGGAAAGTGTTCATAAAGACTTTATCGTCCATAACCGCGATATCTTCTCTAGTAACTCCGGAACCAAAGGCAATATTCACGATATCAAGAACGTTCTGATTTCCGTTTTGAAGACCTTCCATAATGATGGATTTGAGGTCTCTAATGACATCCGTATGATAGAAACTTGCAGACTGGTTAAAACCGACCTTAGTGATGAAATCAAAATACTGTTCAACAAACTCGACAGGATCTTGAGACAAAGATAGCTCCCCTTCAACCACGACATCGACGCGTTCAATCAACGCGAACACTGAACTGTAAGGCGTAAAGTCGATACGTTTGTCAGCCGACCAATTCTTGTAAACCCAGGATGATTCGTCCAGGCAATGCTGTGAAACTTCTGCTAACGGCACTCTGTCACCAATAGTGGTATTGTGCGTTTTTTCACCTTGAGTGTTTATCGCATACGTGTAAACCAAAACACCAGATTGCGGATAGCGCGCCTCTCCATCTATCTCACTAAACGTAGTGTTGATACACACTCTATCTATGCTATTTAGCGCTATTGGCAATAAGGCACTGGCTTCAGCTCTCTGTGTCAAATACCCCTCACTAAAATCGAAAAAATCAAAGCTAGGAGCTTGATACAGATTGGGTTCTTCAGTCAGTGTAGGGAGACCATGTTTTAAATTTGGACTAACCGTGTATGTTTCACTCGCAGCGTTCGCTGACAATAATAACATTGTTAATGGTGCGATATTCTTCATTATTTACTTCCTTTATTTTTGGCGAGAATATCTTTTATCCTGATAAAAACTTCAACCGCATAAACAGTAAAATAAGTAATAAAAAACCCATCTGTGATTACAATCAACTATATAAGCATAATAAAATACAATTAAAACAATAAATAAACAAAACACTATAAGTTATAATTAACTATTGATAGTAGTAACTAAAGTTACAACTGTAGATATAAACCTCTATTTATCTATTTCGCATTCTAATTAATTGATATTACAAAGGGGATCATTAAATAAAATGTTGATAAAAATAAAACAACGATTATATTCGATTCCTGTAATAAATAAGTAATTACACAATATTATTAACATCACTTTAAAATACCTTATATCTCCAAGTTATTAGTAGCTAACTGAAAATTTCACACCATAAGTGAAAGATAAAATCTATAACCTACGTGATTTCAACCTATCTTAAAGAGCCACTCCAAATGAAAAGCAAACTCGCATTATTAGCACTACTCTGGTACAACACAGCTTCAGCCAGCGACTTATTCTTATTTGAACAAGTCACCGCTTTCAAGTTAGGCGGTGAGCAACATAGCCTTACAGGAATAGAAAAGCACACGCAGCAGAGAATTCGTATTGAGTGGCGAGAAAACCCTTACGAGAATTCACAGCGTTTAGATAGATGTATTACAACGTTCCAACAAGCAATGAACCAACCGGAACGTTATTACTTGCATGTTGAGCTCGCACAATCGACGTTCATAGGCTGTGAGATCGGAGTGAAGGAAAGCTTGTTAGCGAATTGAACTCAAGAAGATTAAGATCACATGGCTGGTTGTGAATTTATCGTCGGAAATGAGTACACCATTGTCGATTTATCCGCATGGGGTTGGATTAATAAAGCACCTTTCGAGCTTGGTGAAGAAGGCTTAGAGCCCTACCCGAACTTAAAACGTTGGTTTAACGCAATCAACACCCGCCCAGCGCGCCCGCGAAACCGGCAAAGACATCGAGTTTAAAACCGAACATGATGAAGAAGCGAAACGAGCATTGTTTCCTTCGAGTTATGCGAAGTAGACAATTGAGAGTTAATGCTCTACTGAGTGATAGCTAAAACTCAAACATAAAGAGCCGCTAAAAGCGGCTCTTTATGTTCAAATCATATGAAACATCATGATTTTACAATCCACTTATCCAAAACACATTTCTGGACAAAAGCACGTTAGGGTATGGATTCTAACGTGCCAAAATTGGATTAGAAAAAGTATCTTGAAGCCTTAGATGCTTGTTATGCATCTGCGCACAAATTACTTTCTTTTCTTCCAATCAATAACACTCGTGATAAAACCAGCTAAAGTTGCTATCACAGCACCTAAGGCTGCTGCTTCATCAACAGGAATTGTCATCAATTTATCAATAATACTTCCACTTGATGAGGAGACATACGAAGCTAAGAGGGCACTAATAATCGTTGCAGATACAGCAAAGACTTCAGCACCTCGATTACCTCCACTTTCAGCCTTATATTCTGAAACTTTTAATTCAATTGAGTTACCTTCACTCGCGCCCCGGTCAATGTCGTCAACCTGATAACTTAAATTAGGGGCATGTTTTGAATGGAGCTTTTGAAGATCGATAACAACTACATCTTTGCGGTTTTTATCAAGTAACGGACTAGAGACTATTTCTGACGTAAGATCTTCAATTACCGAGTCTGGAGTTATTACAGACTCTTTGATCTTCTTCTCTCTCACTAGTGAATCAATAACAGCATTCAGCTCGAAAGGTGAAATCTCGCGACCTTCCCCAACTTGATATGACAAGCGTTTGACGACTTCCCTTCTAACTTCAAAGTGTTTTTCAGCTTTACTCTTAATGTATAAATATACCGCTAATGGAATACCAACAATTGAAGCAAGAGAACCAACAATTTGTAAAACTTCGTTCATTAAATTTCCTATTGATATGCATAACGCTATTAGTCGACAAACTGTCGTCTTTTTCTTCTATATAATGCACTCTTAATCATATTGGTTCAATTAACAATCAATAAGTTAAAGTAAGACAAGGGATACTAAGCTGCAAAATCTTGCCTAAAAACGGGAACGCTAAGTTCTCAACTCAAGTGGATAAGTTTGAGTAGGTCAAACTCAGATTAACAAGATATGGATGAGTAAAAGATAAAACACTAAATGGGGCAATAATGCGTTGGGTGAACGCCTAACATTGAAACAACTCAGACGCCTTATTTCACCCACCTTTTTTAAAGGATTTGATCGGTGGTGTAGGCTCTCCATCAAAAATTTCTTTATAAGTCCCAGACAAAAAAAGAGCCGCTAAAAAGCGGCTCTTGATTTTCAAACTATTCGAATTCGTTCAGATTACTCTTTACCGAATACGTTGTTCTCTTGCTCTTGTACACGGATGAAAGTCGTACGCTTAGTTAGCTCTTTAAGCTTTGCTGCGCCTACGTATGTACAAGTTGAACGTACACCACCAAGGATGTCAGAAATGGTGTTGTGAACTGAGCCACGGAACGGAAGAAGTACAGTTTTACCTTCTGCAGCACGGTACTTAGCAACACCACCTGAGTGCTTGTCCATAGCCGACTGAGATGACATGCCGTAGAACTTCATGTATTGCTTACCGTCTTGCTCTACTACTTCACCGCCTGACTCAGAGTGACCAGCTAGCATGCCGCCTAGCATTACGAAGTCAGCACCGCCTCCGAACGCTTTAGATACGTCACCCGCACATGAACAGCCACCGTCACCGATGATCATGCCGCCAAGGCCGTGTGCTGCGTCGCCACACTCGATGATTGCAGAAAGTTGAGGGTAACCTACACCTGTTTTAACACGAGTAGTACAAACTGAACCAGGGCCGATACCAACCTTAACGATGTCTGCGCCCGCTAGGATTAGCTCTTCAACCATGTCACCTGTTACAACGTTACCAGCAGAGATAACTTTGTTCGGGAATTCTGCACGTACTTTTTGTACGTACTCAACTAGGTGCTCTGAGTAGCCGTTAGCGATATCAATACAGATAAATACGAAGTCTTCGCTAAGTGCCATGATTTGCTTAGTCTTCTCAAACTCAGCTTCAGATGTACCTGTTGATACAAATACGTTGTTCAGTGTTTTCTTGTCTGCTGTTTTAGCAAACTCAGCCCACTGCTCTACTGTGTAGTGCTTGTGTACTGCAGTCATAACACCGTGCTCTGCTAGAGCAGCTGCCATTTCAAAGCTTGCTACCGAATCCATGTTAGCTGCAATTACTGGAGTACCAGACCATTGACGACCGCTATGCTTGAATGTAAAATCGCGGGTTAATTCAACTTGAGAACGGCTTTTAAGGGTAGAACGCTTCGGACGGAAGAGTACATCTTTGAAACCTAACTTAAGTTCTTGTTCGATACGCATGGTGTTTTCCTTGATTCATAAAATTATGTGTCTCTCGCGAAATGCGTAGTAAAACCGTTGGCAGACGAGTTTACTTTTCTTCGGACACAAAAAAACCGGAGCGTTGGCAGACGCTCCGGTTTTCAGCATTATAGGTCGTGATTTAGTAACAGCAAGTCTGATATTTCATTTTTTTTTATGCTATCCTCTCAAAGATTCCATATCTGGTAAAACCTCCTAAGTAACACTTCCCCACTAAATTCTTACTAATTAATAACTTAGCTAACCAATTACGCAAACGCTGTCGGTTTATTGCGCAATCGTTTTCCTTCCCTTTTCAAACAATATCGACTTCATTAAGCAAATATGTGAAGAAAGTGCCTCGAGATCACATAAAAATCACACTTTTCTCCAACAAAAAAATGCCTTTTTTCTTAAATAAATTCGATTTTTTTCCAAATTTTTTCTGTTTTCGTCCAAATTCGACAAACTCATGGTGCGGTTGGTTAGCATCTACTAGGAAAAGTAGAGTGATAAAGACTCAATCTAGAGACAAAGATTCACTTGGGTTTGATAATTCAACCTTCACACTCCATTAAATCCACCTTTTCAGCTCGTACTTTATAAATCTAATTTTTATTAACCCGTAGCATTGCGGTTCTAAAAGCACGTTTCGTCGCCGCCCTTTCGTTCATGCAACCTGGAACATTCAGCAATATTCGCTCAGAAAAAGAGGATTGGTTGACTTGAAAAACTGAGGAAAAGATAAGATTTGAAGAATAGAAAGCAAAAAAATGGCTAAGGTGATAAACCTTAGCCTTTTTTATTCGCTGATTAGACTGATTCTAATACACGCGCAGGAAAGCGTTGTTTAGCGAATAGAACGATCTAGTTCTTTTGAGAGACTAACGCTTCTGCAGTCGCATCTTGAATAGACAGGAATAATGAGGTGACTTGCCCTGTTGGCGAGCGCATCGGGTTTAATGTCACGTTCTGGTACATAAAGTCGGCTTGTTGAGTTACAGGGCGAACATTACGACACTTAAACAGATAAGGCCTTTGTTGCCATGTAATGAAGCTGCGACAGCCTAAATCGTAAACCGGCTTGGTCTTGAGCCTAAACCACTCTTCAGGAATTTCAGGGAACAGTTCAAAGATAGACTTACCAATAGCATCATGCGATTGCTTACCGCTATGGTGCGTCATAAAACCATTCCAAACTTGTACCTGAAAGTCACGGTTGATAACCACCAGCCCCATATCGACGTTTTGAACCATATCCACCATCCAGTGAAACTGTTCAAATTCAGCAGGAAGATTCAGCATATTAAAACTCCTCCATTAGGTAGGCCAATTTGTTGTCTAGAAGAGGCAGAGATTCGTCAACGAACATAAACAGAAGGTCACAACGGATAGAAGTGCCATCAATGTTATAGCTGACTTCGAAGGTCATGGTTTTCTTAAACGAGCCACTGGTATTCTCAATGACAGAGTCAATAGAAATGTGTTGGCCGAGCAGAACTGGAGAGCTTTGGAAGAAACGAACTTCTGATTGCTCCCCTAACCCATTAAGGAATGAGCCAACAAGGATATTCGATACATCCATCAGCAATTCTAGTTCTTCAAGCTGTTCGCTTTCGGTTGGCACCTTCATGAGCTTTTTAAGATCGCTCACACTGGAATCACTCAGTAATACTAGTGCTTCACCTGCAATGCCTTCTCCGCTGAAGCCTTGGCAAACACCCGACACTTGGTCGTTGTCGGCTAGGTCGCGAAGTGCCATGTGCAATTCACTCACTTCGAAGATGTTCACGTTTGGTAATGGTAAATGAACGAACACATTAAAGTGACGAGCAAGTGCATCAGCTGCACGGCCTATCGCCACATTCGCGACTTCCATATAAATATCGCGACGGCGCAGTATTGGCAGCTCTAAAGCAGCAGGGATAACGAGTTGAGGCTGTTTTGGCGGCTCAACATGCTCACGTAAAATGGCTTTTAACGCTTCTTTATCGATCGGCTTTTGCAAAAACGCTTTAGCACCAAGGTCCATGACCTTCTGCTGCGCTTTTGGTTGGATATCACCAGAAACCACCACAACGGGTGTGGTATCACCTAAACGTTGCATCTCTTCCAATGTGCCATAACCATCTAATTCCGGCATGGTGAGGTCGAGGAACATCAGTTTGAACTGGTTTTGAGCTAACTCTTCAAGTGCATTAAGCCCATGAACAGCAAAAGTTATATCTGCATTTAAAGAACTAGGCAGTGATCGAGCCATCTGCTTCCTTGCTAACGCAGAATCATCACATATAAGAACTGGGAATGACATAAATGCACCACTGACAAATTAAAGCTAATTCGAACGAGTGTAACAGAACATTATGGTATCAGGTACGGGGTGAATGGATTTATGTGCAGATTATTAGTAAGAATGATGAAACAATTGGGCAAGCTATTATTTCGTATTATTCTTCATGAAAAACAATATGCTACAAAGGTAATAGTCACTCCTTATTGTTGAATAATAGGACTATTTTATTTAATAGCAGCCTTAATAAGCGGGTTTATTAAGGCTTGGTTTACTCATTCATTTTGGCTTTATGACCCATGATAAGAGAGATAGTGTGAAGAGCTAGAACTGATAGGTAGGCCATAAAATCAACAATGCGAAGCGGATGATCACGGCAAAAACCAACAACGCGATACCCAAACGGTACCATTTGTATTCCGCAATATTCATTGGGATACGCTTGTAGAACATAGTAATCACGCCTTTCCAATCGCTACTGCGTCTTCCGTACTGCATCATGCTCGTCAAAACAAACAGTGCGCCAAACACCAACATCCCTTTTTCAGCCCAGAACAATCCAACTTCCATTTGTGTATTCCTTGATAAAACGGTGAGCAACTTCAGTCATTCTAGTCACCTTTTAGCTCGGTTTCTGTAAGACCAAGGTCTAAGTCGTTCCGTGCCTAGATGAATGTAACTAAATGAAAGCACGAGCTCTGCGAATTAAACTGAACGACATGTTCATATCGAGTTCAGCTTCGCCATCTATACTCATGTTTCCACTAACAGGAGAAACTCAATGAAATCACTGAAAAAGTCACTTTGTGTATTAACTGCTTCAGCTCTACTTGTTACCGCTCCGTTTGTGAGTGCATCATCACCACAACAGCCGCCACAACCAGCAGTGAGCCCACTGCAAATGGTTATTGCTTCTTTAAACCTAAGTGAAGCACAACATGCGGAAGTCATCTCACTTATTGAAGACTATCAGTCTGATAGAACACAGATTGACATGGATAGTGCGATAGAACTCAAGAAGAAACAGATCAGCCTTGTGACTCAACCTGATT
Source organism: Vibrio sp. T20 (assembly GCF_007858795.1). NCBI lineage: Bacteria > Pseudomonadati > Pseudomonadota > Gammaproteobacteria > Vibrionales > Vibrionaceae > Vibrio > Vibrio sp. T20. Next base: position 242,043 of record NZ_VFEB01000087.1, read on the forward strand.
TCAATGAAGCCGAGATGGAAAAGATCATCGACACTGTCCAAGCAACCGAGAAGTCGATGGTGATGCAAGAAATGCGTCTAAAGAACAACATCTATAACGTATTAACTGAAGAACAAAAAGAGCAATTTAAGACGATGATGAAGTCAGCGCTCTCTGGTGGAAAATAGTTTGGTAGAAAGCAGTTTGGTAGAAAGTAGCCTGGCAATAAATCGTCTGGTAGAAAATAGCTGCACCTAATCCTGATATTGATTCTTCTCTCTCCCCCAAAAAAGGAGAATCGGAATAGATAAAAAAGCCGCAGTCACTTTAATGACTGCGGCTTTTTTGTGTTCAGTGCACCATTAGCAAATCACGTATAAGCATGATTCGACAAATCTGGAGATTGGCTGTTCTTTTGGATGACACGCATCAATTGGATAAGCAGCAGAATACCGGTCACACCCAAACCAACGCCGATTCCACCCCAGATCCCTGCTAGCTCGAATTTTGGCATCAAGTACCAAGCAGCAGGCAGGCCAAACATCCAGTAACCAATGGCTGTCATCACGGTTGGCATAGAGACAATCTTCATCCCTCTTAGCAGGTTAATCGCCAACAATTGCCAAGCATCAACAATAAAGCACAACGCCACTACCCAGATAACAGAAGCCAATAGCGATGTCATAGCGCCAGTACCGTCGTCTAACTTAAAGATAGAAGCGATCATTTCAGGCCATATGATGAACACAGCAGACAAGGCCACACTCAATACCGATACCAATATAAAGCTTTGAATCGAGGTTCTCTTGATCCCTTCGTAGTTACCTGCGCCATAATCACGGCCTACTAAAATTGCGGCAGCTTGCGAGAAACCGAAGTTGAAGTTCCAAGTAAAGCTTAAGCATTGCAGCAAGATTTGATGAAGCGCTAGAGAGGCAATACTAATCGTCCCTGCCATCAAGGTGCCACCATAAATCAAGCCGTGCTCAAGTAACGCCGCCAAGCCGATAGGTAAACCCATCAACAACAAAGGGCTCATCAGCTTGATGGAGTACTCTTCGGTATTTAGCCAAGGAGCAAACTGTTTGAACTCGTCGCGTTTGAACACCCAAACCGTGTATCCAACCATCACGATAAATGCAGCAATAGCCGTCCCTAAACCTAAGCCTGTTAAACCCATATCTAATTGGAAGGTTAGGAAGTAGCTCACTGGTACATTCAAAATCACGGTGATAATCGACATCACGAGAATTGAGCGCACATTACCAAACGCACTGGTTAAGCCACGCAGTACCAACAAGATAAGCGAAGGCAGCATCACCCACTTCAAGGCATGCACATATTCCATCGCTAAAGTGATCACTTCTGGCGGCTGTTTTGCGGCTTCTAATACCAACGGAGCAAACCAGAAGCTGGCCATTAAGGTCACGCTGAGCACGAACGCCAACATGGTTGCGCCTTTCACCGCCAATCTAATTTGAGTATTACCAAACTCTGGGCGTGCGACACGCTGACCATAAGCAATAGCGATCAGGTTCGCGACACAACCGACAGTGCTGCTCGCAATAATAAAGATGAAGAAGTAGATAGAGGCACCTAAGCCACCAGCCGCAAGGGCTGACACACTGATACGCGACATCATCCAAACATCAGTAAGGACTAACGCCATAGAAATCAGCTGTGAAATGATCAAAGGAAATGCAAGAGTGAGTATTTTTTTCATGAGCGCCTCAGTTAATTTCGCCCAAAATACGATCGATGGGGCTAGCGTTCAATTGATAAATTTGCGACTCTAACATTCCAAAAACTCATGCGAACGAATTATGACCCCATATCCTAGCTTGCCACCATCACATAATGGCTTAAAAGCCTTCGAAGCAGCTGCAAGGCTGATGAGCTTTACTCTGGCTGCCGAAGAGCTGCATGTGACACAAAGTGCGATCAGCCGACAGATCAAACAGCTTGAAGATGAGTTAAACGCATCACTGGTTATTCGTAAGCATCGAGCGATTGAATTAACGGTACAAGGTCATGATTTGTATGTGGCTTTGCGTGAAAGCTACGGCAATATCGACGCTGTCATCGCCTCTTGGAGTGAGCCGAAGCAGAAACGTATTGTGATTAAAGCGACCTTGAGTTTCGCGACGCGAGTATTGATCTCTAAAGTGCGGGAATTAAACGAGCGTTATCAAGATCATGAGATCGTCATTGTTCCTGTAATTGAAGAAGACGAATCGATTAATAGTAGTGAGTATGACCTACTTATCTTCCACACGCGCTTCAAAAAGCGCTATGACAAGGCACCTGACATCACCTTCTTGCGTGAAGAGTTCATGGCACCGGTCTGCTCGACTAACTTAACTAATTCTGCCAACTTAACTAATTCGACCAACTTAACGAATAAAGACACCGATCTCGATTCGATCTTAACCATGCCACGGTTGCACCCGACCTTAGATCATCACGACTGGAAAGTGTGGTTGGCCGATGTTGAATCCCCACCAAAGAAACCCGTCAGAAATACCAGCTTCTTGTCTTTAGATATGGCACTGAGTGCCTGTTTATCCGGTGAAGGCGTTACGGTCACGGATCTATTGTTAGTACAACAAGATCTCCAACGAGGCTTCTTGTACTGCCCTAAGAATGCAAAAATCCAACACAGTGCTTGGACTTACTTTATGCACCAGCGTACTCACACGCCTATCATCAATGACCTTATTGAATGGCTTAGAGAAGAGACAGCAAAAGAGATCGAGTTGCTGAAATCATTAGCTCACCAGAATCATTGGTTTGGTGTTATTAGCGATCATCAGTAACGGTAAGCCGTAAGCCCAGATACAACTAAGCCGCAGAACTTGCTGCGGCTTATGCTTTCTACCGGGCGTTTATTGCTCTTATTTAGTGAGCATTAAAGCTTAAACATACGCGCACTGCGTGGTGGTAGATTGAATGTATGGTAGCGAGAAGAAATGGTTTCTGTCGCACTGCTTAATACGTCTTTGTATTGAACATTCCAATTGAACTCATGTTGGTAGGTATCAACCGTCACGCCACGGGTTTCGCCACACTTGTTAATACCAACCACGCCTTCTTTGCCACGCTTAAACAGCAAAGTACATTGGTCACTCGAAATCATCGTCATCGATTTGCCTTGCATTGCGTTATGGAAACTCAGCATATTCTTCATACTCGAACTATTCCAAACATTGCCCCAACGACCGTTATCCTTATCTTCAGAATCCGGTAGATCATCACTGTAGATCAACGGCGTGCCGCCATCTTTGCCAAGGATGTAAGCGTAAGCAAGCTGCTCGTCTTGTGGGTCCATAATTTGGTAACGGAAGCCATCATTGGTTGGTATATCATGTGTGATAGAAAAAGTAATTGAGCGATTATCATCAAGTGCTTGGCCGTACGCTTTTGGATCATGCAGTTGGTTCAAGCCACCGCCCATTGAGAATGCCGAGCGAATCGACGCAAACAGCGGGAAATCGTACGCGGAGTGATTAGTATTATTCAGGTACGGCGCTAAGAATGACTCATAGCCGCTGTTCCCTGCTCCACCGCTGGTAATGACTTCACCGAACACATGCATATTCGCAGTAATTTCAGACGTGAATACCTGATCGATTTGGTACTGGCTCATGTGTTTTACCGCATCAATACGGAACCCTTTGATCCCCATATCTTTTAGCGCTTTCAGATATAAACGTTGCTGTGAAACCACCCAGTTATTCGGATCAAGGTCAGGTAAACCTACATCGCCATCGGCACCACACAAACGCCAGTACTGAACGTGACCAGGATCGTTCCAATCTGAAATACAACCTGCGGCATGGAAATCGTTAGCCGAGACAAAACCTTGCGCTAAGTTGCCAAACAGAGTCTGGTCAGCAAAGTAGCTTGAACGGCTCGCATAATCGTTTAGCACTTCTGTGCCAGGGTAATCCAAGTCACTTCGCTTCCAGCTTTCATTCGCCATATGGTTGAGTACCACATCGGCATACACATCAACACCCACCCCCTTGAGTGCGACAATCATTGCGGTTAAATCTTGTTTGTTTCCCAAAGGAGAATCAATGGTTCGAAGATCTTGAGGTTGGTAACGCGCCCACCATTGGCTGCCGCTCGATTTCATTGCAGGTGCCACAAGCACTTTCTTATAGCCAGCTTGAGCAATTTGATTAGCGTTGGTAGTCACATCTGAATACTTCCAGTTGAATGCGTGCAAGATGGTGTCTGCATAAGTAGCTGAACTGAAAGAGCAAAGTGCGAACGTGGATATGAGTAGGGTATTGATTGGTTTCATAGAACATATCTCTTATTATAAATTCACGAGAATGATATGACTAAGAACGACAATTAAAACGACCGATAAATCAGAGTTGAATTAGCGTCACCTTCTGTTGATGTTGATTTTATAAAATTGTGTTATGGCCGATATTATGTGGGATAAAAACGAATCGATCTGAAATGAGAATTAATTGAATCAAGTTGACTAGAACAAGACAAAGACTTTGGTCGGCTCTTCTAAACTAAGTTATGATTCCTGTTCCCTCAACCGATTGATATTTTTATGCCCTCTTTCTCTTTTTCAATGATCCCTGTTGGGGTTCGATTCATGATCCTCTCCGCTTTTGGATTCGCACTGATGTCTGCATGTGTGAAATACATCAGCAACTACGGCATACCTGTATTCGAAATTGTTGCAGCAAGGGCTTTGGTGTCTTTGATCATCAGTTATATCGACGTTAAGCGAAAAGGCATTTCGATCTGGGGAAATAACAAACCTTTGTTGTTTGTTCGAGGCGCAGTTGGCACAGCAGCCTTAATGTGTGTTTACTACGCTGTGACCACCTTGCCATTAGCAGAAGCGACCATTCTACAATATGTTCACCCTGTATTTACCGCCCTACTTGGTGTGCTATTTCTGAAAGAACGAGTCCAAAAATCGACCATGATCTGCATTGCGTTCTGCCTAGCGGGACTATTAGTAATGGTACAGCCAAGCATGAACAGTGGCGCGAGCAGCGAGTTACCGCTATTTAGCATAATGGTGGCATTATGTGGCGCATTTGGTAGCTCAATTGCTTATGTGATTGTGAGAAAGCTTAGCCAAACGGAAGACAGCTCAGTCATCATCTTCTACTTCCCACTGGTTGCTCTACCAATCTCAACTACCCTTATCTGGAACGACTTTGTGTGGCCAAGTCTATTCCTTACCGTGATGCTGGTTCTGGTCGGAATTTTCACACAGATAGGCCAATACGGTTTGACCAAAGCGATGCAAACCCAAGCTGCAGGCAAGGCTTCGGCTTACTCATACGTTCAAATCGTATTCTCAGCGCTATTAGGCGTGTGGATCTTCAATGAGATTCCATCAGTTTGGACTTACCTAGGTGGTGGCCTAATCGTAACAGGCGCGCTAATCAATGTGTTTGGTAAACAACTGTTGGTGCCGTTTAAAACTAAGTAAACACCAGCTAAAAGAGCTCAATATCAGTTAGCCAATCAGCGATCAAATAGATCTAAAAAGGGCATTGCGGAATATTCCACAATGCCCTTTTGGGTACTTTCTACCCAAAGGCTCTACTCGCTTGTAGCATTACGCAGTTTGGGATCATCGCTAAGGTATTCAACGAACTCGATTTCAAAGCCTGCCGGATCCACAAAGTAGACATTCTTTCGATAAGGCTCTTCAGCACCGGGTTTGGCAATTGGAAAGCCCGCATCAATAAGACGTTGAGTGACACTTTCAATATTGTGGGTCACATAAGCGAAGTGTGCGAGGCCAACAGAGTGCCCAGCCAAATCTCTATTTTCACCTTCGCCGTGATCACTCAACGCAATATATTGATATTCATCGCCAAAATGCAGCCAATTGCGTGGTTTACCCGACCATTCGCCTTTTCCTTCATCACGGACGTACCAATGAGGGAACGCCGCTTTATAGAAAGTCAGCATTTCAGGGATGTCCTTTACCACTAAATTTACATGTTCAAGTTGGATCATTCTTCTCTCCTTAAAGTATTCTCGTAAGCAACGTTGCATATCCTAATACCTCAAGTTAAGTTGAGGTAAAGCACTAATTTGCATTTATTTCGAGAACGTCTTTAGAGCCCAAATTGTTCTACTTTGACTACATACAGACTTTAAGTTTAGACGACCTAATCTAATGTGCCTTCCTTGCCAGTGTTCTGTTCTTTGTGCCTTGGTGATCTCGTTGTTCAGAGCAGGTAACTAAATCGCGACACACATTGGTGTATTTGAAATGGGGTCTCGAAACACGCTCGCTTTGAGATCAAACACCTTACTGAGCATAGTTTCGGTCATCACCTCATCAGGCGAGCCCTCTGCGATTAAGCACCCTTTTTCCAAAACCACTAAATGATCGCAGTAACGACTGGCTTGGTTAAGATCATGCAACACAACAACCACCGTTTTTCCTTTGGCATTCATCTGTTGCATCAGGTTCATTAATTCCACCTGGTGAGACATATCAAGGTATGTGGTCGGTTCATCCAACATCACTACGTCCGTATCTTGTGCAATTACCATCGCAATCCATGCTCTTTGACGCTGGCCACCAGACAGTGACTCAACAGGCTTATCAGCAAACTCGAGCACACCTGTATCTCGCATTGCTTGATCGACAACCCTTTGATCGTCCTGTCCTAATCTTCCCCAATGAGAGACATAAGGCGAACGGCCATATTCGACCAATTTTCTTACCGTAATGCCTTCCGGACTGACCAAGATTTGCGGAAGAAGTGACAACGAACGAGCGAGCGCTTTATCGCCATAGCTTGATAGCGGCTTGTCTTCAAACAACACCTCTCCAGCCACTGGCTTGTTAATTCTGACTAACGTCTTTAACAAGGTAGATTTACCGCACCCGTTAGGTCCTATCAATGCGGTGATTTTTCCCTTAGGGATAGAAACAGACAGGTTTGGTATGATCGTTTGTTTGCCGTACGCGACGGAAAGATTCTGCGTTTTAAGCATGGTTACCAACCTCGATAACGATAGAGAAGAAAGATGAAATATGGCGCGCCAATCACAGACGTGAGAACGCCTGCTGGCAATTCAATAGGTGGTTGTAGACCTCTGGCCAACCCATCAGCGCTGGTAACCAGAATTGCCCCTACCAATGCAGATGCTGGGATTAACAATTTATGATTATGCCCAAACAACAAGCGTGCTAAGTGAGGTGCCAATAAACCCACAAAACTGATCGTTCCAGCAACAGAAACACTAACACTGGCAAGCAAAACAGCGGCCAATAACGCAAGAGCCTGAATCTGTTTTGGCTTAGTACCCAATGTGGTCGCACTTTCCTCGCCAAGCCCCATCACATCTAATCGCCAAGCAAGCCATAATGCCATGGGTAATAACAAGAGCAGTACGCTCCAAATAAACGGGACTTGCTGCCAATTTCGGCCCCAGAGACTGCCTGTTAGCCATACCATGGCCGTGTTTATCTCGATCGGATTGGTGACCAGCAAGAAGTCGATACAACTAGCCAGAAACGCACTCACCGCAATACCAATCAGCGCCAATTTGGCGGGTGTTGGCCTTGACCACCATGCCAATACAGCAATCAGCCCAGCAGCTAATACCCCACCGAACATCGCTACAACCGGAAGCACACTGACTGGTGCATTGGGGAACCAAACTAAACTCGCTGTCGCAGCAAGCCCGGCACCTGCGCTAATACCCATAAGATCAGGCGATGCTAATGGATTACGTATCACGCCTTGCACTAATACCCCTGAAAGCCCTAACCCTGCGCCCACGCTTATCGCGAGCAACATACGTGGTAGCCGATACTGATGGATAACAAAGTCGTCGCTGGAAAGCGCGACCAAATGTTCGATAACTTGAGAAACAGAAAGCGAAGCTGCGCCGACAAACAAACCTGCGGATGCCACTAATATGAGAATTCCTGATAACAAAACTATCTTAGTGTGATGGTGCATTAAGATCTCCTCGTCGCAATCAAAATAAAACAAGGTGTTCCGAGCAAAGCAGTAATAACACCAACGGGTGTTTCAGTCGGGAAAGCAATCGCTCGCGACAGCGCATCTGACCAAGAGACTAATGCTGCGCCTGCCAATGCTGAAATAGGAATCAGTAAATGGTAATTGTGCCCAACCATAGGTCGAACCAAAGGAGGCACTAACAAACCAACAAAGCCAATTGGCCCTGCGATAGCGACACTTGCTCCGGCAAGCAACACAATCGTCAATCCACTAATCAAGCGAGTAAGCCTGATATTACTGCCCAACCCAACTGCAACTTCTTCGCCAAGTGCAAGCAAATTGAGGTTACGAGCAAGGCTCATTGCCAACACCAAACCAATCACTGCAGGCGGCCAAAGTTGTTGCCATTGCCCATCATCCACACTAGACAGTGAACCCGTAAGCCAATGCAAGACGCTATAAGCCATATCGTCAGCAAGAATCAGCGCCGCTCGTGTCAGTCCAATCAATAACGCTGTAATAGCGATACCTGCGAGAACCAAACGTAACGGATGAGAACGTTCGGAGAAAAAACCACCGAGGAGCATCACGGCCCCGCCGCTTAGCAATGCACCAAGAACCGCATTAAGGATTGGGTTTAGCTCACTGACCACAGGTATACCTATTGCAGCTAACGCCATAAAACAGGCTGCGCCAGCGTTAATGCCAAGAATCGACGGAGACGCGAGTGGGTTGCGCGTTAATCCCTGCATCAATAACCCAGCGACGGCCAAACTCGCACCAATAAACAACCCTGCGTAAGCTCTTGGCGCTCTGAGTGTCGCCAATATTTGATGAGTCATATTGTTTTCATCAAACGCAAACCAGTAGTGAATCAAGTCACTCAATGTTAAAGAGAAATTAGACCATCCGGTCATAGAGGCCGCGTAACCAGATAATGCCAAACACAACACTAATGCCGTAAATAATATGACTCGCCACGACAATATTGGCCAGAATCGCTGACTTTTAGAGAACAACATCGTACTCATGATGGATCCAAGATCTGCTCAAGATTTTTCGCCATTTGTTCTGCCGCTAACATGCCTCGATTCAATGACCAAAGTGCTGGTGACACTTCTACAACTTGCTGTTTTTTTGCAGAGGTTAGTACATTGAATAACGGATTTTTCTGCCAATCATCAACAATATTTGGATGAGAGTAAGCACCAAGAAGCAACCAATCCGGATTGGTTTTCAACAACAACTCAAAGCTGGTTGGTAAATATGCTTTCTCTGTTGGTTCCACAATAGGGCTCGCAATGCCTAATGTGGTCAGCACGCCCCCTGCGTAAGATGCAGGGCTATGTAACCACATACCTTTATCCGACACGACACCGAATTGGACGGTTTGTTTGAGCGAGAAATGACTTTTGAATTCAGCCATGGCGTGTTGATGTTGTTGAATTCGTTGGTCCATTGACGATTGCTTGTCGAGAACGATGCCAATCTTGAGCGCAGACTCCAAATTCTCTTGATAAGTCTCACCACGGCTTTTGAGCAGCAGAGTTGGTGCGATGCGTTGTAGATCTTGATAGACCGTACGATGACGCTCTGCATCTGCAATGATCAGGTCGGGCTTTAATATCGCAATGGCTTCTAGGCTAGGCTGAGAACGCATGCCAACCGATTCCCATGGTTGAACCAATTCGCGTACCGCCGGAATCACTCGCGAAGCATCATTGTCATCCGCAACACCAACAGGAGAAACACCCACCGCAGCGAGTGCATCTACAAATGAAAACTCCAACACCACAATACGTTGCGGAGTAGTCGCTATCTCAAACTGACCTTGCTCATCTTGTATGATCCTGGTTTGTGCTGAACTGGAGAGTGAGAACAAGCTTAAAATCAGCAAAGTTAAGGTTATCGCTATCCTGCTGAATAAACACTGCTTATTGAATGACAGCAGTCCGTTCGACAGCAGCAATGGATTCGAAAACAAAAGGCGAGAGCTGTTTTCCATATTTAATTTTCCTTAAACGCTAGAACCGTGAAAGTCGCCAAGAGTATTGGCGACTTTTATTCGTTATTACTTTCAATAAATTACGTATTAGAACTGATAATTCAGATCCAAAGTGTAAGAACGTCCTGGGGCTGGATAACGACCAACTGGACTGGTATCAATACCGCGGAAGTAATAGTCCTCATCAAACAAGTTGTTCACCGCAAGGTTCATGCGCAGCTTACTGTTTTCATCCTTGTACAAATCCGAACCTAGGTTAAAGTTCCAGACCATGTAGGCAGGCACTTTACCTGTCGCGCCCGTTGCATCTTCGGCACTTGTATTCGCATTGTCAGAGTAAGACTCGCTGAAGTAGTAACCAGACAAAGTCGTATCTACCTTGCTAAAGGCGTAAGTCGCATCCCAACTAAATTGATGTTTAGACGTATAAGGAAGTTGATTGCCCTTATTTGCCCCCTCTTCCTCTAACGTTGCATCTAGGTAGTTATAGCCGGCGCCCAAACTCAAAGCTTGCATCGCTTGCGGCACGTAACGACCAGAGAGCTCAACACCTTGATGAAGGGTTTTACCAATGTTATCGAAAGTTTGGGTAGCACTTTGCCATTGCAGCTGATCTTCAAAATCAATGCGGTAAAGTGCGATGTTAAAGCTGGTTGAATCTTGGTTGTAGCGAGCACCCAACTCGTAGTTCCACGCTAGCTCACTGCCCTCTTCACCTTTACCACGGATGTAAGCAATTTGTGGTGCACGCAAAGATTTCTGTGCATTGGTGTAACCAACCCATTGTTCAGTCAGATGGTATGCCAAAGTTAAGCCAGGAAGCCATTCCGTCACTTTGTTGTCTGTGCTCTGTGCTGTACCCAGATCATCAAACGTCATATCAATCGATTCGTAACGAATACCCGGCGTGACTTTCAGTACGTCATTGAACAGGCCGATTTCATTGCTGATGTAACCAGCAAAAGCGTCAGTATCTAAGTGCCAGTCACGTGGGGTTGTTGTAGCACCACCAGCAATTGGCGTTTGAGTCAGCTTGTAATCAATATCTTCGTTAACATAGCGTGCACCCACAATGACGTTTTGCGTTACGGTATTTCCGTCAAAGTACATCGCGAGTTTAGGTTCAACACCATAAACAGCAAATTCACGTGGTGACGTGCGAATATCGGTTGATGGTAATGCAGGATCCGCCCAGTGGCCGCCCGCACTATTAAAGCCCCATTGGAAGAAACGCTCAGAGCGGTGACCAAATGTCAGTATCTCTAGCTCTGCACTATCGGCAATGTTCAAATCATGCAAATACTTTAGGCTCCAACGCGTCGATTTACCTTGGTATTCATCATATGGTCGCTTCGATTGGGTGCGATCATTCTTGTAATCTTCTGGCGATAAAGCACCCGGCATTTGCGTGTCTGCATCATAACGCTGCACGAAAGCTTGTAACTCTTGAGTATCACTCAGTAACCACTGCAACTTCGCTTGGAAGTTTTTGACATCAGTGTCTGAATGTTCACGGAAACTTTCACCTTTTAGGAAATTACCTTCGACTTGAAGTGCCAGCGTATCGGTTAACCAACCACCCGTTCGCAGGTAAAAGTCGTTGAGCGGCGTATCGCCATCCTCGAATACAGTAAAGCGATTACTGATTTCCGTTTGCCACTCATGTGGAATAGGCTTGGTCACCAAGTTGATCACACCACCGACGTTGTTTGGTCCGTACTGAACCGCCGCACCGCCTCGCACAATATCAATACGATCAAGCATCGACAGCGTTACAGGGAAAATTGATTGTCCTGTGTGACCATACGGCGCCAGTGTAAGAGGAACACCATCCATGAGGAATTGAGCGTGCCCACTGCGACTCGCTTTCAAACCACGCACTGAGATGTTAGGCAAAACACCGGTGCCCGTTTCGTCTTGAACCTTAATGCCCGGTACACTTTGGAAGGCAGAGTCAATCGAGAGTGCGCCAGTCTTTTTAATTTGTTCATTAGTCAGAACAGTACGAGCTCCCGGATACTCTTTCACATCCTCAAGTTCTGAATTACCGATCAAGCTGCCCGTCACGACAACCGTTTCCATGGTCGTCGTTTGTGGATCTGACGCGGCAAATGCGCCCATGGAAGTCACTGAAGCGATGGCCATTGCAAGGGCACTTAGACGCAACTTTTGATGTGATTGAGTACAGGGTTTACCATCCAAATTCTGGTAAGGCATGAAAATCTCCTAAATAGGCAAGTTAGGGTCAAAGGCCATGTTTACGATTCGGCGCTTTGATCCTATGGGCTAAACGGCCTCAAAATGAAGCCAACTGTTCATTCATTCGTAGCGAATAAATCAATCGTTTTTAGAGTTAAAATAGCTCTTAGAAATGAGCTAACTCCTAGAACTGAACTAGCTCTTAGAACATAATTAGCTTTTAAAACTGATAGCCGTAACTGAGCATAAATTCGGCTGGCGCTCCGTAACCAATCTGGTTAGTACCAGACGTGCCGTTGGTTGCGCCCAGAATGTATTTCTCATTAAGCACGTTGTAAGCATTCGCTTGAACTTTGTGACGACCCGTGGTGTACGCTGCCATCAAGTCAACCGTGGTGTAGTCACCCAGAGCTACCGCTTCATCATTACCTGCGTAACGGTCGCCAACATATTTCACACCACCACCTAAACGCCAGTTGTCGTCTAGCTGGTAAGTACTCCAAAGTGAGAACAGGTGGTCAGACACATCATTTGGCTTTTTGCCTGTCTCTTTGTCTTCCGCATCGAGATAGCTATATCCAACCGAAATGTCCCATTGCTCTGTTATCTGACCGCGAGCTTCCAGTTCAATACCTTGGTGACGCGCTTCAATCTTGTTGACCACGTCTCCGTCTGTATTGGTTTCTGGTTGCTCTTGATCGATTTGGAAGACCGCGGCATTCAGCATCAAAGCGTTATCTAATAGGTAAGCTTTTGCGCCAATCTCTTTTAGATCGGTGTGGAAGAATTCAGCTAATTTAGGGTTGATGTAGATACCTGAGTAAGGCAGTTGCCATGAACGAGCTAAGCTTGCGTACACGGACATATCGTTGTTGATTCGGTAGACCAAACCACCGCGGTAGCTCACTTTGTTATCGTCGAGGTTCTCTTTTGCTGAGCCCGCTTTTTGCTGCTCAAGCTCCATCGAGTCGTAACGCACATTACCGATCACTGAAAGATCACCAAAGGTGTAAACGTCTTGAATGTAGACGCCAGTGGTCGTGGTCGTGTTATCACGGAAAGGTTTGAAACCCGGATCAGGTGTTGGACCTGCAACAGGATTATAGATATCTTTCGAAGGTAAGGTTTTGTCGCTTGCGAGAGTGAGATCGATATTAATCTGGTTGTAATCGGCACCAATCATCATTTGGTTAGAGTCCGTTTCCCAAACCAACTCAGACTGTAGTGTTGTCGTGGTACGAGGATCATAACCGAAGTTGTTCACGGTTTGAGATACTTGATCCCCTGTTACCGTGCCTTGACGCGTGCCTTTTTGTTCAAGCTCGATATGGTTATACGCTGCGCGGTTTGTCCATGCCCATTCGCTGTTCAAACGCCACTCATAGTCAACGCCCACACGAATACTGTCTGACTCTTGATAATCGTTGGTGCCACCGTAGAAAGTACTCTCTGAGACATAAACAGGTTTGCCATTTTTAGATGGAACACCACGATATGGCACCAGTTCTTGGTGAGAATATTCAACATCGAGATCGATAATGTGTCCATCAGAAGGCATCACTCGAATGGTTGGGGCAATAAAGAAATCATTGGAATCGACATGATCGACGTAAGAGTCCGCTTGTCGATGTTCCACGTTGATACGGCCATTAACCTTATCTGAAAACGCCATAGAGCTGTCAACTTGACCCACAAACTGACTGTTGCTGCCTACACTGCCATTTACGTTGGTGAAATTGTCACCGTTAGCGCGTTTCGTTACCAAGTTGATGATACCGCCCGCAGAACCTCGGCCATAAAGTGCACCGGCTGGGCCTTTTACCACTTCAACACGCTCAATATTGGCTAGGCTGCGATACGACTGCAACGTTCCATCATCACGCATACCATCACGATACATGTCATTTAACGAATCAAAACCACGAATCACGAATTGGTCTCGGCTACCTTCACCGAGAGTATTGTTCACCCCTGCAACACCATCTAGAGCATCCACTAAACGTACAGCACCACGATCTTCCATTTCTGTCTTTGTAACCACAGATACCGCTTGCGGTACATCTAACCACTCGACATCCGTTTTGGTTCCTGACTGAGGCATGTGCTCTGCATAACCTTCGTATTGATGGCCAATAATTTGCACTGTTTCATCTACAGTGACTTGTTCTTCCGCCACTGCAGTTGACACACCAGCCGCCGCCGTTAAGGCTCCGCCAATTGCCAAAGCAAGAGGAGACAAGGTCAATCTCATGTTCATTTTCTAATTCCGTTTTAGTTTATAAAATTACATTATTGCGAATAAGAACAAATATCATTTATATTTGCAATATATATTTTTTGATCTATATTTGCCTAGCAATATGCAACACCACTAATGACATAAGAATCAATAAAAACAATAAGATAGAAAAATTCTCTTTCTTTTAACCCCGAAAGAGAGCACTTGAAAGCGAGTTGTGAGCAGGCGACAACAACGTTTTAAAATTAGGAAAGCCCCATGAAATCTACGATTATTATCGTAAGTCACGTCGTGAATGATGCAGTCACTCACGGCTTCGTACCTACCGCAAAGGCGATGGGTCTTCACGTCGTTTTGATCACAGATCACAAGCTCAACCACCTGAAATTGAGCAGTGATGATGAGCGCTTTAATCCCGATGAAATTTTAGAATGCGATGTCTTCAACCCTCTTGAACTCATCGAAATCATCACCGAGAAAAATCTAGCGCCTAATGCTGTTTTCAGTAATAGCGACCACCTACAAACTTCCACTGCAATCTGTGCACAGTTCTTTGGTTTACCCGCTAAAGATTGGAACGTGACGATTAAGGCGAAAAACAAATACTTAACTCGTCAGGTTCTCAACGAAAAATCGTTACCTAATACTCGAAGTGTTTTGTTAAGTCGAGAGAGCGCTTCTATATTCGATTTCGATTTTCCTGTCGTTGCGAAGCCCAAGGAAGGCGTGGCTAGTTTAGACGTGCAGCGCTGCGATTCTGCGGCTGAGCTGGATAACTATTGCGATGCGTTTTGGCAAAAGTACCCTACTACTCCCATTTTAGTTGAGGCGTTTTTACAAGGTCCGCTTATCACTGTCGAAACCATCGGCGACGGGGAAAATTTGATCGCACTTGGTGGGTTCGATGTAGAACTCTCTGCGCCACCTTACTTCATCGAAACAGCGGCGAGTTGGAATGGTATTAACAGCGTGCACTACCGTGATGAATGTATACGTCAGCTTCAAGAGTTCGGGGTGGGGTTTGGTGTCTGTCATAGCGAGTTCATTATCACAGATTCGGGGCCGGTACTGGTCGAGATCAACTATCGAAGTATTGGTGATGGCCGGGAATTTTTGCTTGATAACCTCAGTGGCGGGAATTGGTTCAATACCATCTTAAATCTTCACTTGGGTCACAAGCTTGACCCTACATTTCGTATTGATGGCAGTGCCCATGTGCACTATGTAGTGGCCAAACAAAGCGGTTTAATTGAAGGCTCATCAGCCTCTTTCATTCACCAAGAGGGCGATATTGTCATTCAGCAGCAAGTGCTTAAAAAGGTTGGTGAGACGTTCCAACAAAGTTATTCCAACAAGGATTACTTAGCGAGAATTTCGGTCGTTTCCCCTTCTGGTCAAACTCTAGAACCCGCACTACAACAGACAATCTCTCGCTTCAATCTAACATCAAAAAACGAGGTAACAGCATGAATGAAAACGCGTTATACCTCACTCAACGCTTAGTCGATACTTGCTTACGTGAAGATTTGTTCGGATTAGTTTCTCAAAGCCGATTTGAATCTCAGCTCCCGAGTTCACTCAAGTTATCTTCTTATCCTCGTAATCAAATTTGGGCTATTTTTGCGGGTTCAGACTTTACACTCTACTTGCCCGTTACTCCGAGCTATTACATGCAGCGTTGGGTATACGGCCAAACAGATAGTTCGAAAGGTGATGGTTGGCTCATCGAGAGAAATGGTGTCGTTGAAGCACAGCTGCACTATCAAGATTGGATCGAATTATTGAAAGCAGGTGCTCACGAAAGCTCGCATTCGTTATTAGATGGTTATTTACAAGAACTCGAATGCGCAGAAAAACACAAGGAATTGTGTGATAGCGCCTTCAGTCAGCAATCCGAATCACTCATGCTGCCGATTTCTCAACTAGAGCGTTGGGAGCAAAAGCTATTGCGTGCCGATCAAATCGCATCCTATCTTGACCACCCTTACTACCCGACAGCACGTGCTAAGTTCGGTTTAAGCGATCACGATCTAGAACAATTTGCGCCAGAATTTGCACAAAGCTTTGAACTTCGTTGGCTCGCAATCGAAAAGTCACTGGTTACATTGACCAGTCCACCACCTGAATGTTGGCCAACGATGGAGCAAGTGGGTCTGCCCGCCGACTTTGCTCTTAGCCATGAGTTATTCCCCGCACATCCATTGACACTAAGGAGTCTTGATGGACTTCCTGACGGTGTTATCAAAGCTCCGGTTACATACCTAGAGGTGACTCCAACTTTATCAGTACGTACTGTGGTCGTGAATCAAGCACCACAGATCCACATCAAGGTGCCGCTGATCATGCGGTCTTTAGGTACTAAAAACATTCGCCTAATTAAACCATCCACACTTTATGATGGGCATTGGTTTGAACGTTTATTGACGCACTTAGAACAAACAGATCAAGACTTACACGGCACGCTTTTCCATTGTAATGAGAAACATGGCGGCCATATTGGAGACGATAAGACCTTTGCTTATATTGTGCGTGAATACCCGCGGAGCTACTTCCAAGACAAAGCACTGGTGCCTGTGGCTGCCCTTGCTAGTCCAATGCCTGATGGACGTTTGTTCTTGGAACATCTCGCCGAGCAGTATTATCAGCAAGATACGCTGACTTGGTTTAAAGATTACGTTGATCTGCTATGCAAAGTGCACCTTACATTGTGGGTTCGTTACGGTATCGCTTTGGAGTCTAACCAACAGAACGCCATCATCGCATTCGATGAGCAAGGTAAGATGACCTTAGCCATGAAAGACAACGATGCAGCGCGTATTTGGCCAGAGCGTTTCCAAACGTTTGAGCAACAATCGCCCGTAAAATGCGATCATCTTTTAGATCAACGCATCACAGTAGACAGCGAGCTTGCTCTTGGTCAGATGTTTACCACCATTACTTTGCAGTTAGACATTGCCGCGATTGTGGAAGCAATGGCGACGAAAGGAATCGCCACGTCAGCTTATCTGTATGAGATGGTCGCCAATAGCCTCTCACAACAGCTTAGCCAGTTGGACAAACAAGGACACAACACCAAGCTCGCAAACGAGATGTTGTTTGAATCACCCAACCTATACGCTAAGTATCTATTGAGCTCGGGGAGCTTGTTGTCTAAAGAGGCATCTGGCGCAAGCGATATCAATAAATTTTATGGCTTGTCAGCACCGAACTTTTTATGGCTAACCAGCGAAGAAGCACAACACGCTTACCTTGAAAACATCAAGCAGAGCGTGAGTTAACCCATCATGACCAAACTCATCTATTGCGTGCTTTTAAGCCACTTTATCGCCGCGTTTGCAGCCTTAGGAATGCCGCTGTTTTTGCCGATGGTATTGCCAACACTGGATGCAAACATTACTTCGGATTGGGCGGGGGTACTGTTTATTTTGCCGACCTTTTGCACTGCCGTTGCGGCGCGCTTTTGGGGTCAGTTTGCTGATAAATATGGCAGACGTCGATCTCTATTGCGTGCTCAACTCGGGCTTGCAGCAGGCTTCGCGCTGTGTGGCTTAGCCGATAACCTCGCAATGTTTGTGTTTGGTCTTATCATTCAAGGAACCTTTGGTGGCACCATGGCCGCCTCAAACAGCTACTTATCCAGTCAAATCAACGATGCGAAAGCACTCGGTAAGTCACTCAATAAAACTCAGCTTTCTGCCCGTCTGGCGCTAATTATTGCTCCGATTGGGCTTGGCTGGAGTTTATCGGAAACAAACCCGCTGAACGCGTATCTGTGGCTGTCCGCTTTGCCGCTATTCGCGCTAGTGATCACCTTAACATTACCCATTGATGACTTAGCGAAATCTAAGGGGATTGTAAAAGATCAGGCATCGGATAAAGCTCAATGCAGCCAAGTCAATTCGTTAAATACGCTTTATTGGGTGTTTGGCGCGCAGTTCAGTTTTGCTTTCGCCATGGTCGTCACGTTCCCTTATTTCTCACCTTATGTGCAGCAATATGGCGTGACAAGCCAAGCGTGGATTGGATTTTTGTATGCCCTCCCACATGGTGTTTATCTCGTCTTTGCAGGGAAAGTTCATCTGTTCTCAGAACGGATTGATCGCCACCAGCTTGAACGCAATCAAGCGCAGCGTACTTTATGGCTGGGCTTTAGTTTGCTTTCACTCAGTGCCGCAATGCATCTCACTCCTTATCAAGAAGTGTTGATTATTGCTCGTATTGTTTTCGGACTTGGCATGGTTTGCTGTTATCACGGCTTGCATCAAGCGTTAGCAAACCAAATTGATCGACGACAAAGCGGCAGAGTATTTTCGCGCTTTGACGCTATGTCTAAATGGGGTGGCGTTGCGGCTGGGTTGAGCGCGTCTTTCATATCAAGCCAGGGCTGGCTTGAGGTTCCTTTCATACTTTCTATGTTGGTCAGTGGCATTACAGCTATCGCGCTGATCATCCATTCAAAATTTGGACATCAACATGTTACAGACTCAATTATCTCCAAGTGAATATTCCGCTGAAGACCAAGTTCTTCAAAATCGTAAAAAAGTACTGCTAAACCGAGAAAAAGCCCAACTCAATACCATCATGGGTGTAGTGAACTGTTACTTACGTGAATACGCAATACCCAATGAACAGGTTGATTGGTGCTACAGTTCTGCCTCTCTGCCTCAAACTTTGAAAAGAAACTACAACGCTCACCAACGCGTGGCCATTCACCTACCTCACCAAGATCAACCTCAGAAAAATGGTCTGATGGTTTTACCCGTTGAGTACACCAGTAAACTGGGGAAAGTGAAGCTCAGTGATACACCTTGGGCTAAAATGCCCGGTGCAGCTTGGTGCAAATTGGACGCAACTCAAACCCTGACGCTTCTACTCAGTTACCTAAAAGAAATGTTGACGATTCCATTCAATCACGAGTTGGTCGAGCAAATGGAAAACAGTTTGTTGATTACCGAGCAGTTCCTAAACTCAGACAACTCACCTCAGCATCACAATGCGTTTATCGCATCAGAGCAATCGTTACTTTGGGGACATACTTTTCATCCAACGCCAAAGAGTCGTTCAGGTGTCAGTATCGATGATCTGCTAGCGTGTTCCCCTGAGGTTGGCGCTAAGGTTCCCCTGTATTGGTTTAAAGTCGACACCGCGTTGCTCGACGTCTTAAGTTCAGATAACCGAACCTCACCAACGACCATGCTTGAACAACTTGCACCTGATGAAAACAATTCAGCAGGTACTATTCTTTACCCTTGTCACCCTTGGGAAAGTTACACACTTTTGCAAAACCCAGTGGTCAAAACGGCCATTGAACAAGGAAAAATCATCCCGCTTGGATTAGGTGGTGAGAAACTCTTACCCACCTCATCCGTGCGCACTCTGTATCACCCAGACATGGATTGGTTTGCTAAGTTCTCTATCAATGTACGTTTAACCAACTGTGTACGTAAGAACGCATGGTATGAGCTCGATAGTGCCGTTCAATTAACCTCGATTCTGCACCCAATCAAAGAGGGTGAGCAGTTACGTAACCCTGTCTTCAAGGTAATGACAGAGCCTTACGCAACCACATTGAATCTAGAATCTGTGGCTGAACAAGAACATGCTGATGTTATTAAGGCTCGAGAGTCATTTGGCATTTTATATAGAGAGAATTTCACTTTAAGCGAAACCGATATTTTGCAGCCAACGTTAGCGGGTGCGCTCTTTGCTTACGACACAGACGGGAACAGTTGCATCGCCACTCAACTCAAACACAAAGCGCAAACAACACAAAGCCAATATGAAAATGTCGCCACACTGTGGTTTGAGCGCTATCTGCATTGTTTGATTCCAGGCGTTTTTAACTACTACTTCAAGCATGGAGTTGCATTTGAACCTCATTTACAAAATACGTTGATTGGATTTGAAAAAGACATGCCATGTTGTGTATGGATTCGAGACTTAGAAGGCACCAAGCTGCTACCCGAGTTTTGGCCATCAGAGACTCTTCAGCAACTTTCAGAGCGTGCTCGTCAATCGGTGTACTACAGCCGTGAGCAAGGTTGGAACCGTATCGGCTATTGCACCTTCATTAACAATATCAGTGAGGCGATTTTCTTTATCGCTGAGGGGGACTCAGCACTTGAAAATACGTTATGGGGAACTTTAAAAGACGCAATCATCCGTTGGCAGTCGATCAATGGTCAGCAACCCGAACTAATGGCATTGCTTAACGATGGTCATTTCCCTAGCAAAAACAACTTCACAACACGTTTGATGAAAAATGCCGATAAAGAGTCTGGGTACACCCAAGTAGCAGCACCTTGGCCGACTCATAAAAGAGGAGCTCACCATGCTTAATTCGTCTCAACTTCCTGAGAACATCCACCAAGAAATACACCAATTGGCCAAGCAACAAACTCAACCATTATGTGCTTATCTTTATGATCTCGATGCATTGGAGCAGCACATTAAGCAGATGCGCCATGTATTGCCAAAAAACGTAGAGCTATTTTACGCCTCGAAAGCGAACCCTTCAGCGCCAATACTGCGTACTTTAGCCCCTTATGTTGATGGTTTCGAAGCGGCATCAGGCGGAGAGCTTACACACCTCCACCAACAACAACTCAATAAACCACTGATCTTTGGTGGCCCAGGGAAAATGCCAAGTGAACTAGAGCAAGCAATTGAACTCGATGTTGATGCGATTCATGTAGAGAGCCTCACTGAGTTACAACGCATTGGTGCTTTAACTCGGAGATTGAATCGACCTGCTTCGATCTTCTTGCGTATGAACATAGACATTGGTGACATCACACTTAGCAAGTTAGCCATGGGCGGAAAACCCACTCCGTTTGGGCTCGATGAGGGTGAACTCAATAACGCCTTGATGTATCTGCGCGACTTTCCCTTGATAAAGTTAAAAGGCTTCCACTTCCACTTAATGTCGCATCAACTTGAAGTCGATCGCCACCTCGCCTTGATGCAACGCTATTTCCAAGTCGTCAAAGAGTGGCAAAAGACATTCTCACTCGATGAGCTGATCATCAACCTTGGTGGCGGTATGGGAATCAATTACCAAAACCCGAAGCAACACTTTCCTTGGATAGAGTTCTGCGACAAATTGGAGTTCTTGATTGCTAAAGAACATCTGCAAGACTGGAAGCTACGTTTTGAATGTGGCCGCTATATCTCAGCACCGTGCGGCTATTACGTGATGGAGGTACTGGATATCAAGCAAAACCTTGGTGAGAACTTCGTGATTGCTCGTGGTGGAACACATCATTTCCGTACGCCAGCTGCACAAAACCATGACCACCCTTTTGCTATCGTGAAAAGTAATCAACAACCCACCATTTCACATCCGATAAACCATGCTAAAGCCACGTTGGTTGGACAGCTTTGTACTCCAAAAGATGTTCTGGCACGAAAGCAACATATCGAGCAAATCGATATCAGTGACTATGTGGTGTTCACCCTAGCAGGCGCTTATGCTTGGAACATCTCGCATCAAAACTTCTTAATGCATGAACCTCCGGTGTTTCATTATTTCTAAGCACTCCGCCATGCTCTATGGTTTCTAACTGACGGGTTGAGTTGAAACTCCGTGGAGCTAGCTAAGACCACAAAATAAAAAAGGCGTTAGCAAACTCAGGTCTGCTAACGCCTTTCTTATGTTTATCGCAGCCCTTTTACCAAACAACTACAGACTCAAACATCAAAGACTAGTATTTGATGGCTGTTTTACCAATCGAGGCACTGCTTTCAATACGTTGGTGTGCATCTTTAATTGTATCCACACTAAAGCCATCTAGGGTCGTGGTTAGCGTCGATTTAATTCGACCAGCATCAATCAGATTCGCAGCTTGGAATAAGATGTCTTGCTGCTTCTGGATATCGTCGGTGTTAAACAGTGAACGCGTGAACATCAGCTCCCAAATAAAGCCCGCTGATTTGCCTTGCAGCGCTGATAAGTCAATGCCACCGTCAAATTCAACAATCGAACTGATCATACCTTGTGGTGCGATCAACTCAACCATCGCATCCCAGTGCCCTTTTGTATCAGCAACATTGAAGATGTAGTCGACATGTTGAATGCCCTGCTCTCGCACTGACTCGACAAGGTTACGGTGGTTCACCACATAATCCGCTCCCATATCCCTTACCCACTGTTCCGTTTCAGGTCTTGAAGCTGTTGCGATAACTTTTAGGTTGGTCAGCTGCTTAGCCAGTTGAATAGTGATCGAACCTACACCACCCGCTCCACCAATGATCAGAATAGACTTTTTCTCTTCTGGACGAACACGTAGGCGGTCAAACAATGCTTCCCATGCAGTCAGTGTTGCTAGTGGCATCACTGCTGCAGCTTCATCTGAAAGGCTCTTAGGCGCTTTAGCGGCAATACGGTAGTCCACAGCTTGGTATTCTGCGTTAGCACCCATACGTGTTACGTCACCCGCATAGTACACACGGCCACCGACTTCGAAGCCTTCAACGTCAGCACCTTTGCCAACAACTTCGCCGACTGCGTCATAGCCCAGCACTTTTGGTTGTTCGAGTGTTTTGTCTTTGGCATTACGAATACGAATTTTTGCGTCAGCAGGGTTGATAGAAGTCGCACTCACTTTTACCAACAAGTCATTCTCTTTTATTTCCGGTAGGCTCGTTTCAAATTCAAATAGGCTTTCTTGTTCTGTAATCGCTAGTGACTGAGTAAATCCGATTGCTTTCATTGTTAATGGTAATGACATGATACTTCTCCTTAAATTCGATAATTGAAGCTTAGAGACTTTTCTCTTTAGATAAACAGCCTAATATTTGAATTATTATCAAATAACTTTTGATAATAAGATGTATATGCGCAGGCAAAATACTAAGATTAGTAATTAGAAAATGCCTAATTTATCGGTAACAAAACAACCGATTCAAGGTTCAGAACAAGGAAACGAAATGCTTCTTGAAGACCTACAAGTGATTTTAAAGGTAGCGGAGTTTCGCAGTATCACCGCTGCAGCCACCAACCTTGATATGCGTACTGCCACCGCGAGCGCTGCCGTCAAACGTGTTGAAGCCGCACTGGGCGCTGAGCTGTTTGTAAGAACCACTCGCCATTTAAGGCTCTCTTCAGCAGGTGAGCGTTATTTGCCTGAATGCGAACAAGCCTTGAAATTGTTAGAGCAAGCGAAGCTCAACATGCGCGAGGAACTCGGTATTGTTGACGGTGAAATTCGTATAGCGCTTTCATCGGATCTAGGGCGCAACCTAGTTACACCTTGGCTTGATGAGTTCTTACTTGAATATCCAAAGGCGACGCTTCGTACTAGCATCAGCGATAGCAATATCGATTTCTACCGAGATTCCGTCGATATGGCGCTGCGCTACGGATCCCCGACCGATGCCAACATGTATGGTTTTAAGATATGCGACGTGCCGAGGGTATTGTGTGCGGCTCCTGAATACTTGGCTGAAATGGGAACACCAAAACACCCGAGAGACTTAGCTCAGTACAATGGTTTGCTTTACCAACTCCATGACATGTTGCAAGACGAGTGGATGTTTAACGATGGTACCCAAGATCATAAAGTGAAACTAAAAGGAAATCGCGCTTCGAACGACGCAGACCTTGTAAGACGTTGGTGTATCGCAGGAAAAGGAGTGGCAATAAAATCTTGTCTAGACATGTCACCTCATCTGCTTTCAGGTGAAGTTATTAAAATTATGCCTGAATTTAAGCCGACACCTACCGAGTTGTGGTTAGTGTGTCCAAGTCGCCAATCCATTACCCCGACGGTGCGTCTATTAAGAGATTTATTCAGAGAGAAAACCTCAGAGATCCTTTCACAACTCAATGAGCAAGGCATTATAGAAAACAAAGCATCATAAAGCCTAATGCAGCTTAGAGATAAGAAATAGAGATACAAAAAAGGCGCTAGTGAACTTTTAAGCCACTAACGCCTTTAATCATTTGAACATCACACCATATTGATGGGTATATCGTCTAATACGAGTGCTTAGTTTGACTCGTCTTCAACATCGCAGTCAGCACAGCACTGAAGCGCAATTTCATGTTCAAAGGTGATTGTGTCTTTACCTTCTTCTAGTAGTTCTGCGATTTCATCAGCGACTTCTTTCTCATCATCCGCTTCGATACCGCTTGCTAGCTCTTCTTCTGAATAACCAAAGAAGTTCAGCAGCAAGTATTCGCGTGCTTCTTCTTTCGTACAAACCACGTCTGCTGAAAGATCTGGAGTAACCTCACCTTGTGCGAGTGTCGCCGTCACTTGTGCGATTGCATCATCTTTCATCGCAGGCGTTAACCAACCAAGATCTGTACTTACCGTCGTTTTTTTACAATCGAAGCAAGGCAGTTGGTGAAAGTAGTATTGAAAGGCAGTCATAGGTAATTTCTTCTTTAAGTGTTGTATAGCGAGATTATGCGCGTTTTGTAGCAAATTACTATCTCAATCACAACCTAAGGTTGGTTCGATCTGAATATTTGTACCAAGTACAGAACACCATGATGACGACTGATAAATTTAAGGCTTCGCTCATTTGAGGGATCATCTCATTACGGCGAAGTTTGCGAAGCCTCGCTTGCTCCACGCGACTTAGCTTTGTAATTGTGTAACCAGCAACAAAACAACCCGATGCACAGCCCCCAAAATGCACTGCCGATTCCCAGTAAATTGGTACCAGAAGCAGTGAATAAGAAAGTAAGCAGTGCGGGTTCTCGGTAGTGACTGTCTGCCATTGATACCGCAAGACAATTCATCAAGGTGGGCATCACCGCTAAGCCAGCAACCGCAATGACAATCTCGGAAGGCACTGCGCTAAACAGCGATACAAATGACATCCCCATCACTCCAGCTAACAGATAAAATACGCCCATCGAGATCCCCGCCATATAACGTGTATTTGGATTACTATCCGCATTCGGGCCCATGCAAATAGCTCCCGTAATCGCTGCAAGGTTATACGCAAAGCCACCAAATGGTGCAAAAATCAAACCTGTCACCCCGGTGGTGGTAATGATCTTCGATGAATCAACTTGGTATCCGTTCGCTTTTAGAACCGCAAATCCCGGTAAGTTCTGTGAAGCCATCGTCACTATAAATAATGGAATTCCCACGCTGAACAACGAAAAGAACTCAAAATCGGGCGTGATGAACGCTGGGGTCGTTAATCCCATAGTCACCTGACTAACATCGAGTTTGCCAAACCCCACACACATGACCAGTGCTATGATGAAAATGCTTGGGATTAGTAAATTTCCTAACCGCGCTTTCGCCAAAATAAATACGGCGAGCATGACTGCTACGACTTGTGCCTCTTCCATTAACGACGTAAATAAACCCAAGCCGAATTGTAATAGAATCCCCGCGAGCATCGCAGAGGCAATCGATGTTGGGATCTGTTTTAGGACTTTCTCAAATATTCCCGCCAAACCAACTAACGTAATCAACATCGAACTGAACAAAAACACGGCCACTGCCTGATTCATTGTTAGCCCTTCAAGAGACGTGATTAACAACGCTGCTCCAGGCGTCGACCACGCTGTAACCACCGGCTTCTTGTAGTGAAACGAGAGCAGTATCGTGGTTACGCCCATGCCAATTCCCAACGCCCAAAACCATGACGCCACTTGTTCTTCGGTTGCTCCAGCACTCGTTGCCGCTTGGAAAATGATCGCCGCAGCGCTCGCATAACCAATGAAAACAGCGATAAAGCCGGTACTGACGTGAGAAAATTTTAGCTTAGTCATGTTAATTTCTTCCTTCGTGCGTTATAACGTCCATAGACTGAACTTAGCACTCGTGCGCTATAACGCACAACTAATTTTTGAAAAACTTGTAGAGAAAATATGCAAACAGAAATTAAAGTCGGCGTTAACTTGAAACGCCTTCGCCAAGAAAAAGGCTGGAGCTTAGACAAAACAGCGAAAGCAACAGGCGTGAGTAAAGCAATGTTAGGACAAATTGAACGTGGAGAATCAAGCCCAACAATCGCTAAGCTCTGGCAGATAGCTTCTGGGTTCGAGGTGTCACTTTCGAGCTTTATAGCGGCTAGCCCAAACAGTGAACTGACGAGTTTATTCAGAGATGCAAACGAACTAAGGCATGAGGAATACAACATTGGTTTTTTCGTCAGTTTGTTGTTTCCTTTTGAGGAAGCACTAGGGTTTGAAATATTCGAACTCACCCTAGCACCCGATTACCACCATAAATCCGACCCACATAACGCAGGCGTCACCGAGCACATCTTATGTATTTCAGGAGAGATGGCCGTGATGTTTGATGGTGAGTGGCATACGTTACGAGCAGGGCAAGCCGTTCGCTTTAACGCTAACCAGAAGCACGGATATAAAAACCTCGGTGAAGACAATGCGGTGTTCCATAACGTAATCCACTACCCTGAAAAATAGAGGTTAACCTACACATCCGACCATTTATCTAGTATTAATAACAGTGAAAGGATATGCATCTATAAGAATTAGGGAGCCCATAATAAAATGACACTAGAATCAAAACATACCCTAGTTGTGGAAGGTGGTGCAATGCGTGGCATCTTTGCCGCTGGGGTACTAGATGGCTTTATCGACCACCAATACAACCCGTTCGATTTCTGCATCGGCGTCTCTGCGGGCTCAACTAATTTAGCCTCTTGGTTATCTAACCAACGCGGCCGAACCTATACCATTATTTCCGACTACTCATGCCAACCTGAGTTTATTAACTTCAAGAAGTTTGCCAAAGGTGGACACTTGCTTGACCTCGACTGGCTTTGGGATCATATCGCACAACACTATCCATACGATATGGAAACCTTCGATAAACAACCGCTCCCCTTTCAAGTCGTGACCACGGATGTTGAAACTGGTGAACCACTCTACACGCAGGGTGAAAAGAGTAACCTAGAAGAACTCCTCAAAGCTTCCTGCTCTGTCCCTATGGCCTACCGCACGCCTTTGAGAGTAAATGGTCGAAAGATGATAGACGGTGGAGTGGTCGATTCCATTCCAGTGATTGAAGCTTATAAACAAGGGGCGAAACAGATCACCGTGATCCTCTCGCAAAAGCAGGGTTACAAGAAGCGCCCACCGAAAGCACCTTGGATATTACGTCGACTGATGAAAGAGACACCTCAGCTGGCTGAGGCAATGATCACGCGTGCAGAGCAATACAATCAAACCTTAGAGTTTATTGAGAACCCACCTCATGATTGCGCCATTAAGGTTATCGTACCGGACGATAGTTTTGCTGTCGGACGGTTAACCACAGATAAAGACAAGCTTGAAGCCGGTTACCAAATGGGGCTTAAGGCAGCAGAGCGATTCGTTACACAAGAATAAAGCAGTTACTCAATGTCAAGCGGCCTGTTTTAATCTCCGTTCTCTAGCTGTAAAACAAAAAGCGAGCCACATAGGCTCGCTTTTCAGTATATAGTTTTAAGCTAAATTACAGAAATTCTACCGACTGTTGAGCAATCAAAAATCGAACGTTAGATTGAAATCGATACTATTGTAATCTGAATTATCAAAGTAATAGTTATAAGAAACTGTTGGTTTGACCCCAAATACAGAGATGGTGACACCTGGGCTCAGATAATGAGAGTAGCTATTATCGCCATAACAGTGAGGCTGACAAACTGGAAACTTTGCTAAATGAGGCGTCCATTTTTTGTAATGTGTCATTTGATGGGTGTAGGAGAGCGACAGGGATAACCACTCGTTCACGTCATAAAAACTACCGAGGGTTTTATCTAAAGAAATGCTTTCATCTCGAACAAAAATACGTTCTTGGTCTATATATTGAACGGTAAAGTCAGTATAGAAAACAGCATCTTTCCAAGCAAAAGCACTAAATAACCCAGAGTTGTACACCTCTACGTTATCCAGGTTACCACCAACAGCAACGGTCACCTCATTGTAGATTAAATCGGCGAGAATGAAGGAATAACCAAATCCTAACTCGCCAAAATGATCACTATCGTACTGCCCGAATACACGCCAAGTCTCGTTGAAGTTGTGCGAACCATAGAGTGTGTAGGTAAGTTCATTATCATTGCTCTGTTCGAGATAGTTTTGCTTGCTAATCGAGATGTTAAAAGTGTCCCCCACGTAATCAGCCACATCTTGCCAATCAGCTTGTACAGAAAAAGGGAAACAAATAAGTGCGAGCGAGTATATTTTATTCATGTTGAAACCGTATTTAGATCTCAATCCATGAGAGCTGTTATTTATTGATAGCAATGATATAAGCAGCGAAACAATTGGAATATTGAGCAATACGAAAAAGCCTATTAAGGTAAACTTAATAGGCTTAAAATGGGGTGGACAATCCATTGTCCTACATGAACTCATGGGCTCAGTTAATAAGCATTACAGCTAGAAAACAGGAGACCTAAAGACAGTCGAAGTCTAGTTGTAAAGAGGGCCAATAGTTACTTAACTAAACGTGCTTGAATGCGAGCTCTGATGTTACTAAGTTGCGATTGGTCTAGATTCTTTAACTTTGAACGGTCGATATTCTTTAGGCGCTCGCCTTGACCAAAATCAGGATCAGTAACGATACGGTCTTTGATTTCTGTTTTAATCTGATGTTTGACCCACTCAGCACCATTCGCTTCGATACTCATAAGAAGTCTGATAGCTTGAGCATTACGTTCAGCACCTAAAGAATCTTGATTACGACCTGCAAACTTTTGTAGTCCGTCAGTCGTAAAATCTTTGCCATATGCAGCATTGATAGCACTTGTCACTTCATCCCATGAACCAACGTGATTGTATGCGTCGTTCATAAGCGTTTGTAGCATTGATACATTGCCATTCAGCGTTAGGTTGTTCATTAGAATGATTTGTTTACCAGTCAACTCACCTCCTGATAGCATTGTGAAAGCTATCTCGTTTTTTTCTTTAACGGAGATACCGCTGAAACCAGACTGCCAATCAAGATAGTCGCCCATCATTTCAAACCCCGCTTCTTTAGCTAGAGCTTCGAGAGCTTTCTTATCTTGGGTGAACTCACGATTCTTGATGCTATCATTGTCATAATCCGCCCATTGCGGTGCATCAACTCCCCATTCTGGAGAATTGTCTAAATCAGGAAGTTCTTGTCCCCAATTATTATCTACGTCTACTTTGTAAAAACCACGATCGTGTCTCCAATGGTAAGTCGTTTGACCATCAGAAGATGTGAATGTCATATTGTGGTTGCCAGCATTACCTTCGCGGTAAGTAATCGTAGCGCCTTCATATTTAGAGTTGTTATTGAGTGTTACGGAATAAGTCGTTGCGCCATTATCATTGACTGATGTCGTGATTGAACCTAATGGCTCATTGTTTGCATTGCGTAAGCGAGTACCATCATTAGCTATGTAAGCCACTACTTCGCCATTATTCATCAGAGCTTTACGACCTTTTTCGTCTTCACTAACAGCCCATTGTGCCTTAAGATCACTATCTGGCTGAATTGGTTTGTTATCTACATCGGGTAATGTCTTATCAATTGCATTAATTAATTGACGTTCTTGGATGTTAGCCAGTACATCTGCGCCAGTCTTCACCGTTGCCCAATTACCAGTTCCGTTACCTTGCTCTTTCTGAACCCAAACTTCTCCACTATAAGTTCGGTGCAGGTTGTAGTTTTCACCTTCTACAGAGAACGAGATATTACGCTCGTCGGTACGATTAACATTGTGAAGCTTAACGCTCTCACCGTTCACCATTGTTATCAATACATCGTCGCCGGTTACATGGAACGTAGCGCCCTCTGAGCCAGTAATTGTGAAGTTATCCTTTGATATTACATCGAGAGTTGCAGTGCGAACTTCTTCACCGTTAACGTACATGTATGCAGTATCACCGTGCGTGATTAGATTGATATCACGAGGAATATCGTTATCTACATCCGGAAAACCCGGTTTATTGTCTACTTCAGGTTTAATTGGTGAGTTGTCTACGTCAGGTAATGTCTTATCAATCGCATTAATTAATTGACGTTCTTGGATGTTAGCCAGTACATCTGAACCGGTTTTAACGGTTGCCCAATTTCCAGTGCCGTTACCTTGTTCTTTCTGAACCCAAACTTCACCATTGTAAGTACGGTGTAGATTGTAATTTTCACCTGCTACGGAAAATGAAATATTACGCTCGTCGGTACGATTAACATTGTGAAGCTTAACGCTCTCACCGTTCACCATTGTTACCAATACATCATCGCCGGTTACATGGAACATAGCGCCCTCTGAGCCAGTAATTGTATAATTACCTTCTGAAGTAACATCCAGAGTAGCAGTGCGAACTTCTTCACCGTTAACGTACATGTATGCAGTATCACCGTGCGTGAGTAAATTGATATCACGAGGAATATCTTTATCTGCATCCGGAAAACCTGGCTTGTTATCAATACTTGGCTTAATAGCACCCTGTTCGTAATTTGGAGTATCTAATAATTTGTTTGATGACGAGCTCGAAGACCCACTAAATAAAGCCGCTGTAAGACCAAGAGCACCGGTACCAATAGCTTTCCAAACACCAGATTCATCTTGCTCGTAAACTACACCGTTTAGCTCCACTACCTTATTATTTTGTTCATTAAGTTTAGCAAGCGTCGCAGCATCAATATTATCCATTTGAGATTGGATCGCTTTTTCAGTCGCTAAATTTGCTAATTCAACATCCACACTTTGTGCAATAACATTACTTGAAAATGCAGTTGTAATTAGAGTTGCTAAAATTGTTTTATTCATGTTCATGTAATTAAGTCCGGTAAATATAATTAATTTCAAAATACTATTTGTTTTCGGACCATCCTTGGAAGCGATGAGTGAATATTAACGACTTCGGTTAACTATGAATCTTCGCCAATATTTAACTGGCTATTAAGCTGCACTTAACAAGTCAAACTAGCAACAAAAAACATTGTTATTCAGTTACTTAAAATAAAAAGCCAGAAAGTTAAAATACAAAAAAAGGGCTAACACATGGTCAGCCCTTTTATTTATTGCTATTTATTTGATGTACAGTTATTTCCCTTTCACTTTATACATATTATCTGCTTGTTCTTTTACTAATTCTGCATCAATAGGAAGATACATTCTTACGAGGAAGTTACCACCTTGCTCTACGGTTGCATTCCCCATACCTGTCTTGCAATTGGTAGTGAATGAAAGTGAATTCCCATTATCTTTCATTTCAGAATGGGGAATATAAAAATCATTTTCATGAATCCAACCATCCGCACCATAAAAAGTTGCAGATAGATAGCCGTTATTTTTCCAATCCAAAGCCGGTTTTTCTATCGTCCAAGTTTGGCACTTTTCTGAAGTGACTTGCAGGGGAACATATTGAGCAGTATCCATTGGTAAACCTCCCCATCCATATGCAGCGGCATAAACGTAGTTATGTGGGTCAACGTCTTCTAGCGTTTTTCCGAAAGCGTTGTGCCCAGCAATAGGCTGCTCACCAGAATTGACCTGACGAACCAATTCATCGCGAAAAGCAATAACTTCATCGGCATCAAAGCCTTTTGACGGATATGGCCTTGCAGCGTTCGCTTCAAACTGAAGCTGACTTTGGCGACGCTTGGTGTCAGCGTGGTCACCGTTGTCACGCGTTCTCGCCAGCAAGTAGACATACTCACCTTGAATATCATCAGCATTGACTTCAAGGGTCTCGCCATTTTTTACGACTTGGTGAAAGAGATGATGCTCATCAATAATGTGAATGATCTGAAAATCGTCAGAATCAGGTACAGTAAACGTTGCACCTTTACTGACGTCAACGATGGCAATTGAGTAGACGACATCGCGATTTGAACGGATGACTTGCTGATTGTCTATGCTGACCGGATCATCATGCATCCATGCGTTCACACCGACTTTTTCTTGTACGCCAGTAAAGTACCAATCAGATTCAGCAACAACGTAGTTGTTCATTGTTACAGGCGCTGCCACACAACTAAATGCACTAATTAGAGATAAAGATAGAATCGTTTTTTTCATAAATTGACTCGCTGATTCAAAGATTAATATGTGTTCCTAATCAAACCCATCCGAATCAGCGACATTGAATATTGAACAATTGCTGACCCGTATTCCATTACATTTGCTTACTACTCTAATCAAGCCACTGAACTTAGAATATTTGAATATATGTAACTTGCTGTTAAGCTGAACTTAATACGTCTATTGGTAGAAGGAACACCGATGAGCAACGATAAGTTTAAGAATCTTGACCTAAACCTCCTCAAGCTTTTTTCTGTTGTATATCAGCAACGTAACTTGAAAAAATCTTCGGAGTTGCTGTTCATCTCTCCTCCTGCAGTCAGCCAAAATATAAATAAACTGCGAGATCATTTTGAAGATGAGTTGTTCGTTAAAACACCAAAAGGGTTTGATACGACACCTTATGCTGACAGCCTTTTCTTGGCCCTTTCTCCCGCTTTAACTCAGCTCTCAAATGCAGTGAATACACACGGTGAGTTTAAACCTAGCGAACTAGACGGCACTATTACTGTAGATATGGGTCAGCAAATCATTCCTTGGCTCTCACCGATGATGTTCACTGAGATCTCAGAACAATGTCCTAACGTTACGTTTGCATCTCATAATATGACAACTGAAACCCCTTCAATGATGAAAACGGATCAAGTAGACCTTGCCGTTCAATTTCAGTTTTCGAATACAACGAAAGATATTTATGAGCTACCTCTTGGCGAAGTAAATTTCGTTGCCGTAGTGAGAGAAGATCACCCTTTCAAGAAAGAAACTGCGACCATAGAAGAGCTTTTGGAGTACGACTTTGCTCTTGTTGAAATGCCATTTTTTAATACCTTCCATACATCACTGATTGAACAAGTTGTCGCTAATAAAGGACTAGAGATAAATGTTGTCCATAGAAGTACGTCAGCAATCAGTATTCGAGAGATTGTACTAAGAACAGACTTAGTTGTTCCGGGGCTAGAAAACTTTGTCAAACACTGTGGAGAGGGGCTCAGAGCGATAAAAGTAACGAATGTCGAAGAACTAACAACTCTACGATTATGTGCCTATATCCATAAGAAAAATAGAAAGAGTAAGAAACACTTATGGCTGTATGAAATGATAAAGTCTTTAGTCGATTCTTAAAAACTGACAAGCCTTTTGTAGACTGGTATCACGTAAACGAGTAATAGGGCTCGTCATACCAAACTCGAAACCATACCGACGTACAAACAAAAAAAGCGAGCCACTTGGGCTCGCTTTTCAGTATTTAGTATTTAGTATTAAGCTAAATTACAGAAGCTCTACCGACTGTTGAGCAATCACGAACTCTTCATTGGTTGGGATAACCATTGCTACTGCGTCTAACATTTCAGACTTACCGATGATGCCTTCTGCACCAAAGCGAGCCGATTCGTTACCCGCTACATCTTCAACGAAACCAAGAATCTTAAGGTTGTTTAGGATTTCACGACGAATTGGTAGAGAGTTCTCACCGATACCACCAGTAAAAATGATGCCGTCTAAAGAATCTAACGTTGCAAGGTAAGAAGCAATGTACTTTGATACGCGGTAAGTAAACACCTCAAATGCAAGCTTAGCGCCTTCATGGCCCTCTTCCATTGCCTCTAAAATGCCACGAGCATCGCTCGTAAGGCCAGACACGCCAAGGAAACCAGACTCCTTGTTTAGAGAGTTGAAGACTTGCTCTTGTGACCAACCTTTCTTAAGTAGATACTCGATGATGCCTGGATCCAAGTCACCACAACGTGTGCCCATCATAAGGCCAGAAAGTGGAGTGAAACCCATAGAAGTATCAACACTGTTACCGTCTTTGATTGCACATACAGACGCGCCGTTACCTAGGTGAACAGAGATGAAGCTCGCCTCTTCGACTGGCTTGTTTACCATCTTCGCAGCTTCACGGCTAACGAAGTAGTGGCTCGTACCGTGGAAACCGTAGCGACGTACGCCGAAGTCTGTATATAGCTCTTTTGCGATTGCACCAGTGAATGCACGTTGTGGCATCGTTTGGTGGAAAGCCGTATCAAATACAGCAAATTGAGGTAGAGAAGGGAAAGCTTCAATCGCAGCACGGATGCCAATAGCACCGGCAGGGTTATGAAGTGGAGCTAGGTCAGATAGGCTTTCAATTTCGTTCGTTACTTCTTCAGTAATACGAACGGTTTGAGTGAACTTCTCACCGCCGTGAACGATACGGTGACCGATAGCAACGATATCAGCAGTGAAGCCTAGATCTTCCATCAGGCCAACTAGTTTGCCAATGGCAATTTTGTGGTGGTTATCCTCACCTTGAATGGCAATTTCAGTTTTCTCGCCTTGATATTTCCAGCTCATGCGAGCATCTTCAAGACCAAAACACTCCCCTAGGCCACTCAATACTGCTTCACCAGAAACAGAATCAATGACAGCAAATTTTAGGGATGAACTACCCGAGTTAATAACCAGAACAAACGAATTAGACATTGGATATGGATCCTGTTTCAGTACGAATTGGATGAAGTATTTACTTCAATTTTAGTTAAGCCCATTATTCAATAATTTTTGAATCTTTCAACTTTTGTTTTGGAAAAATCACTAAATGAACACAATTAAGTTGATCTTAGTCATCAAACCATTTATTTCGAGAGCGAAATTAAAAAATAGTTGAATAAGAAAGTTAGCGAACAAGTAACGCAAACGAGTGCTCACGTTATTTTTAACTTGATTGAGTTAATTAGAGCGACTCGAATAAATGTAGGTAATACGCCTAGAAAACAACCACCCCTTCCCTTTCGCCTTCTTAGCATTACCGACAACTTCTTACTCGAAATCTCAATTTCTCAGTGTTTACATCAAAAAGATCACAGGTGTGTTGAGAATAATGAACGACAGAGCCGATCTTCTTTTGATTGCCTTCGAGCACAACGGTTCGAATATGCGTATGTAACGTCGCTTAGATAGCCTTCACTCTTTGTTTCGGCATCTTGTAGCACATTCTTTTGGTAAAGGCTTAGAACGCGATACAGCTAATTTATTGGCACTCAGATAAGTTATAGGCGTAAAGCTTAGTTGAAGTAAGCTGACTACGTATATCGAGCCAACAAAGGCTTAAGTTCAAATAGCAGGCACAAAAAAGCCGAGCATTACGCTCGGCTTTGAAATTCAGTGTCTAGACTAAAGAGTCTAAGCGACAGGTTGATTAACCTTCGTTGCGCTCTGGACGACGACCACGGTTACCACCGCCATTGCCGTTACCATGACCACGTTCGCCACGGAAGTTACCACGGTGATCGCCACCACGGTTACGGTCGAAACGACGTTCGCCATCACGTCCGCCAGCAGAGTTACCATCGCGAGCACCATCACGGTTGCCACGGTATCCACCACGACCGCCTTCACGGTTACCACCTTCGCGGTTACCATCACGGTTACCACGGTAGCCGCCACCATCACGACCGCCACGACCGCCGCCACGGTTGCCATCACGACCGCCGCCGCCACGACGAGGCTCACGGAAGTCGTTGAAATCAACAACAACAGCGCCAGCTTCTTTTTGACGAATACGTAGTTTGCTCAGCTTACCAGCAGTTTCAGAGTTCATTGCTTTTGGCAGTTGAACGTAAGTAGAACCTTGGTCTAGCTTGATTGCACCGATAGAACCTTTAGTTAGGCCAAGTTCGTTTGCTAGTGCGCCAACGATGTCTTTAACCTGAACGCCTTGCTCACGGCCAACTTGTAGTTGGTAAGTATCCCAATCTTGAGTATTGAAGTTGCGACCACCACCGTCACGGCCGTTGTCACGATCTTCACGACGCTCTTTACGACGGTTCTTATCGCGCTCAATAGCAGCGATCATTGGGTCTTCACCAACGTAGAATAGTGGGCTCTTACCTTGCTGACGCTTAAGAAGCATTGCAGCTAAAGTAGCAGCATCAACTTCTAGAGACTCTTGAAGAGTAGAGATAAGACCTGCAAAGTTTTCTAGTGCTTTGCTTTCTTTCTCAGTTTCAAGTTCAGCGCCAAGCTTAGCAACACGTGCAGCAGCAACTTGGTCACGTAGAGGAAGTTGGATTTCTTCCATAGATGACTTAGTTACGCGCTCGATTGTGCGCAGCATGCGAATTTGGTTAGTGCGAACTAATAGGATCGCTTTACCTTTACGTCCAGCACGGCCAGTACGGCCAATACGGTGGATGTAAGATTCAACATCGAATGGGATGTCGTAGTTAAATACGTGAGTGATACGTGGAACATCAAGACCACGAGCTACAACGTCAGTTGCAACTAGGATGTCGATAACACCTTGTTTGATGTGGTCAACAGTACGCTCACGTAGAGACTGAGGAATATCACCGTGCAGTGCAGCAGCTTTGAAGCCACGTGCAGATAGCCAATCAGCTAGACGCTCAGTGTCTTGACGAGTACGTACGAATACGATTGACGCGTCAGTTTCTTCAGTTTCTAGAAGACGAGACATTGCTTCGTCTTTTTCTACGCCTTTAACAACCCAGAAGTTCTGCGCTACTTTATCAACTGTGTGGTTAGTACCAGCAACGTCAACTTTAGCCGGGTTACGTAGGTAACGGTCAACAATAGTCTTAACCATTGGAGGCATAGTTGCAGAGAAAAGTACACGTTGTGCAGATTCTGGAGCTTGCTCTAGGATCCAAGTAACGTCATCTACGAAGCCCATTTTTAGCATTTCATCTGCTTCATCAAGAACAAATGTGTGTGCTTCATCTAGGTGTAGACGGTCACGAGTTAGTAAGTCTTTAACACGACCTGGAGTACCAACAACAATGTGAGCACCACGGCTTAGAGCACGCATTTGGTCAACAATTGAAGCACCACCGTAGATTTCAATAACTTTAAGACCTTTGATGTCACGGCCAAGGTTTTTGATTTCCGCAGCAACTTGAATCGCTAGCTCACGAGTAGGAGCCATGATGATTGCTTGTGGTTTGTGTTGGTTTAGGTTGATTTTGTTAAGTAAAGGCAGAGAGAATGCTGCTGTTTTACCAGTACCAGTCTGTGCTTTACCTAGTGCGTCACGGCCTTCAAGAAGAAGAGGAATAGCTGCTGCTTGGATTGGAGTTGGAGAAACGAAACCCATGCTATCAAGAGCTGAAAGAATGTTATCGTTTAGGGCTAATTCATTAAATTGAATTACAGATTCGGACATTGGGATCCCACTATATATAAGTAAACAAAAGGTCCCGGGAGCTCTATCAATTCCAATACTGATCCAATCAGATACTGATTCCATTCAGAGTTACGAAGCAGTAATAAAACACTTCAAGCCATTAGGGACGTCTAAGGGAGGCGGATTATTCCCTAAATGCATAAAAAAAGCCAGAAAAAATTGAAATACATCACATATTTTTCGGTTTTCCATCAATACTGGCTATCATATCGTCAAAACTTGATGAATATCTCGTCAGGGCGATAGAGTTCGACCAAATTGATAGAGTTAAATAAGAGGGTAATTAATTTACGCTCACTTCGGCTTTAAGTAGTAATCGTGCCTCGCAATGATTATAGTGTGCTCAATTGTTCTCGTTAGATAAAAGTCAAATGTTTCAAGATAATCCTCTACTCGCTCAACTCAAGCAGCAAATCCAAGAAACCCTCCCTAAAAAGGAAGGCACTATCAAAGCCACTGAAAAAGGTTTTGGTTTTCTCGAAGTTGATAGCAAAACAAGCTTCTTTATCCCGCCTCCGTACATGAAGAAATGTGTGCACGGTGACAAGGTGATTGCCATCATTCGCACAGAGAAAGAGCGCGAAGTAGCAGAACCTGAGGAATTGATTGAACAAGGCCTTACTCGCTTTATTGCGCGAGTTAAGCTTTTCAAAGGCCGCTTGAACGTTGTTCCTGATCACCCGCAGCTAAAAAAACTGCAACTTAAAGCGAAAGCAAAGAAGGGTCTAAATCCTGAAACGCTTAAAGAAGGTGATTGGGTTGTTGCTCATATCGTTCAGCACCCATTAAAAGGTGACAATGGCTTCTTGGCTCAGATCTCTGAGAAAATCACAGACGCTGACGACAAGATTGCACCTTGGTGGGTAACGCTGGCACAAAACGACCTACCAAACAGCGAACCTGAAGGCATCGACAACTGGCTAATCAACGACGACGCCGATCTTGAACGTGTAGACATGACACACATCCCGTTTGTGACTATCGATGGCGAAAGCACAAAAGATATGGATGATGCGCTTTACGCGAAGAAAAAAGAGAACGGTGATTTTGAACTGACAATCGCAATTGCTGATCCAACGGCTTACATCTCTCCAGATGACGCGATGGATAAAGTGGCTCGCGAGCGCGGTTTCACAATC
This sequence comes from Vibrio sp. T20, assembly GCF_007858795.1. Classification (NCBI taxonomy): domain Bacteria; kingdom Pseudomonadati; phylum Pseudomonadota; class Gammaproteobacteria; order Vibrionales; family Vibrionaceae; genus Vibrio; species Vibrio sp. T20. The sequence continues at coordinate 280,750 of NZ_VFEB01000087.1, forward strand.
TACCTTCCTGGCCGTAACATCCCAATGTTACCTCGTGATCTTGCTGACAACCTATGTTCACTGATCGAAAATGAAGTTCGCCCTGCTCTTTGCTGCACAGTAACGGTATCTAAAGATGGCGTTATCGGCGACGACATCAACTTCTTCGCTGCAAACATCAAATCTCATGCTCGTCTTGCTTACGACAATGTATCTGACTGGCTAGAAACTGGTGCATCAGAGAAGTGGCAACCATCTGAAGAGATCGCTGCGATTGTTTCTGATCTTCACCAATTCGCTCAAGCACGTTCAGCATGGCGCTCAGCAAACGCTGTTGTGTTCCCAGATCGCCCTGACTACCGCTTTGAACTTAGCGAAGATAACGATGTTGTTGCTATTCACGCAGATATGCGTCGTAGCGCAAACAAGCTAGTAGAAGAGTCTATGATCAGCGCGAACATCTGTGCGGGCCGAGTACTAAAAGAAAACTTCAACCAAGGTGTGTTTAACTGCCACTCTGGTTTCAAGGCTGAGAAAGTCTCTGACGTTCTTGAACTGGTAAACCCGCAAGCAGAAACACCGTTCACTGAAGAGCAGATCGTTTCTCTAGAAGGTTTTGCTACTCTACGTCGTTGGTTAGGTTCTTTAGACAACAGCTACTACGACAACCGTATTCGTAAGTTCCAAGCGTACAGCGAAATCAGCAATGAGCCTGCGCCACACTACGCGATGGGTTTAGATATTTACGCAACGTGGACTTCTCCAATTCGTAAATACGGCGACATGATTAACCACCGTATGCTGAAAGCGCATATCTTAGGTAAAGCACCAATTCAAACACCAGATGAAACCATTGGTGATGAACTTGCCCTTCACCGTCGCCACCACGGCATGGCTGAGCGTAATGTTGGCGATTGGTTGTATGCTCGCACTCTAGCAAATGCTCCAGCAGAAGAAACTCGCTTCCAAGCAGAGATTTTCGATATTAACCGTGCAGGTATGCGTGTGCGTCTACTTGAAAATGGAGCTGCTGCATTTATCCCTGGATCTCTCATTCTTGATAATAAAGAAAGAATAGAGTGCAACGGTGATATGGGTACTGTATCTATCGATAAAGAAATGGTATACAAACTAGGAGACGTTTTAGAAGTAGTTCTCTCCGAAGTTAATCAGGAAAACCGTAACTTAGTAGCTAAACCTACTCAAGTATTTGCGGACTTGCCTAGCGAGCCTGAAACAACAAACGAAACCGAAGCTTAGACCTTACAAGGCTAAAAGCCTCAAAGGTTCACTTCTAAAGGCGCTATTAATTAGCGCCTTTTTTGTAAATGTCTCATGCTTAAACAATACTTAAAAAAAATAAGCAATCAATTTACAACGTCAAAGAAGCGAACTATGTCATCAATCACTGTTACCCAATTTAGAAACTTCATACCTAGGAAGCGAGAACGTTACCCCGCCTCTAAAAACGGTATTTTCATAGTATCAAAGGGCAGCATTTCTTTCGTGTTACCCAATGGCACTGAAGCCTCGTTACAAGCGGGGGATTTTACGATCTACAATTCAGGACAGATTAAAGACATCACGGTTAACACCGAAAATGGTGAATTTAGCGCAACCTGTGTAGATTTCGATCTGACCATTTTCCAGAAATTCATCAATAATTTCAGCGATTTAGAATCCACTCGAATCCCAGACAAGTACATTAAGTTCAATCAAACTGACACCGAAATCTGTCAACTAAAAGGACTCATCATATCGCTTGCAAATTCATCAACTAAGAATGACTACGCACTCACTCAATTAGGCTTAGGCTTGCTTTCTCTGATGGTGGAACAGCACCCTGCTCTATTGGTTATCATTGCCCGAGCTTCAAGGTTGACCGTGACACAAAAAGTTATCCATTACATTGAACAGAACATAGAAAATAATATCTCACTCGATACTCTAGCCAGCTATATGGGGATGTCACCAGCCACACTTAAACGCCGTTTATCGGCCGAAGATCTTTCCTTTTCAAATCTATTAAAGATCAAGCGAATCGCCCACGCGGCCACTCAGCTCAGAACATCGAATAAATCTATCACTCAAATTGCTTATGAATCTGGCTTTAAAAGCGCGGCTCACTTCAGCACTGCTTTTAAGACGTATCACGGCAAGGCACCCAAAGACTTCCGTTCGTTAGTCGCACAAGCTCAAACACAAGGCTTAAAGACTCAAATTTAAACATATTGAAGAAAGTATTGAGTGGAAGGTGGTGTAAACAAGTTAACTCTGGGGTTACGCCACCCGCAATTGTCGGAACCCATTGGTTATGACCAGAAGTATGATTTAGGATCTTTTTCTATCTCAGCCAGAATTGCATCAAGATCCTTCGATTTAGGAAGGTAGGGATAAGGTCCCCAATTCACGGAATCAGTTTCAGCATCGCCTTCAAGCGGCACCATCACCAACCAACAAGATAACGATTCATCAAAGGTCACGCAGGCAATCTCGTTTGTATAATCACTGTGAGATGAGTCGAGTAGATAATGCGCCTGAGAAAACAGCACTCCCCCCTCACACTCTTCATATAGGGATTTGCCTAACTCGACAGGTAAACTGCTATTCCGAGATGTACAGAGCCTCTCAGCCCCAATTAAAAGACGATTCAGTTCGATATGAATGACGGACATAACACCCCTTGTAACTTCATAGAAACTTCTAAGTAGTGAATTCCTCTACTTAGCTTAGGACTCAACCAACATTTTAGCGAACAAGCGTAAACAAAATACCCGCATTGCTCCCAGAAACGAATCTTGCTTTCGTAAACCCCACTAGCTTTCACCCATCAAGCTAACAACGACATATCGAGCATATAGAATTTCACAAAAATGTCATATAACCGACCTATCATAGCCGGCAAATGTTATTAACTAGGAGTTGTTTATGTTACGAGTCGCGCTTGCCTCTCTTTTATCCTTAGCCCTGTCTTCTCACACTGCTTTTGCACAAGAAACCAATATTTCGGGCTCCACTTCTGTATCACGTGTGATGGATGTATTAGCTGAGGAGTACAACAAGACTCACCCTGATAACTATATTGCGGTTCAAGGCATTGGTTCTACAGCGGGTATTACCATGGTTAATAAAGGTGTGGCTGACATCGGTATGAGCTCGCGTTATTTAACCGACCGCGAGCAGGATGAGAAATTGAAGGTATTCCCAATTGCCTTTGACGGCCTAGCAGTCGTAACCAATCGTTCAAACAGTGTAAGCAACGTTACACGTGAACAGTTGTTCGATATCTACAAAGGCAAAATCACAAACTGGAAAGCAGTAGGCGGTGCGGATCAACCTATTGCAGTGGTGACTCGTGAAGCTTCTTCTGGTTCACGTTACAGCTTTGAGAGCTTGCTTGGTTTAACCCAAATCATTAACGACCGTCTAGTGTCGGACATCAACCCAAATAACTTGGTTGTAAACAGCAACAGCATGGTAAAGACGATTGTTAACCATAACCCGCATGCTATTGGTTTTATCTCGGTTGGTTCTATCGATCGTTCGATCAAGGCAATCACATTTGAAGGCGTAGAGCCGACATCTAAGAACATTGCAAACCACAGCTATGAACTGGCTCGCCCATTCTTGTTGCTGCATAAGACAGACTCTGTTTCTGACGAGAGCAAAGACTTCATCAAGTTCGTGAAGTCGAAGCAAGGACAAGATCTTATCGAAGAGTACGGTTACACTCGCATTAAATAAGTGAGATAGTTTTATCTTATGAAAACAAAAAGAGAGAGCATTAAGCTCTCTCTTTTTTGGAATCTATATGGTTCGTTTAAAAGTGAAGTTGAATCACCGAAACGATCACAGCGCCAGGACGACGAATACCTTCGATTTCTACGCGAATTTCGCGCTCAATCTCTAGCCCTTTCTTAATTGGCGTTACTTTTGTTAGCGTGCTTTTAGCTCGAACGTTACTGCCCGATTTAACAGGATATGGGAAACGCACTTGGTTAAGGCCAATGTTTACGACCATCTTCGCCGTTGGGAATTGAGACTTGTCAGGGTCGACACTGTCAGTCAATCTAGGAAGCAGAGATAAAGTTAAAAAACCATGTGCGATGGTTGTTTTGAACGGAGAGTCTGTTTCTGCTTTTTCAGGCTCGGTGTGAATCCACTGCATATCTTCAGTAACAACACCAAACTGGTTGATACGGTCTTGGCTGACATTGATCCAGTCACCAGTATGGATAATTTCACCGATCTGCTGATTAAGCTCATCAAACACAAGCTGTGCTTCTGGCTTTAACACGATCGGTTGTTCTACTGGCATTTCTGGTGCATCTTCATTTACAGCAGGTTTGTGATGATCACGAACCCACGCAAAGAAATGGCTATTTTGCGTGCGATTTAGAAAGTCACCCCAGTAATCTCTAAGAGCTGGAGACATCCATTGCATAAACTCTGAGTGTTGCGAAGACATGCTATCGCCTCGGTGTTTAAATAAATCAATGACTTTCATAAGAACCTCAATGCACAAAAAATTTCAATATAACTAGGTAATTTTGAAACACTTCACACTATTGTGCAAATGTTTTCGAGCATACACTCGTTAGCTGAACCTTGTTAATTCCATATTAAACAAAGACTTAATAATAAAACATCATTTTATTACAAAACCAAAATTAGAGTGTTAACTCTATCACATAATAAACATTTGATTATATAAATAGCGATTTTATTCATTAGTGGAATAAAGAAAGGCTTAGCGCAATGCTAAGCCTCAGTTTTTATAAGGAATTAATTTTCCAAGGGTTACTCTTGTAAGGGACTAATCATGCAAGACATTCAGTTCCCTATTCGTCATCCAGTGGAATCAACTTGGTATTGCCACCGTGTGCCTTCTCACGCTTACGCTGTACGAATGCATAGAAGCCAGGGATTAGGAACGTACCCGCTAACAACACACATAGCAGACCACCAATCAGAGAAATACCCAGAGAGTTCTGGCTCACGTGACCTGCGCCCGCAGCGAAGATAAGTGGGAAAATACCCAATATGAATGACCAAGACGTCATGTTCACAGCACGGAAACGCAGCGTACCGCCCTTCACTGCTGCATCTTCGATTGGTGCGTCTTTCTCTTCACGTTCCACCTTAGCAAATTCCACGATCAAGATTGCATTCTTCGCGGCCAAGGCTATCAAGAGGACCAAACCAATTTGCGCATAGAGATTCAGTGGTGTGCCTGTCAGGTTCAACGCCAAGAAGGAGCCTAATGTTGCGACAGGTACCACTAGGATAATCGCAATCGGTATAGTCCAACTCTCGTATTGAGCCACCATGAACAAGTAGATGAAGATCAGCGCCAATGCGAACGCAAAGATCGCTTGGTTGCCTGCGAGTACTTCTTGGTAAGCCATACCTGTCCATTCGTACTGGTAACCTTGTGGCAGAACTTCTGCAGCTACACGTTCCATCGCCACAATCGCATCACCACTTGAGTAACCCGGCGCTGGTTGGCCTTGGATCACTGCACTGCGGTACATGTTGTAACGCCATGCTACATCAGGTTCGAAGATCTGGTCGTAAGTCACCAATGTGCTTAACGGGATCATCTCGCCATTAGACGAACGCACGTGGAATCGTTGTAGGTCATCCATGCTGCTACGGTGTTCACTGTCAGCTTGCATGGTGACACGGAAGTTCTTACCAAACATGGTGAAATCATTCACATACAGAGAACCTAGGTTACCTTGTAATGTTTGGAAGATTTCCGACAACGGAATACCAAGTTGCTGCGCTTTCTCGCGGTCAATGTCGACATAGTAGTGAGGTACATTGGCACGGAAGGTACTGAAGGTATGTGATATCTCAGGCTGTTTAGTGGCCTCAGCAATCACGTCATTCATAACCATCGCTAGATCAGTACGGCTACGACCTAATGTATCTTCTAGAACAAACTCAAATCCAGACGCTGCACCCATACCTGGTACTGCTGGAGGTCCCATTGCAAACACGATAGCTTGAGGTAATTCAGTGGCTGCTCGGCCATTAATACGTTGCGAAATTGCTTGCGCAGAATGTTGACCATCCAGTGCGTTACGCATCTCCCAATCGTGGAGCTTGATGAACATCGACGCACCATTCGAAGCAGAAGCGCCTGTCATGAATGCATAGCCGTTAACCAGTGTTACACCGTCAACGCCAGGCTCTTGTTCAACCATCTCTAGCAACTGCTTCGTCACATCCTCGGTACGAGACAGTGAAGCCGCATCCGGAAGTTGAACGTTAACCAGTAAAATACCCTTATCTTCTTGAGGTACGAACGCCGTAGACGTGGTTTTCGCGAAGTAAGTTACCGCTGCTAGCGCCACAACGAAGAAGGTAAACAGCAGAACACCCTTTTTCACAAGGAAGCCTGCAATTTGACCGTATTTGTTGGTTACTGATTCAAGACCACGGTTAAACGCTTGGTACCAACGAGCCGTATTACCACCGCCCTGCTTAAGAACTAATGAACACAATGCAGGTGACAGTGTTAGAGCATTAATAGAAGAGATAACAACAGCGATACAGATAGTTAGAGCAAACTGACGGTACATGATACCGGTAATACCTGGCAGCATAGCTACTGGAATGAATACCGCTAACAGTACCAACGTCGAAGTAACAATCGGACCCGTTACTTCCTTCATTGCGATAAGCGTTGCTTTACGCGGTGAGATCGTTGGGTCTTTGGCCATCGTGGTATCAACGTTTTCAATAACCAAGATCGCATCATCTACTACGATACCAATCGCCAATATCAAACCAAATAGAGTCACCGTGTTGATGGTAAAGCCTGTCATCTGCATGACCGCAAAAGTACCAATCAAAGATACAGGAATCGCAACCACCGGAATCAAAGTCGCACGCGCACTACCTAAGAACAGATACGTTACCGCGATAACCAGTAAGATCGCTTCAATTAGCGTTTTTACTACGCCTTTGATCGACTCTGCAACGAAGAGTGTCGTGTCATAACTCGCCTCATAAGCAACGCCTTCAGGGAAATTTTTGCCTAAATTATCCAGCATCGCCATCACCGCTTTACCACTTTCCAGCGCGTTAGCGTCTGATTGAAGTGACAACGTTACGATTGAAGCGTCTTGACCACGGTATTTACCATTGCCATCGTAGAACTTTTTGCCAAGCTCAACGCGTGAAACGTCTTTTAAATAAACCGTTGAACCATCTTGGTTTGCACGAAGTACAACATTTTCAAACTCATCAGCCGTTTCTAGTCGGCCTTTGGTTACCAAGTTGAACTGCACTTCTTGTGCGTTGTTGTAAGGTGCTGCACCAATACGACCAGCCGCTACCTGAACGTTCTGTTCAGCCAAGGCGCGATTCACATCAGAGGTGGTTATATTGAGGTTAGCCATTTTCTCAGGGTCTAACCAAACACGCATCGCGTATTCGCCACCACCCAATACGTTAACTTCACTGATACCCTTTACACGGGCCAATTGGTCTTTAATGTTCAAGTTCACGTAGTTGATCAAGAATTGATCGTCATACTCTCCGTTCGGCGAGTAGAAGTTCAATACCATCAGCAAGTCAGGAGAACGCTTCTTGACCGTTACACCCACCATTCTTACTTCTTGTGGAAGTTTCGATTCGATCTGAGCAACACGGTTCTGCACGTTGACCTGAGCCATATCAGCATCAGTACCGACATCAAAGGTCACGTTAAGGTTGTATGAACCATCGTTAGCACTTTTAGAGGACATGTAGATCATATCTTCTACGCCGTTAACCGACGTTTCTATGGGGTCGGCTATCGCCTGCTCCACCACTTCAGCACTTGCGCCCGTATAGAATGCAGACACACTGACCGACGGTGGGCTAATTTTTGGATATTCAGCCACCGGCAAGATAGCGAGAGAAATCGCACCCGCCAGCGTTAATATGATGGATATAACAAGGGCAAACTTAGGCCTTTGAATAAAGAAACGACTCAACATAAATAGCCCCCTTACTCAGCTTGTTCTGCAGAAGGTTGAATGCGAACGGACATACCATTACGGACACGCTGTAAGCCTTGAGTGATGACTGCGTCGTTCTTCTCTAATCCAGAATGAACAATTACACCACCTTCAACCTGACGACCCATCTCGATGTTTCTGCGCTCAGCAACTGGTGCCGCTTCACCTTCAACCAGTACCATCACAAAGTCACCTTCTAGGTCGGTTTGTACTGCTCGGCGTGGGATAGTCACAACATCAATAGATTGCTTTTCACGTAGATCCACACGAACGTGTTGACCAGGAAGTAATCGTTGATTCGGATTATCAGCGATTGCGCGCATCGCGATCGTACCGGTATTGAGATTGATACGGTTACCCAAAAAATCGAGCTGACCTAGGTGTTCAAACGCTTCACCATTCTCAAGCATAATCTGAACTTCAACACCTGCAGAGTCGCTGCTGCCGTCACCTTCAATACGGTCCATACCCAGCTCAATACGCTCACGCTCACTAATGCTGAACGATGCATGAATTGGATCTAGGCTAACCAAAGTCGTCAATACACCTGAAGACGGTGAAACCAGATCACCTTTACTTACTTTAGTGTCACTGATTCTTCCAGAGAAAGGCGCGATAATTTTGGTATGAGAAAGTTGGACATTCGCGGCGTTTAACTGAGCTTGGCTGGCTTCAAGCTGTGCTTGAGAGCCTAATAAGTTTGCCGTTAATGCATCGAATTCTGATTGAGAAATACTGCCTTTCGGAAGTAGGTTTTTACCACGGTTAAAATCAAGCTCGGCTTTCTTAAGGTTCGCGTTTGCTTGAGCAACAGACGCTTTTGCGCTTGCAACTTCAGCTTCAAACGAAGATGGCTCAATGGAATATAGCAGCTGGCCCTTTTCGACCATTTGACCTTCATTGAAATGACGGCTTTGTAGATAGCCCGAAACTTGCGCTGTGATAGCCGTGTCTTCAACGGCTTCAATACGACCGATGTACGACTTACTTTGCTGGTGAGAAACAACGCTAACATCCTGTACAGCTACGAGAGGTAAAGGCGCTTGCTTAGCATTTTGAGCATCTTGCCCACATCCAGCAAGAATAAGAGAGCTTGCAAGAGCCGTAAGGATCAACTTTTTACGCATGGTTATACCGTCACTTATTAGTATTTGAACAGCATAAAATTTACGTAACACACTCGTTACCATTGTCCGAGGAATATCAATTATAACTAGTCAAAGTGTATCAATATGTTAATTGAAACCAAGTGCTTATAAAGTGATTACAAACACGCTACAATTCCTAAGTAAATCAACCTCTCAGCTTTTGTTCTCTATGGATATTGTCTAACATAATGTATTGTCAGACAGATAAGCATTCACATTTAATTGTTAAGGAATTCTCATGATTTCAAAATGGGCTAAACGTTTCTATCAAATGGCGGAATTGGTCGGTTCTTGGAGTAAAGATCCTTCAACTCAAGTCGGCGCCGTAATCACTAAGCACAACCGTATTGTTTCCGTTGGCTTTAATGGCTACCCACATGGCGTGTCTGATAGTGCGGATACTGATGACAGAGAGATGAAGTACCTAAAGACACTTCACGCTGAAGAAAATGCGATTCTATTCGCTAAGCGTGATTTGGACAGTTGTGAAATATGGGTAACCCACTTCCCTTGTCCGAACTGTGCAGCAAAAATCATTCAAACAGGAATTTCAGCAGTACATTGCCCAGAGCAAAGTGAAGATTTCCTTTCTCGCTGGGGTGATAAAATCAAAGTTAGCCAAGATATGTTTGAGCAAGCTGGCGTGCAAGTCGATTGGCTGCCACTCGCTGACCTAGATTAAGCTATTAGATAGCAAGAACAAAAAAGCCGAGAGTCGATATTATCGCTCTCGGCTTTCTTTTTTGGACTTATAGTTTGGACGCTGTAGCTTAGTCGCAATAGACCGATAAGCAAATTAAGCGCTCGTTGGAAACTCCTCCGCGTACGCTTCCATAAAGTCCTTGCGAATGTCTTGCTCTAAATGAATCGCTTTTTCGGTCGGGCAGAAGATCATAAAATGTACTTCTTGCTCACCCGTCGAACTGCTCGTGATATGGATGTGAGGCTCAGAACCAGGAAGGTCAACACCAGCGTGCTTTTCGATCACTCCGTTATAACGGCGGGCAACATCGATAAACTCTTCGCAATGCTCTTCAATTTTCACAATAAGACCCGGCACCATAGGGTATAGGTTTACAAAGTCTTTCACCGTCACAACAAAGTTATGGTAAACATAGCGCTTCATGAAGTTGAGGTTCTTTACCGGATAAGTGAAGAACATGCTATTGGGTAGCGTGGCAGTCTTGCCAGTGAAATGATATTGCCCATGATACAAATCTATTTCTTGAATCACAGTCGCCATCAAATTGTGCTCAATCACCTCACCGCTGATTTTACCCACCTCAATCCAGTCACCAATTCTAAATGAACGAGAACTCGCACGCTGAATAGAACCTGTGAAGCACAATATGATCTCTTTAGATGCGACGACTATAGCAACCGCTATGGCCGTAACTGACAGTGCAAACTCACTGATTTCGGATTTCCACAACACAAATAACGTCACAACAATAATCGCGAATGTGCCGTTTTTGGTTCGTGACATCCAGTTACGTTGGTCTTCGCTAAGGAAAGCAACATCACCTCTTATTTGAGACAAGGTGATTCGGCGAATGATCAAAATAATAGTGATAATCAACGCACTAAAAATAAACTTATGAGCGAGTAGGAAATCTATTACTTGCCACACTTTTTCCATTACTTAATCCTTAGCATTACAACAGTTAGCTTTACAACGATTAGCTTTACAAGAAAGCCGCTAATATCAGAGCTATGAAAAAGCGCTCAACTCCGGAGCGCTCGTGTTCATTCTGGTACCAGCCTAGCTAAGGCTATCATTTTATCTGGGCAGAAGTAATAAATTGGCCAAAAGTTTCACACCAAATCACAACGGTATTAAATCGATTAAGATCAATACCTTCAGGAAGCTCAACCATAAAACGGTCGAATGTTTTCACATCTCCAACTCTGAGTAACTCGTTCTTACTGTCATTAAAAGCTTGTTCGGTTTCAATAAACTTAGGCGAGAGGTAGACCTTGTAGTCTGGTCCCGGCGCCAGTTCGCCCTCAAAAGCAATCGCACTTTCAGATACAGAGACGATGCCTTCTCCCCAATGCAAGAAATCACTGTCTTCTCGGTCTTTGGTAAACTCACCTGTGTAGATAGCCTGCTGACTGATCGCTTCGACAGAACTTGAGGAAGGAGAATCAGGCTCAATCAAAATAGGTAGCGCATAAACACCAAGCCCAAAACCAACAGCACCCACGGCTAAGTGGGTGCAAAGTAAAACTAACTTTTTCATCGCGTACTCCCTTATACTTAAAGAGAGTATTATTGAATACTCTCAAAAATACAAAGAGATATAACGCTCTAATGTTCTATTTTTGGTAATGAGTTGCCGTACGTTGAGACAATTCGACAATTACTTTTACCGCTTGCTCCATGCCTTGAATGGTAATGAACTCATGAATACCGTGGAAGTTGTAGCCACCAGTAAAGATATTCGGACACGGTAGTCCCATGAAAGATAAGCGAGCGCCGTCAGTACCACCGCGGATAGGTTTGATCATAGGCTCAACGTCGCACTCAATCATCGCTTGCTTAGCCAACTCAATAATATGCTGATGAGGTTCAACCATCTCTTTCATGTTGAAGTAACTATCAGTCAGTACCAACTCAACATGGCCTTTCTCTAAGCGCTCATTCAATTCATCCACTTTTTGCTGCATGAATGCTTTACGTGCTTCTACGCCTTCACGCTCAAAATCACGGATGATATAACCCAATTCAGAGCGAGCGACGCCCATTTCAGCCGATTTCAGGTGGTAGAAACCTTCATAGCCTTCTGTGCATTCAGGTGTTTCTTGCGCTGGCATCATCAATTGGAATTGCGCCGCAATGTTCATCGAGTTCACCATTTTACCTTTTGCGGTACCTGGGTGAACGTTTACGCCGTGGCAGATAACATCAGCACTTGTGGCATTAAAGTTCTCAAACTCCAACTCACCGACTGGGCCGCCATCAATGGTATACGCCCATTCAGCACCAAACTTCTCAACATCAAACAGGTTCGCACCACGCCCAATCTCTTCATCTGGCGTAAAACCAATACAAATATCGCCGTGTTTGATGTCAGGATTCGCTTTCAGGTAAGCAATCGCGCTGATGATTTCAGCGATGCCCGCTTTGTTGTCGGCACCAAGCAGAGTCGTGCCATCAGTAGTGATAAGATCATGACCATGCAAACTATCCAGGTCTGGGTATTGGCTTGGGTTCAAACTCTCGCCACTTTCACCTAATTCAATCGTTCCACCTCGGTAATCTTTAATCACTTGTGGTTTCACGTTGGCACCTGATGCATCAGGAGCGGTATCCATGTGCGCCACAAAACCAATAGCCGGCACAGGATAATCAACATTAGAAGGCAGCTTCGCCATCAAATACCCATTTTCATCTAAAGACACATCAACTAAGTCTAATGCAACCAATTCTAACTTTAAGGCTTCAGCAAAGGTAATTTGACCCGGTGAACTTGGGCATTGCTGATTAGAAGGATCGGATTTGGTATCAAAAGTAACGTAATTCAGAAAACGTTCTACAAGCTTTTCCATAATTTATCTCACCATGGATTAAGTAATTGATTTACTGACTTAATTATTAACGTAAATAAATGATGTATTTTTAGAAAAATACGAACACAGAGTCAGCAGCGAGGTTTTTCATCTTACGCCCCTGACCATCTATGTAATTGCTCTAAATCATTATTGTACGAAATTAGAGGAGCTTCCTATACTTAAAAACAGAGGGTTTCGTCAGTTCCAATATTGCATACGGATGATAAGCGATCGCTTTGTACGCATTCTACGCCCTTCGCTCTCAGCCCAAAAAAAGTACAAAGTGGATGATGATCACAGTTTATCCTTGATGCAAAATCTGTCATACGTTACACGGAGACACTGTTATGACGATTAATAAATATTTCATTTTCTCTCCTCAAGCCTCTGAGGAAACACTTCAACCAGTATTAACTGAGAAAGAAGTTCAAAGGCAGGAAGCTCTAAGACAGGCGCAGACCCAGGGTGGGTTCGATACCAACGCGACCTCGTAACTTGATAATACTCAGAACGTATTTATAGAACCCCTAATAAAGAGCTCTACTTCTCTATGATGTCGAGCTCTTTGTCTTTAGACCTTTCTCTATTTCCAATTTGCCCTATTCAGGCGTCAGCCTATCAGCACTCTTTTACTTTCCGACCTTCGCCTATACCTGTATCTATAGCTACTCGATTACATCGCCATCTCAGTTCACACGCTGAGAAATGACTCATTAAACTTCCCCAAGCCATACCTTGTCGTGCCATTTTGTGCTAATAATTCATATTCGTTTTCATTCCTCACTCGCCCTCTTTTCAAATACTTTTATGCGAGTACCAGAGAACTTAACCACAGGAATCCCGAATTCAATGGAATATTCAAAACTAGGAAGTAGTCAAATTCCCGTTTCCCGTATCTGTCTTGGTAGCATGACTTGGGGGCTGCAAAATACGCAACAGCAAGCCGACCAACAGATCGAATACGCATTAAGCCAAGGTATTAACTTTATCGATACAGCAGAAATGTACGCGGTTCCACCTTCTCCAGATACCTACGGCAAAACAGAAGCAATTATCGGCAACTGGTTGTCTCGTAATCCACAGCGTCGCCAAGAGTTGATCATTGCGAGCAAAATTGCGGGGCCAGGACTACCTTGGGTTCGAGATGGTGGCCCTATAACCGGTGAAGCGGTGATCGCAGCAGTTGATGCATCATTAAAACGCCTACAAACAGACTATATCGACCTTTACCAACTTCATTGGCCAAATCGCACAACGCCACACTTTGGTAAACATTTCCCAAATCACATTCGATTCAGTGATATTGACCGAAAACAGCATGAAGCTGAGATGTTGGAAATTCTACAAGCACTGGCAAGCTGCATTAAGGCGGGTAAAATCCGCCATGTTGGGCTTTCAGATGATTCCACTTGGGGCATTAACACTTACCTCAAGCTGAGCGAAAAACACGATTTGCCACGTATGGTTTCGATTCAAAATGAATTTAGCTTGCTGCACGCAAAAGACTGGCCATATCTGATTGAAAATTGTGTGCATGAAGATGTCGCTTACCTACCATGGTCGCCTTTGGCTGCAGGCATGTTGAGTGGAAAGTACATCGATGGCGCAAGACCGGAAGGCAGCCGTTGGACTTACATGCAACGTAAAGGCATTTTCCGCGACACCGAGTCTGCCAATGAAGCGGTGAAAGGCTATGTTGAAGTGGCGAATGCTCATGGATTTACTCCGAGCCAACTGGCATTGGCTTGGTGTAATCAAGTTGATGGGGTGACGTCCACCATCATTGGTGCAACCACTATGGAGCAGCTAAAAGAGAACGTTGCCGCTTTCAGTAAACCGTTATCAAAAGAGATCCTTACCGATATCAATACCATCTTTAAGCGCTATCCTGCTCCGTATTAAGCTGTCAGTTCAGCGAGACTTAGGTAAGTAAATCCCCATAAGAGCGCGCTATTTAGTGCGTTTTTCTTTTTTAAGTGAGTTGCTTTTGCTTTTTATGTGGATCGCATTGAGTCATCACGCTTTTGGTTACCCAACCTTTGCTCTATAATGCGCGAGCTTATATCTAGGATAAAAACATGATTTCAAAAAACCAATTAAAACTCCTTCGTGCTTTGGGCCAAAAGAAACAACGTAAAGCCCACGGCCTATTTCTAGTTCAAGGTGAAAAGAACGTTCTTGAGCTGTTCAATAGTGACTTAGTCGTGAAGAACGTCTTTGCTACCGCTGATTTCTTATCTGAAAATCACGCATCACTGATTGAGTTTGATTGTGTTGAAGCCTCACTGGATGACCTAACCAAAGCGAGCACTTTGGTAAGTAACAATGCAGCGATTGCGGTTGTTGAGATCCCAACGTTTGAACTACCAGAAGCGACAGGACTGATGATTGCACTTGATGGCGTTTCAGACCCTGGCAACCTAGGTACGATTATTCGCGTAGCAGACTGGTATGGCATCAAGCATATCGTTGCGAGCAGTGATTGCGCAGACCCATACAACCCTAAAACTATCAGCGCGACTATGGGCAGCTTTGGCCGAGTACACGTAAGTCAAACTGACTTACCAGCTTACTTAGAGCAAGCGAATCTACCGGTTTACGGTGCATTTTTGGAAGGCGAAAGTGTTCATAAGACTGACTTCACTGCAAATGGCATTTTGCTGATGGGCAGCGAGTCTCACGGTATTCGTGAACACGCCGCTAAATACGTGACAGATAAGATTACGATTCCAGCATTCGGTGGCGCAGAGTCTTTGAACGTTGCAATGGCGACTGGCATCATTCTCGACAACATGCGTCGTCAGCACAGCTAGGTCTCATAAGCTAACGATCCAGTCGACAATGTTCAAATATTAAAAAAGGCGTATTGATTAAATCAGTACGCCTTTTTATTTAAGTTCTTTTCAACAATTACTTTTCTAGCATTGCCAACTTATCAGCGACACCATTCCACTTCTCAGCGTCATCCATTGGTGCTTTTACTTCCGTTTGTACCGGCCAGATTTCGGCAAGCTCTGCGTTCACTTCGATAAAGATTTTTTGATCTTCTGGTAGCTCATCTTCTTGGAAGATAGCTTGAGCATCACATTCAGGTACACATAAACCACAATCAATACATTCGATTGGGTTGATTACCATGAAATTTGGGCCTTCATGGAACGCATCTGCGGGGCACACTGCCACACAGTCTGTGTATTTACATTGAATACAATTATCGCCTACGACAAATGCCATGATGCTCTGCTCTATAAGTTAGTCAAAATTGAAGAATGGGGATAATACTCATCCCAAAGCAAAATTCAACATCATACGGCTCTAATATCGTGTCTATTTGCTCCATGTTTCCAAATTAGTATGACAGATAAATCAATTTCTCGTAAAATGCGCGCCATTGTGAGCTTATCGCTTCTTTCAACATCAGCGTTTTCATCAAACTCTGTATAAAGAAACGAACTAGCTAAGACACCTATAAAAACGAGACATCGAAATGATACGTTTAACCGAAATTAAACTCCCACTAGACCATGAAGAGTCTGCTATTCAAGACGCTATTGAAGCGAAACTTGGTATTAACTCTGATCAGGTACTCTCTTTTAATATCTTTAAACGTGGCTACGATGCTCGTAAGAAATCAAAGATCTTACTTATCTACACGCTTGACGTTCTCGTTGAAAACGAAGTTGAGTTGTTGGAACAATTCATCAGCGACCCGCACGTAAAAGTAACTCCTGATATGGAGTACAAGTTTGTTGCTAAAGCCGTTGAAAACCAAACTGAACGCCCTGTGGTTATCGGCTTTGGCCCTTGTGGTTTGTTCGCTGGCCTAGTGCTTGCTCAAATGGGCTTCAACCCAATCATCGTTGAGCGTGGTAAAGAAGTTCGTGAACGTACTAAAGATACCTTTGGTTTCTGGCGTAAGCGCACACTGAACACAGAATCAAACGTTCAGTTTGGTGAAGGCGGCGCAGGTACCTTCTCTGACGGTAAGCTTTACAGCCAAGTGAAAGATCCAAAACACTACGGCCGTAAAGTAATCGAAGAGTTCGTTGCAGCTGGTGCACCAGAAGAGATCCTATACGTAAGTAAGCCGCACATCGGTACCTTCAAACTGGTTACCATGATCGAGAAAATGCGTGCATCTATCATCGAGTTAGGTGGCGAAATTCGCTTCAGCACTCGCGTAGATGACCTTCATATGGAAGATGGCCAAATCACTGGCTTAACGCTTTCTAACGGTGAAGAGATCAAATCTCGCCACGTTGTACTGGCTGTTGGTCACAGTGCCCGAGATACGTTTGAAATGCTGTACGATCGTGGCGTTTACATGGAAGCGAAGCCTTTCTCTGTTGGTTTCCGCATCGAACACAAGCAATCGATGATCGATGAAGCTCGTTTCGGTAAGAACGCAGGCAACCCAATCCTAGGTGCTGCGGACTACAAATTAGTTCACCACTGTAAGAATGGCCGCACTGTATACAGCTTCTGTATGTGCCCAGGTGGTACTGTAGTAGCTGCAACGTCTGAAGAAGGCCGCGTAGTAACTAACGGCATGAGCCAATACTCTCGTGCAGAACGTAACGCAAACAGCGCAATCGTTGTTGGTATCGACCCAGAACGCGATTACCCAGGTGATGCTTTGGCTGGTATCCGTTTACAACGTGAACTAGAAAGCGGAGCTTACGTTCTTGGTGGCGAAAACTACGATGCCCCTGCTCAGAAAATCGGTGACTTCTTGAAAGGTCGCGATCCAAGTGCAATCGGTGAAGTACAACCGTCGTTCACACCGGGTATCCACCTGACTGATATTTCAAAAGCGCTGCCTGATTTTGCTATCGAAGCGATTCGTGAAGCAATCCCTGCGTTCGAGAAGAAGATCAAAGGTTTCTCTACGCCAGACGGCCTACTAACCGGTGTTGAAACTCGCACGTCTTCTCCTGTATGTATCAAACGTGGCAAAGACTTCCAAAGCATCAACCTTAAGGGCTTCTTCCCTGCAGGTGAAGGTGCAGGCTACGCAGGCGGTATCCTGTCTGCTGGTATCGATGGTATTAAGGCTGCAGAAGCGCTAGCGCTATCAATGGTAGAGCAGAACCAAGCTGAGAAAATAGAGATAGCTTAAGCGCTTTCAATAAAACGAAGCCATATAACGGTCAGCAAAACTAAAATCCAGTGTCTTATAGACACTGGATTTTTTATTGCATAAAGGTATCTAGAGTTATTAAGTCACAACTTCGTCAGCGTTACTTACAAGTCTCTTTTGACCAGTTCACACCATCATCTGAACACTCAAATCGACTTGTGCCATTTTGGTAGTAATAACCTTTAGTCCAGTTACCTTGAGAATATCTAGACGTTATCGTTTGAGTATAATCAAACGGCGTATTTTCAATGTACGCATACTTATGTCTGTTCCAGCTGTCAGATCCATAGGAACTGTTGTCATTAAAATCTACCGATAGGTAGTTGAGCGTATCAAAGTCGCTGCGCGACACACTATCCAATGAATCGCCTAGATTAACCCACTCTGGATGTGGTGCGTTATTCTCAAAATTAAATTTCGCTTGTACTTGGGCAAACTGATCTTTGTAGTCACCGACAAGATCTGCCGACAAGGTTTGCATGAATCCAGCACCGACATTTTGACGTGAACAACTGTCCCAATCAGGTTGTTTAGACCAACCACGGTTCAACACACCAAAGGTCGCGAGTGAGTTAGGCAAAACCTGTTGCTTGATCGTCTCTTGCACCGAACATGAATATTCCGTTCCATCACTATCCAATGAGAACCAAGCTTCTTTGTCATATTCCAAACCATTTTTCTTTTGGCTATTACGCTCAATATGCTTATTTAACGCCAGTTCGGTCTGCAAATCAGCGGACACTTCATGTTCAATAACAATCAGCTTGTCAGCAGTCATCACTGTTTTAACTTTATACCACTTATTAATTTCGTTCTTCTTAGTGTAATCCCAATGCTCCCAGTAATAATCAACATAAGCTTGCTGAGCTTTTGGGTTCTCTTTTTGAATATCTTTCGTCTCTTGATACGACTTTTTAATAGCTGGCATCATTTTCTGCGCTAACTCATAGAGCTCGGTATTTTGATTCTTAACGAAATCACCATACAAATCTTCCACTGCGATGTTGTATCGGTTCGCAATTCGGAAGTCATGCTCTTTCACATTTTGGATAACGCTATTTTGGGTGTTCACGGCTTGCTTTAAGGCAGAGCAACTGTTTAAGCCACCTTTATACAAGTCGGCTTGAATTTCATTCCATAGAACGGTTGTCAGTGGTGTTGTAGACTTAATTTCTTGATCGGAACTTACCGTCATGACAGGCGGAAATACTAGCTGATAAGGTTCAGTAATCGGCGTGTTGGGGTTATCCGCATCAATGGCGCCGACAGGCACATTTACTACGATTGGGGCATAATCCATACAGTCTGAATTAGAGCCCGTTAAAGATAGTTCATAGCTCCCTTCATCGTCAGTGATACTACTAGGCTCACCTTCATCTAACACACCGTTATAGTTGATGTCTAAAAATGCAGTCGCCCCTGAGATATAACCATCGATAGCCACACCTTGTAAGGTTTTCGTTTGAGGTGCTGGCGTATTGTTACTGCTGCTACCACCGCCACCTCCGCCACAAGCCGTGAGGCCACCAGCGATAAGTGCGATAGAAATAAGCTTAAGTTTCATTCGATTAGATCCTAATGAAATAGATTTATGAGTAGGGGTGTCATTGGGGGATGACCGAGAATGACTTTGATAGTCATGCTGAGTCATAGTAACGATTGGTGTTCAAAAGAAACATGAAAGGGTGATAGGCAATTCATGCATGTTTTCATTATGATCGAGAAATTAGGGGGGGAAAGACATAAACTCAAAAGTGGATTAATTACCCCTCGCTTGAAGATATCCAAAGCTTATAAAAATCACTATAGCCAGTTTGATTTATCTCTACACCATGAACTTCAACACTGTTAGATACCTTCTCTTTACCGTGAAATAACGGGCAAAGTAACTTCTGTTGATAGAGCGACTGTTCAATTTGTCTCAACTCGTCAATTGGACTATCACTACTTACAGCAGAGCGAACTCTCTCACAATGCGCCTTCATCTCAGCACTGTTAAAAATAAATCTGAGTCCAGACGAGGCAAGCAACCAATCATAAAGACCGTACTCTTTTGGCTGTTCAATAATCTCTTCGATAAACAACAAGTCTGCCGACTCACTCATTAAGCTAGGATCACTAATATTAGGAAGTTCAATGACTTCAATAGTCACGCCTGTCTTCGCGATAGTTTGCTCAAGCCAGTCTGCCATATCTTGAAGCAAAGGAATCGTCATTTTAGGTCGAGTTAAAACAACCCTCCCCATCAAAACAGGAATGGGATTACTGCAGGTTAGTTCACTAAGCGAGAAAGATAAGTCATCCGTCACCATATCGGCATCAAACTCCTTACTACTGGATTTGATAAATGATACCAAGCTGTCTAAGTCTTCGGGGGTAATGCCTGAGTTTTCTCTACGATTAACCGCAAGATACGAAAGTGCATTAATCATAGTTTCTTCCGCAATGCCAGATCTATTAAAACTCAGGGTGTGATCGTTTAGACCCTCGATGTCGGTGAGCGTTATCTGTTCTAACAAGGCATTTTGAGCAAAGTAACCTCGGTGACGTTTAAGAACCAAGCGCTCTTCGCTCCAATCATCTAATGAGAAAGGGCCGGTTCCGATATAGGCACTGCGTCCACTAGCAAAATAGCTACGCTTGCGACGGTAAATAGACGCGTGTGCACTACACAGCGCATAGATAAACATCGGGTTTGCGTGTGTCAGCTCAATAATCAGTTGTTTATCACCCACAACTTGAACATCACTGACCTGATCAAATAAAGACTGTACTGGCCCTTCGATATTTTTTAGCTGCAACAAACATTGAGCAACATCTTTGGCCGTTAGATTTTCACCGTCATGGAATAACACATTCGGTCTCAACCAAAAATGCAGAAAGCGCCCTTCCATCTCCCAATGGTGCGCGAGGCTCGCTTGGGGATTTCCTTCATGATCTTGGACGAGTAACGTATTGTAGAGACTCCTTAAGATGTGATGTTCGGCAGTTCGGTATGTTTTTGCTGGCTCAAGGTTATCGACCCACGGATATTGAGTGATCAGCAAATGATCATGTTGTTGATTGAACAGACTATGTTTTTCAGTCGCTAGCGTCAGTGCCTTTATTGCCGCATCACCATAGCTTTCTAGAAGACGGGGAATAACGTTAAAGCACCCCTGTTCTAACTGAAGCGCTAACACTTGTTCTAACGCTTCGGGGAAGCTGACCAAAATTCTAAATTGGCTAAGTTTCCCTCTTCCTTTAGAAGGAATCCAACAAATCCAGCGATATTTCGATAAGCATTTAAGAATGATCGAAGTGTTTCTACGAGAAGTCGATAGCGAGTGTTCTAGAGCATCGATCGTTAGGTGATACTCTTCACCTAATTCATACTTTGCAATAAGCTGCTGAAGTCTACGTAAGTTAGCGTCGTTCAATGGATATCCGAATTAAGCGTCTAGAGGAACGAAAATAGCTGTAACCTAAATGGGAGGTCTATTTACTCGTTCAAGTTGAAATATGCTTTATGAAACTGTTGATATAAATAATATCAAGATCCAACTTAATTTATAAACACCTCTTTTAGCAAACAAAATAATCAATGATGGTTCATATTCAGTGATAAAAATAAATGGGAGATTAATCCTCCACTGAATTCGTTATTTGCTCTGCATTCCACTTGCCTTCATGAATCGCTGAGTTGACGTCTCTTCTTGGTAGCCACCCCATGGTTTCAAGTTCTGGTTTATCTTTGAAATGATCAACGTAGCCAATACACAGGTAGGCCACAATATCGATGTTTTCCGGGATATCGAGTGCGTCTCGCAGTACTGAATCGTGGAGAATACTCACCCAACCTAACCCTAGATTTTCTGCCCTTGCCGCCAGCCACAAGTTTTGAACCGCACAGACTGTGCTGTATAAGTCCATCTCTTGTTTGATGGTTCTACCTAGCACAACCTTTCCGGTTCGATTACGGTCGCAAGTTACACAGATACCGATAGGTGATTCAACGATACCTTCCAACTTTAAGCGTTTATACATCGCCTGCTTTTCATCGGTAAACATTTCTGCTGATTCTGCATGAGCCTGATTGAAACCGGCTTTGATTTGTTGCTTGGTTTCGATATCACGAACGACAACAAAATCCCAAGGCTGCATGAACCCCACACTGGGAGCATGGTGCGCTGCGGTTAGCACACGCATCAAAACATCTTCTGGGATCTCATCGGGAAGAAACTGACCACGAACATCTCGGCGAGAAAAAATCGTTTTATATACTGCTTCGCGTTCATTCGGCGTAATTTCCATACATCCCTGTCTTATCGTCGTCTTATTGAGTCAGTATTATCCAACTAAAGTATGTATGTTGCTAGGGCGTGTTGACCTTTCGTGGTTAAATTTTGTTCGAGATAAAAGCGTTTTAATCGCGGCGAGGGAGAAGTAGCCTAGTCATTCTAAGCAAATCTCCCTCAACAAAGAGTAAAACGCTTTTTGCGGGGGCACACAGCTCGAACCCTTCGGGACGCGTTTACCAGTCATATCTACTAC